>DATEYP010000059.1:0-17339 GCA_035256085.1 Acidiferrobacterales bacterium
ATATCCATGTTTATCTGCGTTCACTGCGGCTAACTGCTTTTTCCAGGCGCCGTAATTGGCGCAATGGACTTTGTGCAGGCCTGCTTCCCTTAGGATTATACGGAAACGCACCCATGCCAGCCAATGTTCCGAGGTAACCCAACCTGCACAATATCAGCCATTCAACGAAACGCCTGCTGCCGGTAGCGAGCATTCTTCTCGGCGCCAGCCTGTGGGGCGTGATCTGGTACCCGCTGCGTCTGCTCGAAGCTGGCGGTTTCGCCGGTGTGTGGCTCACGCTCACGCTGTACGCCACGGCATTTGTGGCCAGCCTGCCGTTCACCTGGCGCGCATTGCCCGAATTCGCGCGTCGCCCGTGGTTGCTGCTGCTGCTCATGCTCGCGGCCGGCTGGACCAATATTGCCTTTGTCGAGGCAGTACTGCAGGGCAACATCCTGCGCGTGTTGCTGCTCTTTTATTTGTCGCCACTGTGGACGGTGATCTTGGGGCGCATCGTGCTGGGCGAGAGATTGTCGCGCATTGCGCTAATCAGTTTGCTGTTCGCCATGGGCGGGGCGCTCATCATGCTCTGGGATCCGGGTATAGGCGTGCCGTGGCCGCGCGACAGCGCCGACTGGTTTGCGTTATCCGCCGGATTCGCGTTTGCCGTGTCGAATGTACTGGTGCGGAAAATGGATGACATCTCCGTCCAGATGAAATCGGCCAGTGTCTGGGCCGGGGTCGTGCTGCTGGCGCTGATCATGATCCCGCTTTTGCAGCTTGATACGCCGCGCCTCGCGCACGGAATATTTGCCGGCGCGCTGGCGCTGGGCCTGTGCGGCATCCTGATCATGACGGTGCTGGTTCAGTACGGGGTGACACATCTGCCGGTGCACCGCTCGGCGATTTTGGCGCTGATCGAACTGGTGGCCGGCGCCGTGTCGCAGCAGTTGCTGACGGATGAGGTCGTGAGCCTGCGGGAATGGTCCGGTGGCGCGCTGATACTGGTGGGTGCGTATCTGACGGCCAGGGCGACGACCAGCGAGTCGCCGGCGTGATGGCGCCGTGCCGCTTACAAATAATTTCTTTCCCCGAATAGCGCTGTTCCCACCCTGACCATCGTCGATCCTTCCAGGATCGCCTCGACGAAGTCGCCGCTCATGCCCATGGAAAGCTCGGTGAAACCGGGCAGGGCGAAGCGCTGGGCGCAGTCATCGCGCAATTTACGCAGCGCAGCGAAACTGGCACGCCGCTCGAATTCGGTCGCAGGGTGCGGGCCGATGGCCATGAGGCCACGCAACGGGATGCCGGTAAGGTCCGCTTTCAACAGCTCATCCAGCCGTGGCACAACGTCTTCCGGCGCAAGCCCATGCTTCGCCGGGTCGCGGGTGATGTTCACTTCGATGAGTGTATTGATCGTCGTGTTATGTTCCTGAGTCAGGCGCGCGAGCCGCTGGGCGAGTTTTAAGCTGCCGAGTGAATGCACCCAGGCGAAGTTGCCGGGTATGAACCGGGCCTTGTTCGACTGCAGATGGCCGATGAAATGCCACTCCAGCGCCTGCCCGGCGAAACGCGGAATCTTGGTCAATGCGTCCTGCACCGTGCTTTCGCCAAACACGCGCTGCCCGGCGCCGATCGCGGCCGCCACGGCTTCCGCTGACTGAGTCTTCGATACTGCGATCAATTTCACGTCCTCGGGGTGCCGCCCGGCGCGGTGCGCGGCGTCGGCAATGCTGGCGCGCAGGTGCTCCAGGTTGGTGGCGATGTGGGCGGTCGAGTGCATGCGGCGAGTGTAATGCTTGGTTCTTCCTGGAACTTGCTGTAGGTCGCCCTTCAGGCCGACACGTCGCCCTGAAGGGCGACCTACAAGCCGATAGTATATCGTTAGCGATGCGGAAAAATACCCGCGCACAGGGTAAACTGCCGGCCATGAGCTTCTTTGGCGCGAAACGAATCGGCAGCCTGATCACGCCGCTGACCTTGCGTGAGCTTGGCATGCCGCCGGACATTGCCCGGCTGCCGGAAATCGCCGCCGCCTGGAGTGACGCGGCCGGGCCGGACCTGTCCGCGCACGTGCATCCAATCCGCTACACCGACGGCAAGCTGGTGCTGCGTGCCTCTTCCCCGGTATGGGTCAGCAAGGTTCGGCATTCACACGAAACCCTGATACGGGCACTGCGCGCCCAACCGCTTTTCAAGGAGCTGATTGGTCTTGAGGTGCGCGCCGCACCACACGACCTCGGTCGACGCAAGCAAATCATGCAGCGTGCACAGGCCATCTCCCCGGGTACGCGCAAGCTGCTGGAATCCGTGGCCGGGGATATTGCCGATCCGGAATTGCGCGCAGCGCTCACGCGTCTGGGCCGCAAGACGCCGCGTTGATTTCCGGGTATCCGGTTGCATTCTGTCGGGGGCACATGATCCTGCATTTACACGCGGCCGTGATAAACGAGAGAGCGGGACAATAACCTGGAAAAAGCAGTCAGCCGCAGATGAACGCAGATAAACGTGGATATTCACTGCACTGCCGGTATTCGCCAGTCCACCAAAAAGGTGAATGACCTCGGTGCATCAATGGCATGATTCATCTGCGTTCATCTGCGGCTAAAGCCGTTTTTGGATTAATGGTTCTCGTCAAGGAGCGACTGTGGTTATAATGGCTCCACTAATCATGTACTCGCCCTGATCTCCCGCATGCCGCGTCCCTTCGAACTGCTGGTCGGTTTGCGTTACACACGCGCCAAACGCCGTAATCATTTCATCTCCTTTATCTCTCTCAGTTCGATGATCGGCATCGCGCTGGGGGTCACCGTGCTCATCACCGTGCTATCGGTCATGAACGGTTTCGGCGAGGAGCTGCGCGCGCGCATCCTTGGCGTGGTGTCACACATCACCATCACCGGCGAGCGTGGCCAGCTTGCAAATTGGGGAGGTGTTGCAAAAACGGCCAGCGCTGTGCCCGGCTATGTGGCGAGTGCGCCGTTCGTGCAAGGACAGGGGATGGTCACGCGCGGCCGCGCCGCGAGCGGCGTGATCGTGCGCGGCATCCTGCCGGACGAAGAACCGAAGGTCGCCGACATTGGCGACAAGATGGTAGAAGGCAACCTCGCGGACCTCAAATCCGGAGAGTTCGGCGTGGTGCTCGGGCGCGAACTTGCATCCAAGCTCGGCGCCCATGTCGGACTGCCGGTAACCATCGTGACCCCCGAGGGCCAGCTCACGCCCGCCGGACTGTTGCCACGCCTGCGGCGCTTCACGGTGGTCGGTATTTTTGAAATTGGCATGTATGAATTTGACAGTGGGCTGATGCTGCTGCATCTCGACGATGCCGCGACGCTTTACCGGATGACGGGCAAGGTGAGCGGCTTGCGCCTCAAGATTGACGATATCTATCGTGCGCCGCTGCGCGCGCTCGAGCTCAGTGAACAACTCGGCGACGACTACCGGGTGCGCGACTGGACACGCGAGCACAGCAATTTTTTCCGCGCACTCAAGATGGAGAAGACCGTGATGTCGGTGATTATGCTGCTGATTGTCGCGGTCGCGGCCTTCAACATCGTCTCGACGCTGATCATGGTGGTAACCGACAAGCGCGCCGAGATCGCCATCCTGCGCACGATTGGCGCCAGTCCGCTGAGTATCATGGGTATCTTCATGGTGCAGGGCAGCATTATCGGCGTGGTCGGAACGCTGCTCGGTACAATCGGCGGCGTGCTGCTCGCGCACAATGTTGAAGCCATCGTGCATTTCCTCGAGGGCCTGTTCAGCATCCGTTTTCTCGCCGCCGACGTTTACTACATCAGCGACCTGCCGTCGCGCATTGAATGGATGGATGTGACGGCCATCACCTTCGCGTCGCTGCTAATGAGTTTTCTCGCGACCCTGTATCCTGCCTGGCGCGCCGCCCAGACCCAGCCGGCCGAGGCGTTGCGCTACGAATGAACACGAACGCTGATCATTCCGTGGTGCGCGTCACCGGTCTGGCGAAGGTGTTTCGCGACGCCGAGCTCAACGTCGAGGTACTGAAGGGCGTGTACCTGCGTCTCAATCGCGGCGAACGCGTCGCCATCATCGGCCCGTCCGGTTCCGGCAAGAGCACGCTGTTGCATTTACTTGGCGGCCTGGACACACCCACCCGCGGGCGCGTCGAATTGGATGGCCAGGATTTTTCCAAACTCAGCGAATCAGCGCGTGGCCTGCTGCGCAATCGTGTGCTCGGTTTTATTTATCAGTTTCATCACCTGTTGCCGGAATTCACCGCCGTCGAGAACGTCGCCATGCCGCTGCTGATCCGGCGCGAGACGCATGCGGCGGCGCTCGAACGCGCGCGCGCCATGCTGGTGCGCGTCGGGCTTGAGCATCGGCTCGAACACAAGCCCGGCGAGCTGTCCGGTGGTGAGCGCCAGCGCGTGGCGGTGGCGCGCGCCATGGTCACGAACCCGCTGTGCGTGCTGGCCGATGAGCCGACCGGCAATCTCGACCGCCTCAATGCCGAGGCCGTTTACGAACTCATGCTGGAGCTCAATCGCGAACTCGGCACCTGTCTGGTGGTGGTCACCCACGACACGGGCCTGGCGGCACGCATGGATCGCATCCTCAAGCTCGAGGACGGTTTGCTCAAGGACGCATGAGCGCTGGCCGTACCGGACGGCGTCAACGCGAAGTCGCCTGTGGTGTACGCTGAATCTTCATGACAGCGTCGTGCCCGGGCATTTCACCGCCAGGGAGGCACGTCATCCGTCTTTCCGTGCTCGCATTTCTTGCCGGTATCCTGCTGGTGCAGCAACTGGCCACACTGCCGTCGCTCGCCTGGGCATGGCTGCTTCTGCCGCTTGCGCTGGCGGCTTGGCGCTGGCCGCGGTTCGGTTTGCCCATGGTGTTCCTGCTCGCCGGTATCCTGTGGGTCACGTTGCGCGCCGGCAGCCTGCTCGCCGACAGACTGCCGACCGGACTCGAGGGTGTCGACCTGCGCGTCGAAGGCCTCATCGCCGATCTGCCGGTGGCGACCGAGCGTGGCCTGCGTTTTGCCTTCGACATCGAACGCGCCTGGCGGGGCGATCGACCAGTCGGTGTACCGCATAAGGTGCAACTCAGCATCTATGGTGCCGCCCCGGCGTTGCGTGTGGGCGATGCCTGGGCGTTCACGGTTCGCCTCAAGCGCCCGCACGGTTTTCAGAACCCGGGCGGCTTCGACTTTGAGGCACATTTGTTTCAGCAGCGTGTGCGCGCCACCGGCTATGTCCGCGAGCACGAGCCGCGCCTGTTGATTGCACCGCTCGGAACGATTGCCGAGGGCGTATTGCCGGGCTATCGGCTGAATCGCTTTCGCCAATTGCTGTCGGAGCGCATTCAGGAATTGCTGCCCGGCAATCAATTCGCGCCGATGATCACCGCGTTCGCCAACGGCGATGACGACGCCATTCCGGACGACCAGTGGCAGGTGCTGACCCGCACCGGGACCGGCCATTTGATCGCGATCTCCGGCATGAATATCGGTCTGGTGGCGGGGTTGGTGTTTTTTCTGGCGCGCTGGCTGTGGTCGCTGCCGGGCGTGACAGTGCTGTGGGTGCCGGCACCGCTGATGGCCGCAGGGGCCGCTTTGCTGGCGGCACTGGGCTATGCGGCGCTCGCCGGCTTTGCGATTCCCACGCAGCGAGCGCTGGTGATGCTGGCCGTGGCGCTGGGCGGTGTGTTCCTGCGCCGGCGCACCTCGCGATCGGTACTGCTGGCAACGGCGCTGCTGGCCGTGCTGCTGGTCGATCCGCTGGCTGTGATGTCGCCTGGCTTCTGGCTTTCGTTTGCTGCCGTGACTGTGATTCTGTATGTCGTGAGCGGCGGCATCGGAAGCGGCTGGCGTGAACGCGTGGTTGCCTGGGGCCGTGTGCAATGGGCCGTGGCCGTGGGTCTGCTCCCGATCCTGCTGCTGTTGTTTCAGCAGGCCAGCATCTCCGGGCCGGTGGCGAACCTGATCGCCATACCGGTGATCGAGACCCTGGTCATCCCAGCAACACTCCTGGGCGTGGTCGCCACGCTGGCACTGCCGGACAGCATTGCACAGTGGCCGTTTTTCCTGGCCGCCGCGGCGTTGGAATTGTTGTGGATCCCGCTCGAGGCGCTTGCGCGCCTGCCCGGTACACTCTGGAGCCAGCACACCCCGGCATTCTGGACCTTGGCGGCGGCCGTGGTGGGCGCGGCGTTGCTGCTGGCGCCGCGCGGCGTCCCCGCGCGCTGGCTAGGGCTGGTGTGGCTGCTGCCGATGTTCCTGGTGCGCCCGTCATCGCCGGCGCCGGGGGAGGCCTGGGTTACGCTGCTGGATGTCGGACAGGGGCTGTCGGCGGTCGTGCAAACCGCTGGACACACGCTCGTGTACGACACCGGCGCGCGCCTGAGTGCGCGTTTCGACGCCGGCCGCGCCGTGGTGGTTCCTTATCTGCGGTACGCGGGCGTGGCGCGCGTGGACACGCTCATTGTCAGTCATGGCGACAATGACCACATCGGCGGCAGTTCCTCGCTGCTGGCGGCCGTGCCGGTGAAACGGGTGCTGTCGAGCGTGCCTGAACGTCTGGCGAATGCCGAGACCTGCCGGAGCGGTCAGGGGTGGGAATGGGACGGCGTACGTTTCGAAATTCTGCATCCCGACCGGGACAGCCCGCTCGCCGGCAATAATCTGAGCTGCGTGCTGCGGATCGTGAGCCTCTACGGGCGTGCGCTGTTGCCAGGCGATATCGCCGCCAAGGCCGAGCGGGCCATCCTGCTGGAGCGGGAAGGGCAGCTGGCGGCCGAGGTGCTGGTGGTGCCGCACCACGGCAGCAAATCCTCCTCGACCGAGACCTTCCTCGACACGGTGCGGCCGCGTGTCGCGCTGTTGCCGGTCGGCTACCGCAACCGCTATCACCACCCGCACCCGGCAATCGTGGCGCGCTACCTGGAGCGCGGCATCGCGCTGGAGGACTCGGCCACGGCCGGCGCCATCAGCCTGCGACTGGGTGCCGCAGGTCTGTGGATTGATCGCTACCGCGACACGCAGCGCCGCTATTGGCACGGGCAATAGCGGCTTTCCGCGCCGCCGCCCGTCTGATAGATTACGCGCGGATTCCGGGCAACCCTTTCAAGAAGGTGCACAAACGTGTTTGAACTTATCAAAGCCGGCGGCTGGGTCATGTGGCCGCTGATTCTGTCCTCGATTGCGGCGCTCGCAATCATTGGTGAACGCCTCTGGACCCTGCAAAAGAAAACCGTCATACCACCGGCGCTGCTCGCCCAGGTCCAGCAGTGGCTGGAGCGCAAGGAAGTCGACGAATCGCGTCTCGCGCTGCTGCGCGACAGTTCACCGCTCGGCAAGGTGCTGGCCGCCGGACTGGTGAACCGCCTGCACACCCATGACGTCCTCAAAGAGGCCATCGAGGATGCCGGCCGGCATGTGGTGCCGGAGCTGGAACGCTATCTCAATATGCTTGGCACCATTGCGGCGATTGCGCCGTTCCTCGGACTGCTCGGCACGGTGCTCGGCATGATCCAGATGTTTGGCGGCATTGGCTCGCATGGATTGGGCGATCCGACGATTGTCGCTTCCGGTATCTCCCAGGCGCTGGTCGCCACCGCAACCGGGCTGGCGGTGGCCATCCCGAGCCTGATGTTCTATCGCTATCTGCGCGGACGTGTCGATGAACTGGCCGTGGAGATGGAGCAGGAGGCGCTCAAGCTCATCGAGATCCTGCGTGGCAAGCGCGAAAAAACCTGACGCCTATTCATGAACTTTCGCAACCGCACTCGCGAAGAGCCGGAGATCAACCTGATCCCGCTCATCGACGTATTGCTCATGACGCTCATTTTCCTGCTGGTCACCACCAGCTTCTCGAACGAGGCGCGCCTGCGTCTGCAGCTGCCGGAGGCGGCGAGTGACGCGAAAATCGAGTCGGCCACGCTGCGCATCGCCATCGACGCACGCGGCCAGTATTTCATCAATGACAAGCAGCTTCTCAATGCCTCCAACGAAGCCCTGCGCACGGCCATGCAGCAGGCCGTCGGCGGAAAAAAAGATCCGGTCATTGTCGTCCAGGCGGATCGCAAGACCCCGCACGAAGCAGTGATTCGTGTCATGGAAGCATCGCGCCGCCTCGGCTACACACATCTCACCTTCGCCACCCAGGCGCCGGGCCCTGAACAGTAATAATATGGTTATTCTTGTGCAGGCAAGCTTTCCTGAAATGGATAATTTTGTGCAGGCTTGCTTTCCCTGACTGGCCGGCGATGTCGAGCAGGGGCTTGCCCGGCAAGCGAGTGGAGGCGTAGCGTGCGGGTATGATGATGTGCACATATGACTTAAGCCGCAGATGAACGCAGATTGAACCGCACATTGCCATTGTTGTCCCTGATCTGTGTTCATCTGCGGCTAAAAATATTACCTGGAAATCTCTTCCTCAATATGGCTATTTTTGTGCGGGCTTGCCTACCTTAGATGAGCGACACCCCCGTCCTGCAATCCACACTCAGGCTGTACCGGCGCCTGATGGCCTATGTGTGGCCCTACAAATGGGTGTTCCTTGCCTCGATCCTGGGCATGGCCGTGGTTTCCGCGACCGAGGCCGGTTTCGCCTGGATCATGAAGCCGCTGATCGACGGCGGCTTCGTGAAAAACGACGCCAACAGCATCCGCTATGTGCCGTTTCTGATCGTTGGAATTTTCGTGGCGCGCGGCCTGTTTGGATTCATGGCGAGCTACGCCACCAACTGGGTCGGAAGAAAGGTTATTTTCCTGATCCGCAGCCAGATGTTTGCGCGCCTGGTGCACCTGCCGAGCCGCTTTTTCGATGCGCATTCCTCCGGCATTCTGATCTCCAAGCTCATCTACGACGTCGAGCAGGTGATGAACGCGGCCACCAAGGCCTTCACCTCGATGATCAAGGACAGTCTGTCGCTGATTTTTCTGCTCGGCTGGATGCTGTACCTCAACTGGCAGTTGACATTGCTGTTCATGATGCTGGCGCCGGTCATTGCGCTGTCGGTACGCGCCATCAGCCAGCGCTTCCGCAAGACCAGCCGCCTGATCCAGCAGTCCATGGGCGAGATCACGCACGTGGTGCAGGAGGCGATCGAGGGGCAGCGCGTAGTCAAAATCTTTTGTGCCCAGGAGGCCGAGACACGCGCCTTCAACCAGGTGAATGGGCGCAACCTGAAGCAGGCGATGCGCAAAGCGGTTGCTGCCGCCATCAATGTGCCGGTGGTCGAACTGCTGGCGGCAATCGGCATCGCGGTCGCGATCTATTTCGCCATGCAACAGTCGTCCGCCGGCCGTCTCACTGCCGGCGAGTTCACTTCTTACATTACTGCCATGGCGCTCATGATGCCGGCCATCAAGCGCCTGAGCATGGTCAACGAGGTCATCCAGACCGGCATGGCGGCGGCGCAGAGCGTGTTCGGTCTGATCGACGAAACCCCGGAGGCCGACCCCGGCACGCAGGAGATCGCGCGCGCCACCGGGCGCATCGAATACCGGCAAGTGGGTTTCCGCTACCCGGCATCGAACGCGCCGGTGCTGGAGAATGTGTCGTTTCGCATCGAACCGGGCGAGACCCTGGCGCTGGTCGGCGCGTCCGGCAGCGGCAAAACCACGGCGGCGAACCTGTTGCCGCGCTTCTACCTGGCCGACGCGGGCGAGATTCTGCTGGACGGCCTGAACATCAACACCCTCAAGCTCGCTAACCTGCGCAGCCACATTGCCCTGGTGAGCCAGGAAACAGTGTTGTTCGATGACAGTATCCGCAACAACATCGCCTACGGCAAGGAAGGACCGGTCGATGATGCACGCATCGTCGATGCGGCACGCGCGGCGCACGTGCTGGATTTTGCACAACAACAGCCGGAAGGACTCGACACCATGGTCGGTGAGCGCGGTGTGCGCCTGTCCGGCGGCCAGCGACAGCGCATCGCCATCGCACGCGCGATCTACAAGAACGCGCCGATCCTGATTCTGGACGAGGCCACCTCGGCGCTCGACACCGAGTCGGAGCGCCTGGTACAGGAAGCGATGCGCGAACTGATGCGCAATCGCACGACACTCGTGATCGCCCACCGGCTGTCCACCATCGAGAACGCCAACCGGATTCTGGTGCTGATGCAGGGCAGGGTGGTTGAGACCGGCACCCATGCCGAACTGCTGGCAAGGAATGGCACCTACGCGCGTCTTTACCGCCTGCAGTTCAGCGACAACGCGGCCTGAACAGGCGGCATGGCCACGCTGGAACGCCACTGGTATCGCCTGACACCGGTGAGCGTGCTGTTAATGCCGTTGAGTCTTATTTTTTGCGCCCTGGTGCAGTTACGCCACAGGCTTTATCGTCTCGGCATCCTGCGCAGCACACGCTTGCCGGTGCCGGTGATCGTGGTAGGCAATATCACGGTCGGTGGTACCGGCAAGACACCGCTTGTGATCTGGCTGGCGAATTCTCTGCGCCAGGCCGGATACACCCCGGGTATCGTGACCCGCGGCTACCACGGAAAGAGTCAAACGTGGCCAGTGGCCGTAACACCGCAGACACCCGCCGTGCAGGTGGGCGACGAAGCAGTGCTGCTGGCGCGTCATAGCGGTTGTGCGGTGCTCGCCGACCCGGATCGCGTGGCGGCGGCAATACAGCACGTGGAGCAGGGCTGTAACGTGATTGTCAGTGACGATGGTCTGCAGCATTACCGGCTGCGCCGTGACCTGGAAATTGCCGTGATCGATGGTATGCGCCGATTCGGCAACCGCCTGTGTCTGCCGGCCGGACCGTTGCGCGAGCCGGTGTCGCGACTGCGATCCGTTTCCGTGCGCGTTGCCAATGGCGCGCCGGAAACGGGAGAACTGGGGATGACACTGGTGCCGACGGGTTTCACCAGTCTGGCCAAGCCCGATCTGCGTACGTCGGCGGACCATTTTCGCGATGGTCCGGTGCACGCGGTCGCCGGCATCGGTAATCCGGATCGCTTCTTTTCCAGCCTGCGCGACATGGGGTTGGACGTGATGCCGCATCCATTTCCCGATCATCATGCTTTTCTGCCCGGGGAGCTGGAATTCGGTGACGAACGGCCGGTCATCATGACCGAGAAAGATGCGGTAAAATGCCAAGCATTCGCCAATGCCCGCTGCTGGGTGCTGGCCGTCGAGGCCCGGCCGGACGCGGCGCTGGGCGAACAGATACTGAAACGCCTCAAGGAGATTATTCGTGGACAAGAAGCTGCTTGAAATCCTGGTCTGCCCGGTCTGCAAGGGACAGCTTCGTTTTGACAAGGCCAAGGCGGAGCTCGTGTGCCAGGCGGACCGGCTCGCCTATCCGATCCGCGACGATATCCCGGTGATGCTCGAAGACGAGGCGCGCCGGTTGGGCGAGGAAGAGACGGCCAAGTAATATTTTTGGCCACAGATGAACGCAGATAAAATTATGACGAATTACTGCATTTATCTGTGTTCATCTGTGGCTAAGAAATAATATGCACATCATCATCCCCGCGCGTTACGCATCGACCCGACTGCCCGGCAAACCGCTGCTGGACATCGCCGGTCAGCCGATGATCGCGCGCGTCGTGGAGTGCGCACGCGCCAGCGGCGCGCAACACGTGGTGGTGGCGACCGATGACGAACGCATCCGCGACGCCGTGATGGCCATCGGCGCGCAGGTCGTGATGACGCGTGCCGACCATCTCTCGGGTACCGACCGGCTGGCCGAGGCCATTACGCTGCTGGATCTCGATGACGATGAGATCGTCATCAATCTGCAAGGCGACGAGCCGCTCATGCCGCCTACACTGATTCGCCAGGTCGCTGCCTTGCTTGCCGCGCGTCCCGCCGCCGTCATGGCCACAGCCTGTCATGCCATCGGCCGACGCGAAGATTTCCTCAACCCCAATGCGGTCAAAGTCGTTACCGATCGCGAAGGTCACGCCCTGTATTTCAGCCGCGCCCCGATTCCCTGGCCGCGCGATATCATGAGCGGGACGAGCGCGGCGCCCATCAAGGCCTTCCGTCATATCGGCTTGTATGCCTACCGCGCCGGCTTTGTGGCGCGCTACGCCGCCTGGCCGGCCTGTCCGCTCGAAACTACCGAATCACTTGAGCAGCTGCGCGTGCTCTGGCAGGGCGAGAAAATCGCCGTGGTCGAGGCGGAGGAGGCACCGGCCGCGGGCGTGGACACGCCCGCGGACCTGGAGCGCGTGAGAGAATATTATTTTAGCCACAGATGAACACAGATGAGCGCGGATTAAAACCAATGACCCTGGCGTGCTGTTTTATCTGTATTCATCTGCGTTCATCTGTGGCTGGCTTTGTTTCGGAGTATTAGAAGATGATTCGAGTCCTGTTTGTCTGTCTCGGCAACATCTGCCGCTCACCGACGGCGGAGGGCGTGTTCCGCAGCGTGGTGGAACGCGCCGGCCTGCTTGAGCACATCGAGATCGATTCCGCCGGCACGCACGCCTACCACGTCGATGCGCCGCCGGATGCCCGGTCCCAGGCCGCGGCACTACGGCGCGGTATCGATCTCAGCGGCTTGCGTGGTCGGCGCGCGACGCGCGCCGACATCGAGCGGTTCGAGTATATCCTCGCCATGGATCGGGAGAATCTTTCCAACCTGCAGACCATTTGCCCGCCCGGACTTGAGCACAAACTCGGCTTGTTTCTGGAGTACGCACCAGATCGCCCGGAGCGCGAAGTGCCCGATCCCTACTACGGCGGCGAGCACGGCTTCGAGCGTGTGCTCGACATCATCGAGGAGGCGTCGCACGGCTTGCTCGCGCACCTGCGCCAACGCCACGGATTTTAGCGAACCCGGAATGGCCATGGCAGCGCCCAAAGTGGAATATGCCTCCATCTCAGATGATAAAAAAACGCCGCAGGCTGTGCCTGCGGCGTTTTTTTGCATTACTGCACTGCTTCCGGATTACTGGCTCTTCGGTTCTGTCTCGACCAGATGCGTTTCCACCGGGACAGCTGCCGGTACCACAGGCACCACCACTGGCGCCTCAGGCTGAGCCTGTACGGAAACCGCCACAGGCTGTTCGTGCTCCACACTTACCGGTTCCACTGACCGCTCGACATATACCTGAGGCTGCTCCTCAAAGCGGTGCTCCGTGGACGGCGCCGGCGGCAAGGCTTCATTGCCACGCTCCACTTCGGGCAGTTGCGTCCCATTCTGCAGTTGCGTGATGTGCGTCTGGCCTTCCGGACGCTGACCGCCGCCTTCCGGATTGCGGCTGACACCGCGCCCACGCCGGCCACGACGCCTGCGGCGACCGCTCGCCGCGCCCTCCGCGCGATCTGCTGGCTCCTTGGCGACAGGCGCCTGAGGACGCTCTGAATTGGCGTTCTGTACCTGCGGGCGGACCTCGGGACGGGCCGGAGTCTGCGGCCGGCCTTCGGGACGACCCTCGGCACGCGCCGGCTGTTGCGGGCGCGGCTGCTGGTTGCCGCGATGCGGCGGACGCGGGCCGCGATGTTCGCGATTGTCCGGACGATGCGGCGGACGCGGACCGCGCGCCTGCTGGTGGGGAGGACGCGGACCACGCACCGGTGCCGCAGACGCTTTACTCTCGGTCCCGGTTTTGCCAGCGCCGAATACAAGCTTCAGCAGGCGACTGAAGAAACCGGGCGCCGCCTTGGCCGGCGTGGGCGGTGGCGGGGCGGTGTGTGCAATGCTCTGCACAGCTGCTTTCTCCGCCTGGGGCAAGGGTACAGGGCGGTTGCCGTGATGACGCGTCTCTTCCTCTTCTTCCTCGACCAGTTCAACCTCGTAACTCGGGATATCGATTTCCTCGTCGTATTCCTCGCTGCGCAGCCGCCGCACGTGGTAGTGCGGCGTCTCCATGGATGGATCGGGAATGATCAGCACCGGCGTGCCGAGGCGCGTCTCGATGGCGTTGATCTCGTAGCGCTTCTCGTTGAGCAGGAAGGTCGCCGTATCCACCGGCAGGTGCACATGCAGGGCCGCCGTGTTTTCCTTCATGGCTTCTTCCTGGACGGAGCGCAGCACATGCAGGGCCAGCGACTGCACGGTGCGGATATGTCCGCGGCCCTCGCAGCGCGGGCAGACGATGGCGCTCGACTCGCCGAGCGACGGCCGCAGGCGCTGGCGCGACATCTCCAGCAGGCCGAAACGCGAGATACGGCCCACCTGCACGCGCGCGCGATCGACCTTGAGCGCCTCGGTCAGACGGTTCTCGACTTCGCGCTGGTTGCGCGCCGGCGTCATGTCGATAAAGTCGATGACGATCAAACCGCCCAGATCGCGCAGTCGCAATTGCCGGGCAACCTCTTCGGCCGCTTCCAGATTGGTGTTGAACGCGGTCTCTTCGATGTCGGCGCCCTTGGTGGCGCGCGCCGAGTTCACGTCGATGGTGACCAGCGCCTCGGTCTTGTCGAACACCAGCGCGCCGCCGGATTCAAGACGCACCTCGCGCCCAAAGGCCGCTTCGATCTGGTGTTCGATCTGATAGCGCGAAAACAGCGGGGTCTCGTCCTGGTAGAGCTTGAGCTTGCTCAGCGTCTGCGGCATGACCTGCTGCATGAAACGCTGGGCGCGCTCGAAGATTTCCGGATTGTCGATCATGATCTCGCCGATATCCGAGCGCAGGTAGTCGCGGATCGCGCGGATGACCAGATTCGATTCCTGGTAGATGAGGAACGGGGCCGGGCGCTCGCCGGCGGCCTTGCTGATCGCCTCCCACAGCTGCGTGAGGTAATCCAGATCCCACTGCAATTCTTCAGCGTTGCGGCCGATGCCGGCGGTGCGAATAATGACCGAGTAGTCCTGGGGAATATTGAGCTGCGCCATGGCCTCGCGCATCTCGGCGCGTTCTTCACCCTCGATGCGGCGTGAAATGCCGCCGCCGCGCGGGTTGTTCGGCATGAGCACGAGATAGCGTCCGGCCAGGCTGATGAAGGTGGTGAGGGCCGCGCCCTTGGTGCCGCGCTCCTCCTTCTCGACCTGGACGATCAGTTCCTGGCCTTCCTTGATCACGTCCTTGATCATGACCTGGCCCATGGGGGTCTTCTGGTCATAATCCTTGAAGTAGATGCGGGATATTTCTTTCAGCGGCAGAAAGCCCTGGCGTTCGGAACCGTAGTCCACGAACGCCGCCTCGAGCGACGGCTCGACGCGGGTAACCCTGGCCTTGTAGATATTGCCTTTCTTCTGCTGGTAAGTGGAGGATTCGATATCGAGGTCGATGAGTTTCTGACCGTCGACAATAGCAACGCGCAACTCCTCAGAGTGAGTCGCGTTAAACAGCATTCTTTTCATTTTTACTTTCTCCGACACTCCACGCGCAACCGCGCGCCAAGGTCGGGATCGCCACACCGCTAACTTCTACCTAGCCGCCGTCATGACATTCATTCAGTAATCTAAATGAGACAGGCAACTGGCTCGCAGTTGTCGGCGATTCCGACACACAGGAGCATCAATTCCGGGCATCGCTCTTGAAAGGGGCGAGCAATGCAAAACCCGTTTAGTGCCCGGCCGGTCACGAAGACCGCCGGTGAACAACCGAAATCGTAAATGTCGTTACTGACGATTCCTGCAAATCGGCGCTGGGGTATTACCCGTCAGCGCAAAAACCTTTTCAACCTGTGTACTTGCCGCCGCTAATTCATCGACTGGCACACATATTCAATATAACAGTCAGAACCAATACCTGCAATTCTGTTATGATTTTAGGATGAAAGCGGTTCGAGACACCCCTCCCGAAAGAGCCCGTCCGGGGGTGCAGCACGTGTCCGTGGACGCCGGGCATGCCGGCCAGCGCCTGGACAACTTCCTGCTTACCGCCCTCAAAGGCGTCCCCCGTACCCATGTGTACCGCCTGTTGCGCAAGGGTGAGGTACGGGTCAATAAGGGCCGTTCCAAGCCGGATTACCGCCTGAAAGAAGGCGATGTGGTGCGCCTGCCGCCAGTGCGGCGCGCCGAATCCAACGGCAAGCATCTCGCCGCCCAGGCAGCCGCCAGCGGCCGGCTCGATTGGCTGCTGGAACGGGTACTGTACGAGGACGAGCAGCTTGTGGTGATCGATAAGCCGTCCGGTCTGGCGGTACATGGTGGCAGCGGGGTACATGTCGGACTGATCGAGGCGCTGCGCGAGCTGCGTCCGCATGCCCCGTTTCTCGAGCTCGCCCATCGCCTCGACCGCGATACCTCCGGCTGCCTGCTGATTGCCAAATCCCGGCCCGCCCTGATGCATTTGCACGACCTTTTGCGTGCAGGCGGGCTGGACAAGCGTTATCTGGCGCTGGTGGCGGGACCGTGGCGCGGTGGAACCCGTCACGTGCAGGCCGCACTGGAAGCCACCCGGCCGCAGTCCGGCGAGCGCCGCGTGGAGGTGGACGAGGAGGGCAAGGAATCGGCCAGCGACTTCACGCCGCGCGAAAAATTTTCCGACACGGCGCTGGTCGAGGTGCGCCTGCTGACCGGACGCATGCACCAGGCGCGCGTGCACGCGGCGCATATCGGCCACCCGATCGCCGGCGACGTGAAGTACGGCGATCGCGACTTCAATCAGCGCATGAAGCGCCAGGGCCTCACGCGCCTGTTTCTGCACGCCGCGCGGCTTGAATTCCGGCACCCGCTGGGTGGCCGTAAAATGCGCATCGAGGCCCCGCTGCCGGTCGAGCTCGATCGCGTGCTGGAGAAATTGCGCACTCAGCCTGAAATTTCCAAGCCTGCATGAACCGGCAATTCGATCTGATTGTCTTCGACTGGGACGGTACCCTCATGGACTCCGCGGCCAAGATCGTGCGCTGTATGCAGGCGGCGGCCGAGGATGTCGGTATACCCGATCCGGGCAGCGCGGCCATCCGGGACATCATCGGCCTCGGTCTCAGCGAAGCGATGCAGGTGCTTTTTCCGGAGCAGGCGCCAGTACGCCGGGCCGAGCTGGTGGAACGTTACCGCCGGCATTTTCTGGAACTCGACACCACCGAAACGCCGTTATTTCCGGGCGTGAAGCAAGGTCTCACGCAACTCACGGGACAGGGCTATCTGCTGGCCATTGCTACCGGCAAGGCGCGCCGCGGCCTGGACCGGGTACTGGACGATACCGGCATGCGCCATCTGTTCACGAGTTCACGCTGCGCGGATGAGGCTTTCTCCAAACCGCATCCGCAGATGCTCGATGACATCCTCGACGAAACCGGCGTGGGCGCCGGCCGCGCACTCATGGTCGGTGACACGGTGTACGATATGGAAATGGCACGCAGCGCACAGGTCGCCGGCCTGGCCGTGAGCTACGGCGTGCACGCACGCGAACGACTGCTCGATTGCGGTGCACTGGCCTGTCTGGATTCGTTTCCCGAGGTATGTGCATGGGTCAAGTGACTCCGCAGCTGCCACCGGTTGTGC
>DATEYP010000060.1:0-2724 GCA_035256085.1 Acidiferrobacterales bacterium
CCGAGCACCGCAGCTTAAGCCGGAGCAGTGCGCGAGCACTGTTTGAGCCCGAATCGTTTTTGATTCGGGCGAGTTGGCCGCTACGCGCAATTCATATATCAAGACGAACGAAGTAGGGCTTCCATTTTGCGCTCTCGCGGCATTTGTACGTCCCTGTACGGCACGCGACGCCCGGCTTAAGCGAGGAGCGCAGGGCGAGGCGGAGTATTCAGGACAGTCCAGTGGACTGTCCTGCCGCCGAGCGGGTGCGCCAGGGATGGTGCACCCTGGCTTCAAGCGGAGCAGGATTGCGCAGCGCAGAAGCCGGCTCGAAGAGCCGGCGAAGCGACCGGGTGGGCGTTTCTTTGGTTATTTTCTTGTCGCGACAAGAAAGTAACCCGCTGCCGCGCGGCGAGCGGCATCAAAGCCGTTCAGGCATCGCCGCAGGCGATTCCAGTTAAACACTGGATTCCAGCTTTCACTGGAAACTGCTCCTGCGTTTCCAGTATTTCCGCCATCCATGGCGGTCACGCCGGAATGACGAAAGCGAGGTGGTGCGCAAGCGCACCTATCAACACCACCCTCACCCTCGACCGCGTGTTCCCGACGCGGTCTACCGCCTCCATCCCTGGAGGCGTAGCCCTCTCCCGGAGGGAGAGGGGAAACCAGAGATCACGCTCCCGGTATCCCCGCCTCCGGCTTCGGCTTCGGCGGCTGCTCCGGTTCCGGCGCCGGCTTGGGAGCCGGCATCGTCCGCGGCGGCTCGGCCATTGCCGCGGGGGTCCGGTTAAGCCCTGAATTTCAGCCCCAGCTTGGCGGTAGTCAACCCACTAAAACACTCGGCTCTAACAGCGTCCATGATAAAAAAGCCTCGCTTTGACGAACTGCGGGCCTAGTTTTCTTCTGGATTTCTGCTAGTAATTTATTCTTATACGGCGCTTGGAAAGGCGCCGATTATGAGTCAGCACGCTTTGCTCAGTTTCTCGCAATGTCATTAGACTGTTTACGCGTTCGGCGAGAGCGTGTGTTGTGCATGAACGCCAAGTTCATATTTATGATAAATCAGGAAGGGAGATCATGCCTATGAAGCACTTGTTAAAGCTTGTCGTATTGTCAGTTTCACTTGCCTTGCTATCCGGTTGTGTGACCATCACTCCGAATTTTTCGGCAACCCAGGAGTTCTGGGGCGAGAAGGACGGCAAGGTGGTTGGCGTGGCCATTGCCAAGACTCCGATACCCGCCGCCTACAAGCAGGGCAATCAAGGGTTGCTGGATGTGGCCATCAACTCTGCCATGGCCACGGATCTCGAAGCACATCTTGTCAAGCTCGAAGTGTTACGAATCGATAAGCTGGCCGATGAGGTCTCCATGTACTTGCGAAACAAGGGCTTTCTCGTCAAGCGGATCAAGAGTCCGATTGACGCATCAGCCCTGAAGGCATTTGAGAAGGGCGAGAACGCACCAGCCAACGCGTATTTCCCCAAGCTGGATTACAGGCCACTGAAAGCAGAACTCGGTATCGACAAGCTGGTGGTCCTGTCGCTTAATCAGTTAGGGACGATCCGGAGCTACTACGGTTTTGTACCATTGAACGCGCCCTCTGGTATCAGCTCAGTCAGCGGCCAGGCGATCAACCTCAGCAGCAACAGACTGGAGTGGAACCATGCAGTGACACAGGTCGTCCCGAACACGGAGGGTGAATGGGATGTGCCACCAGACTATCCGAGCCTGACCAAGGCGGTATACACCGCCTATGATCGTTCACGGACAATGCTGTACCAGCAGTTCGCTCAATAGACTTAAGTGAATTTCGCGGCCAGGGACGGCCATTATTGCCCACCTTGTACGGCAGATGTTCTTCCGGGAGCGATAATAATGACAAGAAATGCTGTCTGGGCGTCGGCATTGATATCGCTGCTGCTTACAGGCTGTGCTACCAGCCAGGTCGACGAAGAAGTTCCGCAGCCTGTCATCACTTCCGAGATGTTCGACAAGATCCGCTCCACGCGGGTCGTGATCGGGGTGGATTTATCCAGCCAGTCCAAGGTGTCGCGGGCTGCTGTGATCAGTACTAACCAGACGTTAGGCGTACTGGGGCTCTTGGTCGACCTTGCCGTGAACTCAGCCATGGAAGAGAATCGGCTGACTCACGAGCGACTGATGGTAGAGATACAGAATGCCGTCATTAATTTCAACTTTGGCGGTTATTTCAAAACCGAATTCGAGTCCGCCGTGCGGCGAATCGCATGGCTGCACGTCTCATCCGTGGCGCGCGAACCTTCCCCGCAACGACGCCACGTCAAGCAGCTGGCCGCGCAGGCAAAAGAAGATGCGGTACTTGTTACCGATATCGGTTATGTGATCGCACCCGACCTCTCCGGGTTCTCGATCACTGCACATACGGTGTTTCATCTGAGCAACAATCAACCCCAGGCGTCCACCGCGCCGGTCGCCGATGGCCGGTTCTTGCGAAGGAGTTATGACTTTCAATATCCCCTGGAGCAGCTCTATACCGATAAACAGCAGGCCTCTCGGGCATGGGCGGAGAACAGCGGCGTTATGGTGCAGAGGGCTTTGCAGGCCGGGGTATCGGATACCGTCCAGAGGATCTCTGCAGATCTCGAGGCCTTTCGTGAACTGACTGGACCGGCGCGGTTAGTTCAACGCACGCCATAGATCCATTGGACGAGTTCTATGCCCTGAATCCGGCCCGCGTTGGGCGATGTGCACAGCGAGTTGCCCCAA
>DATEYP010000061.1:0-4250 GCA_035256085.1 Acidiferrobacterales bacterium
AAACTCCGGCGACCCTGAAGGCAAAGCCTGTTTAGGCGGTCTTATTGCCTTGGGTGTTGCCTCTGCAATAATCTCTGGCTCCATCGTTGTAATCGGCAACACCGTTTACTGGCTGGAGAAAGAAGGCAAATGTTTGGCCAAACCCAAGGCTTAAGTCTTCCAGCTAACACTTATGAGGCCCCCGTCTGTCAATGGCAACGATGTGCCGTTGACGAAGTCGCCTTCGCCAATCGTTTCATCAGGCCGTGACAGAAACCGCGCGTCTGACTTGATTTCCGGTTTCGGGCGCAGGGATAACGTGTCCTGCACCAAACACTTATCGAGGTTCGGTCACGATCCATCATGGCCATCGTGATGCCGGGATTACCCCGGCGACCTAGAAACTCATCCAGTCCCTGGTGCCGACCGATTCAATACGGAACGGGCTTAAACCCACTCGGGTCTATCCAGTTAGGTTACGGTTCGGGTCAGGGGCAGAGCACGCCAACACTTTCCTCCATCGGCCTGGAATCCAAGCGGGCGCAAGACGGCGTCCCAATCAATGCCACGGGCTGCCGGATGCCAGGCCCACGGTCCGCTCAGGCAGTCGCGCTGCAGGAGGCTTTCGGGTTTCACGGACCTCATCGGGCTTGATCCTTGGTGGCGCCGGTTAGGCTACGGGGCTGCGCCGTCTCCGCCCTTAACCTCTCACAAAACGCTCCGGGTCGAAGACCCGGTTGCGCTTCAACATGAAGTACACCGCCCGTCCGAGTTTCTGGCTCAAGATCGACAGCGCCTTGGACTTGCCGTGGCGCGCCACCAGGCGCGCGTGCAGTTTCTGGCCGGCCGGATTGTTGCGCAGGTACAGGCAGGCGGCTTCCCCAAAGGCCCAGCGCAGGTGCACGTTGCCGATCTTGGCCCCGCCGGTGCCATACTTCTTGCCGGCCGACTCGCGCACGCACTTGACCAGCCGCCCGTAGGACAGGAAGTTGCCGACCTGTTCGAAGCGTTCGATGTTCTCGATCTCGTACAGGATGGTGAGCGACAGGATCTCCCCGATCCCCGGCACCGAGCGCAGCAGAGTCAGGCTCTGGCGGTCATGGGCCTTGGCCTGGCTCAGGATATAGCGTTCCAGCGCCGAGAGTTCGCGGTCGTAGGTATCGATGAGCGCCATGTCGAGCTCGATGCTCTTGCGCACACACGGCGAGGCGAAGCGCTCGCTCAGGCCTTCGCGGTTGCTGGCGCGGCCGATCTTCTTGCCGATCTCCGGCAGGTTGTACTGGCTGTTGGTGTTCTGGATATGCGCCAGCAACTCGGATCGCCGCTGCACCAGGTGGTTGCGCCGGCGCAGCAGGTCACGCGTGGCGCGCATCCGTTCGGGGTAGACGTAAGCCTGCGGCAGCATCCCGCCGCGCAGCAGCACCGCGATCTTCTGGGCGTCGATCTTGTCGTTCTTGGCCTTGCCGCCGTGGATCGCCTTCATGTAGAGCGCATGCCCCAGCACGAAGGCAATCTTCTCGCGCACGCACAGGTCGGCCAGCCAGTACCACGACTGCATGGATGCAGGAGGTAGAGCAACGCAGGAGCAGTTGCCGAGTGAAGATGCACTCCACCGCCACCGCCAGGCTGGCCCGATAGGGTTCGATGGCCCGCAAGAAGGGCTCCGGCCCGGCCGGGAAATCCCGGTGCAGCAGCACCTCCCCGGCCTGGTTCAGGATACACAGATACATGGAGCGGGCATGCAGGTCAATGCCGCAGTAGTATTGATGACTCTGGGTGTAGAATTGCATCGAGGTCTCCTCCTCCTTTAATGTGTGCCCAAGCGCACGATTGGATGGTAGGTCATGCCTGCCAAGCCCGCAGCGGGGAGGAGGCCTCAATGAGTATCAAGCCATCCAGCCGACGCCAAAAAACGGCGCGGCTGATGGGCAGCGTTCGACCCCAATAACCATGCGCAACTGAGGAACGAAAAACAACATGGAATTCCGGCAGTTGATACGAGATCGGGCTTCGCAGCGGATACTTTTTTTGCCGCATGCGGTGCGCCAGATGTCACGCCCGGGTCGAATGATTTCCACCGGGGACGTGCGGAAGGTGGTTGAGGAAGGCGAAGTCATAGAGGACTATCCTGAAGATACCAGAGGCCATAGCTGTCTTATCCTGGGCAAGGGAAGAGATGGACGGCCGATACATATCGTATGTGCACCGAAGGACGAATACTTGGCGATAATAACGGCGTATATTCCGGATGAAGCCCAATGGTCCAAAGATTTCAGAACGAGGATTAAGCCATGAAATGCATGTATTGTCAGGGAGAAATGGCGCGTGGAACTGCACCATTTCATATCGATCGTAAAGACGTTCACGTCAGCCTCGACAGCGTTCCCGCCTGGGTCTGCACGCAATGCGGAGAAATCTATTTTGAGGAAGCTGAGGTGAACGCAGTCCAGGACATCATTAGGGCTGTAGACGAGCAAACAGGCAAACTGGCGCGCACGGCGTGAAATTTGCGCCTTAGACGAGCATGACGTTAGACGAGCAGACCGAGCAGACGGCAGCAGACGGTGTCAGCGGCAGCAGACGGTGTCAGGTCTCACATTCCAAAGCACCAAAGCACCAAAGCAGACGGTGTCAGGTCTCACATTCCAAAGCACCAAAGCAAAAGCAGACGGTGAAAGCAGACGGCACCAAAGCAGACGGTGGAAAGCAGACGGTGTCAGGTCTCACATTCCAACATTTGAGCAGACGGTGTCAGAGCAGACGGTGTCAGGTCTCACATTCCAACATTTGGAAAGCAGACGGTGTCATGTCAAGCAGACGGTGTCACAAGCAGACGGTGTCAGGTCTCACATTCCAACATTAATGCTAGGCTAATAATCTGGAAGTACCTGCAACGAAGGCGTTTGTAACAGGGAGGGACTACGCCATGACGCGCCCGCTGCGTCTTGAGTTTGCCGGAGCGATTTGTCACGTCACAGCGCGTGGAGATCGCAGAGAGGAGATCTACCTCGATGACGATGACCGAGTTGGCTATCTGGAGCTTCTCGGTGAGGTCTGCGGGCGGTTTAATTGGACCTTACATGCTTATTGTTTAATGACCAATCACTATCACCTCCTCGTCGAGACGCCGGATGCCAATCTCTCGATCGGTATGCGGCAGCTCAATGGTGTCTATACCCAGCGTTTCAATCGCCGTCACCGGCGTGTGGGTCATGTGTTTCAGGGTCGATACCACGCCATTCTCGTGCAGAAGGAAACCTACCTACTTGAGCTGACTCGCTACGTGGCACTTAACCCAGTGCGAGCCGGCATGGTCGCCGAGCCAGGGCACTGGCCGTGGAGCAGCTATGGAGCCATGCTCGGTCAGGTGCGCGCGCCAACTTGGCTGGAAACCGACTGGCTGCTGACACAATTCGCGACCACCCGCAGCGATGCGGTGCGCCGGTATGAACACTTTGTCCGGGAAGGTGCCAGCGCCGCAAACCCGTGGCAAGCCTTGAAGCACCAAGCCATCCTCGGCGATGAGGCGTTTGTGGCGAGATTCCGTGACCCCGACCGCCTGGAACAACTGAGCGAAATCCCCAAGACCCAGCGCAGGCCTCTATCCGGTGAGCTGGCAATGTACCGTGTAAACTACCCACGCGATGAAGCCATGGCGCGCGCCTATCTCTCGGGCGCCTTCACGATGAAAGCGATCGGAGATTTCTTCGGGGTGCATTACATGACAGTCAGCCGCGCCGTCCAGAAATATGAGCAACGCAAGGTGTTGGAATGTGAGACCTGACACCATCCCAATCCCACGGACATGACACCATCCCACGGACATGAAGACAAAGCAACATCACAATGTCTGAACCGAAAAACGGCGTTTAGCCGCAGATGAACGCAGATTAACGCAGATATTCAAGGCACTGCCTGTATTCGCCAGCCCGCTACAAGGGTAAATGACTTCAGCGCATCCATGACATGGTGCAACTGCGTTCATCTGCGGTTAACCACTTTTCCGGGATGACAGGTTTCGGACCCGACGACGATATTGAAGTGCTGCGGACTCCAACGGGGCTGTCGCTGCCGACGACGATCCGCGGCCTGACAGTTCGCATCCTGCCCCCCGGGGAAATGAACGCGCATCTTTAGGTATAATCGCGCCGGAGACACGCAAACTGGTGTTTTAGCGTATTTGCGGGTAGGTTGACCGGTTCCTTCACCGAATTGAATCAAGGGCTTATGGGCGGAAAGCTGTATATCAAGACCATGGGTTGCCAGATGAA
>DATEYP010000062.1:0-17346 GCA_035256085.1 Acidiferrobacterales bacterium
GTGAGCGGCAGCAGGGTCTCAAGGCCGGAGATGCCGGGCTCGGACTCGGCGAACGGCGCGAGCTTGGCATCCGGTTCGTGCGGCTGGTGATCGGAGCAGATGGCGCTGATCACGCCGCTCTGGAGCGCGGCGCGCAGCGCATCGCGGTCGCGCAGGCCGCGCAGCGGCGGACGCACGTGGCATTGGGTGTTGAAATAACCGATGTCGTGTTCGGTGAGATGCAAGTGGTGCGCGGTCACATCCGTGGTCACCGGCAGTCCCTGCTTCTGTGCCTCGATCAGCATGGACAGGGCGCGCGCACTGGAAAGATTGCAGAAGTGCGCGCGCACGCCGGTCTGCTCGATCAGTGCCAGATCGCGCGCCAGCGCCACGGTCTCGGCGGCCTCGGGTATTCCCGGCAGGCCGAGGCGTGTGCCGACCTCACCCTCGTGCACGCAGCCGCTGTTGCGCAGCCACGGGTCTTCGGCGTGCAGGTACACGGTGAGATCGAAGGTTGCGGCGTATTCCATTGCGCGCCGCAGCACCAGCGTATCGGTGATCGGTTCGAGCGCGTTGCTGACCCCCACGCAGCCGGCTTCTTCCAGTGCCGCCATGTCGGTGAGCAGTTTGCCTTCAAGGCCCTGGGTGAGCGCGCCGAGCGGATGCACGAATGCCAGACCGAAACGCCAGGCGCGCGACTGGATCATCTGCGCCATCGCCGGGGTGTCGATCACCGGCCAGGTGTCCGGCGGACAGCACAGCGTGGTGATGCCGGCCGCGACCGCGGCGCGGGTTTCGCTTTCCATGGTCGCCTTGTATTCGAGCCCCGGCTCGCGCAGGCGCGCGCGCAGGTCGACCAGCCCCGGGCAAACGATCTGGCCGTGCGCATCGATGCTGCGCGTCGCCTCGAAACCCGCCGGCGCTTTGCCGACGCCGGTGATGAAACCGCTGCTGTCGATGTACAGGTCCTTGACGGCATCGAGCTTGTTGGCCGGGTCGACAACGTGCCCGCCTTTGATCACGATGCCCATCATGTGCGTCTCCCGCCGGCCGGGCTGTTCTCCGCCTGCGCACCGCCCATGATCAGCGCCATGATCGCCATGCGTACCGCGATGCCGTAGGTGACCTGCGGCAGGATCACCGATTGCGGGCCGTCCGCAACCGCCGAATCGATATCGAGACCGCGATTCATCGGGCCGGGGTGCATGACAATGGCATCCGGTTTGGCGAGGGCGAGTTTCTCCTGGGTGAGTCCGTAGAGATTGAAATATTCCTGTTCGCTGGAGATGAGCGCGCCGGTCATGCGTTCGCGCTGCAGGCGCAGCATCACCACCACGTCCACACCGTTCAGACCCTCGCGTATGTCGGTGTAGGCGTGCACGCCGAGTTTTTCCACCGCCGTCGGCAGCAGCGTCTTGGGCGCGATCACGCGCACCTCGGCGGCGCCGAGTGTGTTCAGGGCATGGATCTCGGAGCGCGCCACGCGCGAGTGCAGGATGTCGCCCACAATTGCGACCTTGAGATTCTCGATCGGACCCTTGTGGCGGCGAATGGTGAACAGGTCGAGCAGCGCCTGGGTCGGGTGCGCGTGCCGGCCGTCGCCGGCGTTGACGATGTGCACGTGTTCGGGCACGTGCGCGGCGATCAGGTGCGCGGCACCGGACTCGCGATGCCGCACCACGAACAGCTCGGTGTGCATGGCTTCGAGGTTGCGCACCGTGTCGAGCAGGGTCTCGCCCTTGCTGGTCGAGGAGGCCGAGGGATTG
Source organism: Acidiferrobacterales bacterium (assembly GCA_035256085.1). Lineage (GTDB taxonomy): Bacteria > Pseudomonadota > Gammaproteobacteria > Acidiferrobacterales > UBA6901 > UBA6901. The sequence goes on from DATEYP010000062.1 coordinate 1,746, forward strand.
AGATTGATCACGTCCGCCGACAGGCGCTTGGCGGCGATCTCGAAGGTGGTGCGGGTGCGGGTGCTGGCTTCGAAGAACAGGTTGACGACGGTCTTGCCGCGCAGCAACGGGACTTTCTTGATTTCGCGTTCGCCGACCGAGATGAAGGATTCGGCGGTGTTGAGAATATCGAGAACGGTCTGACGCGGGAGGCCTTCGATGGTCAACAGGTGGCGCAGCCGCCCGTGACTGTCGAACTGCAGGTCGTCGCGCTTCAAGTATGCGCCTCCTGGATCTCGAGCTTGAGCGGTTCCGGCCCAAGCAGTTTGATGTGCTGGTTCTTCTTCAGTTTCAGATGATGCCCGACAATCTGCGCTTCGACCGGCAGTTCGCGGCCGTCACGGTGGATGAGTACGGCCAGCGTGACGGACGCCGGACGGCCGTAGTCGAAGATCTCGTTGAGCGCGGCGCGGATGGTGCGCCCGGTGTGCAACACGTCGTCCACCAGGATCACGTGCCGGTTCTCGACATTCACGGGCAGGTTCGAAGTCTTGACCGTGGGGTTGACGCCGACACGGGTGAAGTCGTCGCGGTAGAAGGAGATGTCGAGGGTGCCGAGCGGGTCGGTCAGGCCGAGCAGGGCATGCAGGCGTTCAGCGATCCAGACGCCGCCGGTGTGTATGCCGATAATGATCGGGTGCTGCGTCAGCCGCGGACGCAGCTCGTCGGCCATGTAGGCGATGGTGGCGTTGATGTCCACGAGCTCACTCGTCTGTGGCATGGCGCGGTTCCAGTTTCGGGCGTCGTTGCTCGTCCAGGTATGCCTGCAGGATGGTCTGCGCGGCGAGTTTGTCGACCTTGGCCTTGCGCTGCTTCCAGGGGACGTGCGACTCGACCAGGGTGTTTTTGGCGTCCACCGAGGTCAGGCGTTCGTCCACCATATGGACAGGCAGATTGTAACGGGCATGCAGGCGATGTCCAAACTTGCGCGCCGCCCGGGTCATGGCGTTTTCACTGTCGTCCATGTTGAGCGGCAGTCCCACGACCAGGGCGGCCGGCCGCCACTCCTGAACGAATCGGTCGAGCATTGGCCAGTCCGGAACGCCCTGCTGCACGCTGGCGGTGGCGAGCGCTTCGGCCCGCCCGGAGGCGCTGCCACCGACCGCAATACCAAGGTGTTTGGTGCCGTAATCGAAGCCGAGGTAGGTGCGCGCGTTCAAGGCCTGTCCTGAGCGTGTCGAAGGGCCTGTCGAAGGCGCGTTCAGGCGTGACCCGCCTCGCCCGACAGCGCGGCCAGATCGACACCCAGATGTTTCGCGGCCGCTTCCCAGCGTGCCTCGACCGGCGTGTCGAACAGGATCTGGCTGTCGGCCGGACCGGACAACCAGGTGTTTTCACCGATTTCGTGCTCAAGCTGCCCGGCGGCCCAGCCGGCATAACCGAGCGCCAGCAGGCAACGCTGCGGGCCGCGGTTCTCGGCGAGCGCTACCAGGATATCGCGCGAGGTCGAGACCCCCAGCGATTCAGTGACATTCAGCGTCGATTCCCACTGGCCGAGCGGTTCGTGCAGGACGAAGCCGCGGTTGTTTTGCACCGGGCCGCCGACGTACACCGGCAGGTCAAGATGGCGCGAGTCGCCGCCCTCGATGTCCATCTGTTGCAGGATGTCGGCGAGCCGCAGGTCGGTGACGCGGTTGATGACAATACCCATGGCGCCCAGACTGGAATGCTCGCAGATGAGCGTCACGGTGCGCGCGAAGTTCGGATCGCGCAAGCTGGGCATCGCGATCAGGAAATGGTTGGTGAAGAGGCCGGCTGCCTGCATATTTCTAGTATCCGGCACGCCCGTGGCTGGCGCAAGGACGCCGGGCAAGCAAGCTAGTCGTTGCTGCTGGTGACACCGGATTCCTGGAATTTCCAGGTACGGGTAATGTGCAGGATATCGACGTCGGCGCGCATGTCCGGCGGCAGCGGCGCGTAGGGTGCGGCCAGTTCGACAATCCGCACGGCGGCGTCGTCCAGCAGTTTTTGGCCGGAGGGCCGCAATACCTGCACGCCCTGCAAAGAGCCGTCCTGCTTGATGGCGACATCCAGCACCAGACTTCCGGCGATGCCCTGACGTTTGGCCTGTTCGGGATAATTCAGATTGCCGACGCGTTCGACCTTGGCGCGCCACGCGTCCATGTAGGCGGCGTATTTATACTCCTGAGTGCGCGCGTTCAGATATTTGTGGCGCGGCATTGCCTGGAATTCCTGGAAATTGCGGTTGATTTCGGCATTGAGCCGCGCGCGTTCCGTCGTGCGCGCGTTCCGCTCCACCAGGCCCATGCGTTCCGGTGTGACGCGTTCTTCCTTCTTTTCCTGATGCGGCTCGCGTGCTTTCACCGCACGGCGTGCCTCGTCGCCGGTAATCAACGCGATCAAATCGTTGAGGGATTTCACGCGCCGCTGCGGTTCCGGCTGGGCGAGCGGCATGCGGCTGTTCTGGTCGCTCATCTCCTGCACCGGCAACGGGCTGCGCGCGATGTCGCGCGACTCGCTCGTCCCGCCGCCGTCCTGGTTGGACTGGGCAAGGAACTGCGGATTGGCCGGGGTCTTGTCGCTGCGCGTCTGGACGAGGGTGATTTCGAGGCTTTCCGAGCCCGGCAGGCGGATACGCGGTGCGCTGAAGGTGACGCCGAGGATCACCACCATGTGCACCAGAATGGATGTGAACAGTGCCAGACCGAGGCGGTCGGTGGCGGAAAAATCGTAGTCGTTCTGGGCGATGCTCATCACGCGACGCGCGCATCCTGCGGATGGATAATCAGTCTTCCCGGGAGGTTAACATCGGCCGGGTGGCTGTCAAGGGCGCGATGCGTCAGGCCGCGGAAATCTCACGCGCCGCCGCCACCAGCGCCAGACGCGCAATCACGCCGTAGGCGTAGAAGCGGTTCGGGCTGGCATCCGGTGCCTTGTTGTGATCCGGGCTGACACACGACTCGGCGAAGGCGAGCGGCTTGAAAGTCATGCCCGGAGCGTTCAGGTTCTCGTCCACGCCACGCCTGCTGTGTACACGGTAGAAGCCGCCCACCACGAAGCGGTCGATCATATAGACAACCGGTTCGGCCACGGCCTCTTCCCAGGTTTCGAATGTGTACACCCCTTCCTGCACCAGCACCTCGGTCACGTTGAGGCCTTCCTTGCCGCGCGCCATCTTGGACCGTTGTTTGCGGTTCAGGTGGCGCACTTCCTCGGGACTGCGCACGGTCATGATGTTCATGCCGTAGGTGCCGGCGTCGGCTTTCACGATCACAAACGGGTCTTCGCTGATCCCGTACTCGCGGTACTTGGCGCCGATCTCGCTCAGCACTTCTTCCACATAGTGTGTCAGGCAGTCTTCGCCTTCGCGCTTCTGGAAGTCGATTTTTCCGCATTTGCGGAACACCGGGTCGATGAACCATGGGTCGATATTGGCGATGGCGGCGAGTTCCGCAACGGCTTTCTGGTACTGGGCAAAGTGCTGCGACTTGCGGCGGGTTGCCCAGCCCAGGGCGAGCGGCGGCATCACCGGTTGTTCGAGGCCATTGAGAATCTCGGGTACGCCGCCGGAGAGATCGTTGTTGAGCAGCACGAAGCAGGGGGTGTGGTTACCAGCCTTGATCTTGTTGCCGTCCCGCGTCAGCGGAAAGAGCGTGATCTGTCGACCGGAGGGCAGGGGAATTGTCTGGGGAGCGGTAATCTCGGCCAGAAGCGAGCCCAGGTTCACCTGGAATCCGGCCAGCTCCAGGAGATGGATGAATGTTGCCAGGTTCTCCAGATAATGGATGTTGCGGGTATGACTCTCCGGCACCAGCAGTATGCCGCAGGCCTTGGGGCAGAAGCGTTCGACGGCCGCCTGGATGGCCTGAATACTAAGCGGTTGGAAGGCCGGATTGAGGTTGTTAAAGCCGGCCGGGAACAGGTTGGTGTCCACGGGTGCGAGCTTAAAGCCGCTGTTACGCAGGTCCACGGAAGCGTAGAACGGTGGAGGCGTGGTCAGCCATTGGGACCGGAACCATTGCTCAATCTCGATCTGGCGGTCGAGCAAGTGACCCTCAACCATCTGCAATGGGCCACGCTGAGCGGTAGTAAGGTGCGGAACGGCTTGCAGGTGTTCAATAGACATGTAATTTTTCCTAAGGATCTATAATTTATGGTAACGCATCTTTGGCAGGTCTAGAATGCATCAGCAGGCACTAATACTCCTGCTGGCATGATTCATGCTAACCACTGATGAGCAGCTTTACGGGATGGTACGCAGGACAGGATTTGCCGACCCGCTTCACGGTCCCGGCTGGTAAGCGGCAAAAACTCGATATTGCCGGATATTCAGGGTCTTCAACATGGATTTTACTGGTATTTTATGCTAATAAATCATTATTCTAGGGAAGAATATCAAGAAACTACATTTAAATAATCTTTAATTCCTTCCCGGATACGACCCTGACCGGCGGGCGAGCATCTAATATTCAGTAATGAAAACAAAGTCCAGCCGAAAATCGCGGGGTGGAGAGTGAGCATCAAGGTGATGGTTATCGACGACAGCAACACGATCCGCCGGACAGCGGAGGCGCTGCTGAAAAAGGCCGGCTATGACGTGCTGACCGCGTCGGATGGTTTTGAGGCGATGTCCCTGATTACTGACAATCGTCCGGACATTATTTTCGTGGACATCATGATGCCACGTCTGGATGGCTACCAGACCTGTCAGCTGATCAAGAACAACAAGAAGTTTCGGGATACACCGGTGATCATGTTGTCGAGCAAGGACGGCTTGTTTGATCGGGCCCGCGGCCGGATTGCGGGCTCCGAGGAGCACGTCAACAAACCGTTTACGCAGGAAGAGTTGATTGAAGTGATTGCGAAGTACGTACACTGACTGCTGCAGGAGTGCCGTGGTAACCGGGGGTAGCGTTGCAACTGCAGCCAAGATATTTCGGAACAAGAGGTCTTGAAGGATATGACAATCAAAAACGTGATGGTGGTGGATGACTCGCCGACCGAGGTGCACTTGCTGCGCGAGATGTTGTCGAAAAACGGCTTCACGGTTTCCGTCGCCAGCAGTGGCGAAGAAGCGGTAACCCGGGCGGCGTCGGAAAAGCCGGACCTCATCCTCATGGATGTGGTGATGCCGGGAATGAGCGGCTTTGAGGCGACGCGCGCCATCACCAGAAATCCAGGATCGGCAAACATCCCGGTTATTATCTGTACCACCAAGGGCCAGGAGACCGATAAAGCCTGGGGCCTGCGTCAGGGCGCCAAGGATTACATCGTGAAGCCGGTCACCGAGAAAGTACTGATGGACAAGATCAAGGCGCTCTGACATGGCCGCACCGCACATCGATCCCCTTGTGCTCCTGCAGCAGATGCAGGAGCACAGCCGTCGCACCGCGCCCGGACTGCCGGAACAGGTGCAGGCGGCGCCGCTCTGGTCAGGGCTCGGGTTCCGTGTGGCGGACTTGCTGCTGGTGACGCCGCTGGATCATGTCTCCGAAGTGCTGCCCAGCCCGCTGGTCACGCCGGTGCCGGGAACCAAGCACTGGCTCAAGGGGATTGCCAACGTACGCGGCACACTCGTGACCATCGTCGATCTGCCGGAATTCTTTGGCAAGGAATCCGTACGGCTGGATGACCGGTCGCGATTGCTGATCCTGAATATTCCGGGTTTGAGCACGGCATTACTGGTAAACGAAGTGGTCGGCCTGCGGCACTTCGACGAAGAGCGCGAGACACAGGACGTTACCGGCATGGATGACCCGGCGCTGGTGCACGTCAGCCGGGCATACCTCCGGGATAATCAGTTGTGGGGGGTGTTTGACATGAATTCGCTCGCCGAGAGCGAAACGTTCCGGCATGTGGCGGTATGACAACCGGCGGCGAGTCGCCGGTTACGGACCGGGGCAGGACAGTAACACCGGGTGAAGACAACGAAGCAGGAATCGCTTGCAAGATGAGGTGGAGTCCATGGCAATTTTAGGTTTATTCGGGAAGGGCAAGTCCTCCGGGTCCGGTTCGATGGCGGGCGAGACCGATATTGATCTTGGCGAGGGCTATGTCGAACTGCAATCGAGCAAGCCGCGATTTGTTATCAATAAGGATCTGCTCAATTTCGCGACCGGCATGCCATTCCTGCTCCTGGGTCTGGTGCTGGCATTGCTGGCCCTGTACTTCCTGGTGACGCGCGATGTTGCCCAAACGGAACGCGACACCAAGTACATCGAGCAATCATCCCAGTTGCTCATGCTTTCACAACGTCTGGCCAAGGACGCGCGCGAGGCTGTGTATGGCCAGGAAGGCGCGTTCCCGACACTCAAATCGTCACGCGATACCTTCGACAGCATTATTAACAACCTCACCAAAGGCAACTCCAAGCTTGGCATTGAACCCAGCCCACCCGAGGTGCAGGCGGCGCTCGGTGCCGTGAGTACCAAATGGAAAGTCACGCGCGGAAACGTCGATCAGATTCTCAATCAGGAAAAATCCATGGTCGCGCTGCGCGATCGCGTGGTGGGCATCAACCAGGCCGCACCCTTGCTGCTCGCGCTGTCCGATGAAGTGGTGGAAGCCGGTGCCGCCGCCGGCATGAAGCCGGACCAGCTGTATCTTGCCGGTCGCCAGGGCATGCTCTCGCAACGTATCGCCAAGGACGTGAATTTGTTCGCCCAGGGCGGCGCCGAGGCCGCGGTCGCGGCCGCGCAGTTCGGCAAGGACTCCAAGCTCTTCAAGGAAACCAGCCTGCGGTTGCGCGAAAAGTTGCCGGCCAGTGTGCGTGGCAAGCTGGATGAAGCGACCGAAGTCTTCAACGAGCTCAATGCCCACGTCGAGGGTATTCTGGCCATCGCCGCCGAGTTGTTCGTCTCGCAGCGTGCCTCGCAGCTGGTGTTCGAGGAGTCCGATCCGTTGCTCGAGGACTCCCAGAAACTGGTAGCCGCGTATATCGCCCTCGACGACCAGCGTCAGGCTACCAAGTACCTGACGGTGGTGATGGCGGTGCTGGCCCTGGTGTTCCTGCTGCTGGTGGCGTGGAAGCTGTACAACGACCAGCGCGCCCGCGCACAGGCGAGCGGCGAGCAGAACCGCCAGACGCAGGACGCCATTCTCAAGCTGCTCGACGAAATGGGCAACCTCGCGGACGGTGATCTCAGCATTCAGCCGGAAGTGACCGAACAGATCACGGGCGCGATCGCCGACTCGATCAACTTCGCCGTGAAGGAGATGCGCAACCTGGTGGTGCGTATCAAGAACGCCGCGCAGCAGGTGGCGGTCGCCTCCGAGCGCAGCCGGCAGACCGCGAACGAACTTACCCAGGCGGCCACCCGTCAGGCCACGCAGATTACCGACACGACCAGCCGCATGCGCGACATGTCGAAACAGATGGAAGACATGTCCGCCACCGCCGGCCGTTCCGCGGAAGTGGCGCAGGGCTCGGTGGCGACCGCCAAGCGCGGTTCGGCGGCGGTGCAGAACACCATCAAGGGCATGGATGAAATGCGCGAGCACATTCAGGAGACCGCAAAACGCATCAAGCGGCTCGGCGAATCCTCGCAGCAGATCGGAGAAATCGTGGAGCTCATCAACGACATCGCCGAGCAGACCAACATTCTGTCGCTGAACGCCGCCATCCAGGCGGCCATGGCGGGCGAGGCCGGTCGCGGTTTCGCGGTGGTGGCGGACGAAGTGCAGCGCCTCGCCGAACGTTCCGGCGAGGCGACCAAGCAGATCGCCGACCTGGTGAAAACCATTCAGGCCGATACCAACGAAGCCGTGTCGGCGATGGAGCAGACCACCAAGGGCGTGGTCGAAGGCACGCGCCTGGCGGACGCCGCCGGTCAGGCGCTCGGTGAGATCGAGTCGGTGTCCGAGCAACTCTCGGGACTGATCGTGAACATCGCCCAGGTGGCGCACGAGCAGTCGGAAAACGCAACCACGGTGTCGCAGAACATGGGCCAGATTCAGGAAGCGACCACACTCACCTCCACCGGTACACGCCAGACGGCGGAGTCGATCGGCAAGCTCTCGGAGCTCGCGCGCGAGTTGCAGGCCTCGGTGGCCGGCTTCAAGTTGCCGGCGGCATAAACGACAGGCGCGAGGGGCGAGGGGTAAGGTGCGAAACACCCCCTTCATTCCCTCGCCCCTCGCCCCTGAACTATGAGCACGCCTAGCAAAGTCGATCCAAGCACTCTCGGCTGGGTCAAGGCCGAGATCGACGAGACCCTCAAGCAGGCGCGTCTCGCCCTTGAGGCGTATACCGAAAACACCGCCGACGAAAGCAAGCTGCGCTTCTGCGCCACTTACCTGCACCAGGTGCTTGGCACCCTGCAAATGGTCGAGTTGGACGGGGCTGCCCTGCTGGCGCGCGAAACCGAGGCACTCGCCGAGTCGGTTCTGAACGGCAAGGCCGCGCCGGAAGCCCCGGTCATCGAAACCCTGATCCGCGGCATTCTCACGTTGCCGGATTACCTGGCGCGTCTCCAGTTCGGCCAGCCGGACGCGCCGCTGCGTGTTCTGCCACTGCTCAACGAATTGCGCGCCATGCGCGGCGCCGAGCCGCTCAACCAGCTCGACCTCTTTCAACCCGATCTCGATGTGCGGCCGCCGCAGATGGAGCTGGCCGCGGCCAGGCTATCCGAAGCCGATTACGCGCTGACCACGCGCTCCCTGCGGCCGGCCTTCCAGGCAATCCTGCTCAACTGGTTGCGCGACACCGGCAACCGCCGGCACCTGGACGAACTCTCCACGCTGATCGAACGCCTGCAGCAACAGGCGCCGCTGGCGCTCATCGAACAGTTGTTCTGGGTATCGCGCGGCTACCTCGACGCACTGGCGTCCGGTGCCGTGGCCATCAACAACGATCGCAAGCGGCTGTTGGCGCGACTCGAGCAGCAGCTCAAGAAGATCGCCATCGGCAGCGATCGCAGCCTGCTGCGCAACACCTCCGAGGCACTCATCAAGTCGATGCTCTTCGAAGTGGGCCAGGCGCATTCCGCCACGCGCCACGCCGCGGAAGTTCGCCGCGCCTTCGCGCTCGATGACCTGTTGCCGGGAGGCGAGGAGAATTACGACCTGCCGACACCCGAAGCCATGCAGTCCGTGGCCGAGGCGCTCAATCAGGATATCGGACAGGCCCAGGATCTGATGTCCAGCTACTTTGAGGAGGGCGATGCCGCGATCCTGGAGCCGCTCATAACGCTGCTGCACAAGATGTCTGCCACGCTCGAAATGCTCAACGTCGAGGTGCTCAAGGCGCTGGTCGACGAGATCGCCGGCCTGTGCCAGCAGCTGCAGCGTGGCGAGCTGGAACGCAGCGAATCGTTGTCGCTGCCCATGGCCGGCGGCATGCTGTTGCTCGAAAGCAGCATGCGCGACATCAGGACCCCGGGCCTGACCTGGAAGCAGCAGGTGGACGAAACGACCGCCGGTCTCCGCCAGTTGCGCGCCGGCGAGCCGGCACGGGACGTGACAGGCATCGAAATCTCCGACGCCTCGCTCAGCGATTCCGAGTTCAAGCAGCTAGTGGCCGCCGTGGGCGGCGAAATCCGCGTCAACCTCGGAAAAATCGAGGAGGCACTTGAAACATTCGCCGCAACGCCGGAACAAACCGGCCTGCTCGAAGCGGTACCGCAGTCCCTGAACCAGATCCAGGGCGCATTGCAGATTCTCGGCCAGGACCGTGCCGCCGACCTCATGGTCGGAGCCAATCAGCTTGTCACGAGCATGCACGATGGACGCATCGGCGCGGACAACGCCGTCCTCGATGCGCTGGCCGTCGCGGTCGGCACCGTCGGCGCCTACATCGAAGGGCTGGAGCATGATCGCCCGAATCTTGAACTCTTGCTGCTCAGCGCACGCACCGACCTGGCGGCGGCGCTCACCGGCAAGCGCCCGGACAGCGGCAACCCGGCGGCGTTGCTCGCCAGCATCGAAACGAATCTTGCCGCGTGGTCCGCCGACCGGGCCGACCGCGGCGTGCTTTCCGTACTGCAGCAGGACTTGCGCGACATCGCGTGGCTTGCCGATTCCCAGAAACAGGAGCGGCTCGGCAAGCTGTGCGGCCAGATGATCAGTCTGCTCGACATGGTGGACAGCGGCGAGGTGACGGACGAAATCGAGACCACACTGCTCCAGTCTTACGATGCGCTGGCCGCGCTCGCGCGCACCCAGCTGCATTCGCAGCAGCTTGCCAAGGCCGCGCCGCGCGCCACCTCGAAGGCCAAGGCCGATGCGGCGATGGCCGCCGCACCGGCCACACCGTCCCGCAACGCCGCCATCGAGGTCGAAGGTGATGAGGACATCATCCAGATCTTCATCGAAGACGCGCGCGAGATGATCGCGCTCATCAACAAGACATTGCCGGACTGGCACGCCGATGTCTCCAACCGTGACGCGCTGCTCGATCTGCGTCGCGCGTTTCACACGCTGAAAGGCAGCGGCCGCATGGTCGGTGCCTCCGAAATCGCGGAGTTCGGCTGGTCGCTGGAAAACATGCTGAACCGGGTGCGGGAGGGCAAGATTGCCCCGAGCGAGGCGATGTTCGATCTGTTGTACAGGGCGCGCGATGTATTGCCGCAGATGGTTGTCCAGCTCGAAGGCGGTCCGGCAACCGATGCCGATATTGCCGAGTTGCAAGCGCAGGCCGAGGCACTTGCAGACAACCGCGCGATCGAGACAGTCGCGTCCAGAAAGGCGCACGCCCCGCCCATGGCAAACGTATCGTCGCTGCCGGAAACTCCGGCGATCCCTGTGCCGGCCGCCGACCTGCCCAGGCTCGATGCCACGCTGTTGCAGATTTTCAGCACCGAAACCCGCGAGCACACCGAGAATGTGCGCAGCGAATTAGAAAAAGGCCGCAACAGCGAAATCGGCAGCCAGGTATCGGGCAGCCTGGTCCGCGCCGCCCACACCCTGCAGGGCAGTGCACGCGCGGTGGGGCTCAAGCCCATGGCTGAGGCCAGCGCCGAAATCGAGAAACTGTTGCACGTCTACCAGGCGCATCAGCATCCGCTCGATGAATCGGCGTCCGCGCTGTTCGAACGGCTGGTCGTCGCCGTCGAAAGTTTGATCGATTTTCTCGGTCGCGGCGAGACCCGGGCTGCCGGCCTGCTGCATGAATTTTCCAGTATTGTGCAGGAAGCGCACGCTCTCCAGACGCACTTGTCGGGCACGGATCCGGCGACGCCGTCGGTTACACCGCGCGCACCGGGAGCCATCGCTGCACACACATCGATGCCGGCGCCCGCGGCTCCGGTAAAGGTTTCCACGTCCGCCCCGATGCCCGGCCGGGATACCGGCGAGACCGTCGAGGAAAATCTCGATCCGGAACTGCTCGAGATTTTCCTCGACGAGGGCACGGATATCATGGCGTCCATCGAGGAGTCGCTCACCAAGTGGCGCGGTGACCGTGCCGACAGGGCCTCGGTGGCGGAGCTCAAGCGCCAGCTGCACACCCTCAAGGGCGGTGCGCGCATGGCCGGTGCCATGATCATGGGCGACCTCGGGCACCATACCGAGAGCCTGCTCGGCGAGGTTGAGAGCGGTCGTGTCCACGCCGATACCGGGATGATGGATCTCCTGGACGAGGTGCACGATGCCCTCGTCACCATGATAGACCAGATGCAGAATCACAAGCCGGTATCGGTCTTCGCGGCGACCACGGCCAAGGTGCTCGCGCGGCTCAGGCAGGAACCCGTGGTGCGGACGCCAAGCGTCGTGGTACCGGTGGGCACGCGACCTGAAACGGTTGCGAACAACGCGCCGGCGGCATTGAAACCGGTGGTAAAACAGGCAGCGCCCGCCGCCGTGGTCGAGGCGCGCGAGGCGGACACCGTCCGGCGGGCTGAAGGCGAGGAAGCCATAGAAGGTACCGGCACCGACCGGCGCGGACAGGTGCGCGTGCGCACCGCGTTGCTGAACGAGCTGGTGAATTACGCCGGTGAGGTCAGTATCTCGCGCTCACGCATGGAGCAGCAGATCTTCGGATTGCGTGAAAACCTCGCCGAACTCAATCGCAACACGACACGTTTCCGCGACCAGATCCGCGAACTCGAGATCCAGTCGGAGTCGCAGATCATGGCGCGTGCCCAGGAGGTCGCCTCACAACTGGGAGAGGATTTCGACCCGCTCGAACTCGACCGGTTTTCGGGTTTGCAGACCCTGTCGCGCAGTCTTGCCGAGAGCCTGCACGACTTGTTCACCATCCGCTCCAATCTCGAGAACTACGCCAGCCAGGCGGAAACCGTGCTGATTCAGCAGGCGCGCATCAATACCGAGCTGCAGGAAGGCTTGATGCGCACGCGCATGATCAGTTTTGCCACGCAGGGCGCGCGCCTGCGGCACATCGTGCGCCAGACGGCGCGCGAACTCGGCAAGCGCGTCGAACTGGATTTGATCGGCACCGAGGTGGAAGTGGATCGCACCGTGCTGGACCGCATGATCGGTCCGTTCGAACACATGATCCGCAACGCGCTCGGTCATGGCCTCGAGTCCGAAGCCGAACGCAAACGCGCGGGCAAATCGGAGATCGGCCACATCCGCATCCAGGCCAGCCATGAGGGCAGTGAAATCGTGATCCGTTTTGCGGACGACGGCGCCGGCCTCGATATTGCCGCGATCCGCCGCAAGGCCATCGAGCGCGGCCTGATGAATGCCAGTACCAACCTGTCGGACGACGAGCTCATCCAGTTCATTCTGGTTGCCGGGTTTTCGACCGCCACCACGGTCACGCAGTTGTCCGGCCGCGGTGTCGGCATGGACGTGGTGCACAATGAAGTGAAGCAGCTCGGCGGCTCGATCACCGTGGACACGCGCCGTGGTGTCGGCACCAGCTTCATCATCCGCCTGCCGCTCACGCTGTCCATCAGCCAGGCGCTCATGGTGCGCGTCAGCGAACAGCTGTACGCCATACCGCTGTCGTCGGTGGTGAACATCCTCGAAGTGCCGGTCGATCAGCTCAACAGCATCCAGATGGGCCGCCGGCCATTGCTCAACTGGCAGGACCAGGTCTACCCGTTCATGCATCTGGCGGTGCGGCTCGGCATCCAGCCGCATCCGCCTGCCGGCCGCAAGGTGCCGGTATTGCTGGGACGCAGCGGCGGTCGTCAGGTTGCCATCCAGGTGGACGGCCTGGCCGGTACGCGCGAAGTCGTGATCAAGCCATTGGGCGCGCAGCTGGCGGGCATCGAAGGCCTCGGCGGCGCCACCATTCTCGGTGATGGCAGCGTGGTGCTGATTCTGGACGTGCCCGGATTGTGGCTGACCGAGGAAGGCATGCACGTTGTGCGCGACCTGAAAGGCGAGGGAATGATTGGCACCGCGGTTCAAAAGGCTGCGGAACCGCACGCTGCTTTCGAGATCGAAGCGACCGCGCCGATGCGCCGCAACGCGGTCGTCATGGTGGTGGACGATTCCATCACCGTGCGCAAGGTGACGCAGCGCCATCTGCAGAAGCGCGGCATCGACGTGCTGCTGGCCAAGGACGGGGTGGAGGCGGTCGAGTTGTTGCGCGACCAGGTGCCGGACGTGATGCTGGTGGACATCGAGATGCCGCGCATGGACGGCTACGAGCTGACGTCGCGCGTGCGTTCGGATTCACGCCTCAAGCAGGTGCCGATCATCATGATCACCTCGCGCGCCGGCGACAAACACCGCGACAAGGCGTTTGCACTCGGCGTGAACGAGTACATGACCAAGCCCTACCAGGAAGACGAGTTGTTCGACCGGATCAATTTCCTGTTGCCGGCGCATCTGGCCTTCTGAGCATCGCAATAATGGAGCCCAGCAGGTTCGTCCGTCCTGTCAAAAGAATACACCGCGTCGACAGGACTAAGGAGAGGCATTGACCGAAATCCGACAATTTCTGCGCATCGGTCTAGTGAATGCCGGCACGAACCTGGTGGATTATCTTTTGCCCAACAGCACGAGCTATGTCATCGAGAAGCGCGAGCATCTCGATATCAACGACACACCGGGCGCGCTGATCGCCGCCTGGCAGGTCACACCTGGCGGACGCGTTCCCGCCTATTCTGTCGATGCCGATCTCAATCCATTGTCCCGCCACAACTGGCAGCGTGCCGTGTTTCTGCAAATCGGAGGCCAGACGCTTGGCCTGATCGCGGATGAATTGCAGCTGCTGGCGCACGAAGACGTGCGCGTCGAGCCGTTTGTCCCGCCTGGTCCGGCGCCAACGCCAGCCGGACATTTGATCAACGGCGCCTGGGTGCGCGCCGGACAGATGCCGGTGCTGGTGTTCGAACCACGCGCCCTTGCCGGCTATCTGAAGCAATTGGAGGCTTCGGCATGAGCGCCATCACGCGTGACCCGGTGCATGCCCTCGAGGTGCCGACCGACAATCTGCCATTACTGTTGCCGAGTGCCTGCATGGCCGAGGTGGTGGCCCTGCCGCGTCTGGCGCGCGTGCCGCACGCGCCGCCGTGGTTGCTGGGCGTGCTCGGCTGGCGGCTGCGACCGGTGCCGGTGGTGTCGTACGACATCCTGGCCGGCGGAGCAGGACATGTCCCCAGCCCGCGCGCGCGCGTCGTGGTGCTGTATCCGCTGCCCGGACGCAAGGCGTGGGAGTTTGTCGGCATCCTGTCGGTTTCAGAGCCGCAGTCGCGCATCATCGACAGCGGCGTGGCCCCGACCGCGATAGACGCCTCCTTCCGCTATATCGCCGCCGCCCTCAAATTCGACGAACGCACCGTCGGCATCCCGGATTTCACGGCGCTCGCCAAGGTGCTCTATCCCGGCCGCTAGTGTCCTGAGCCGTTAATTCACTTCTAATAATGTAGGGTGCGCCCTGCGCACCGATCGACCCGGCGAATGCCGGAATCCAGTAACGCAGGACGGTTGGAGCGCAGCGTATCATCGGACACAGTTTTCGACATGTATTCTTAGAGAAGGACTTGGACCCGCTCTCTAAGATCAGTCAGCGAATATCGTAAAGATGTTGCACCCGCCGCCCATCGCGCGCCACATCCAGCATTACCTCGTTCATGCCCTGTAATCCTTGATACGCCCGCATGATGTCATCGGTTGACCTCAGTGCCTGCCCATTGACATTCAGAATCACATCCCCGGCGCGCAGCCCTAACTGCTCGATCAGGCTTCCAGACTCTATCTCTTGCAGTGCGAATCCACCGCCACTGTTCGGCACTACGACCGCCTGACTCAGCAACTCCTGTGGGCTCTGTACCTGGCTACGCAGGGTTTCCCTCGATAATACAAAGCGCGTGGCCCCGCTGTTGCGCGGCGGTGATTGCACCAGAGTGCTCTGCACAGGCGTGACGCCAACAGAGAATAACAACTCGTCTGCCGCACCTTCCAGAAGCAGACTCTCCAGCGTGCCGCCACGTTTTAATAAAACCCGATCCTGCAATACAGCGGACAGCACTACACCCGGAAGTACTTCGTCACCCACACCGAATGCTTGTTGGGGCTGACCCTTCACGGCGACCAAAGCAGACCCGCCGGTATGCGTGGCCATCACGCCATTCAAAACTAGATTGAGGCTGCTGAATGGCAGGGTTTGCACCGGCTGTCCATCGCCCTCGGTCCGACCAAAAAGCATTGCGTCGAGCACCACTTGAAGATCATACGCCGGGGTAGG
>DATEYP010000063.1:0-9614 GCA_035256085.1 Acidiferrobacterales bacterium
CAGCGGGTGCTGCCTGGCAGTCGCGCTCGGCCAGCGGTGGCGCCGGGCGATACCAGAGGAAGTACGTGGCAAGAATAAACAGGGTGATCATGATCACCGCCGCCGGCAGCAACAGGTTGTGCTCTTCCTTGTTCTCTTCCGCCGCCCAGCGCGTCACACGTTCGCGATGCGCCACCACGTCGAAGGATTCCACGGTGCGCCGGTCGCCATGGCGCTGGTTGGTATCGGCCGGTACATGCCCCGGTCCGCGCCGGTCGTGCAGGCGTTCATCCTCGCGCAGGCGCGCGAGCAGCAGGTGCTGCTCACCCTCCACTGTACCGGCGTGTTGCATGACTCCCGGGACGAGCTGCGGCAAGGCACTGAGGAGGCGCCAGTGTTCGCGGTCGTTGCTGAGTTCATCGTTATCGCGAATGCGCCCGAGGAGAATCTCGCGCGCAATCTGCCCGGCCGGAAACGGGCCGCGAATCCGCCCGTCCTTCCGCACGTACCACAGACCCTTGCCTGGTTGACCAGTCATAGAATGATTGAAGCCCTGCTGTGTCCGCCCTGTCGTAAGCCAGTGAAGCCCTACTGCGTTCGTCCTGTCATAGTTAAATGACCCCCGGCATTAAAAGCCGGGGGCTTATTTGGTGAGCGCCTCGGCAACCGCTCCCGGCGTTGCCCTACCTCCTCGGCGGCTGTTCCCGACGCCGCCCTACCTCCTCCATCCATGGAGTCGTGCATCCATGCAGTCGTCCAAGGCGCGAGTAACACCGTGAGCCGCCTGAAGGCGGCACACATCACTCCTTCCCCCTTTCAGGGGGAAAAAAATCTCGACCGCGGTAACGGTCGAACCGTTGTGGGTCCCCCGGCAGAGCCGGGGGTTTACCTCAGGCTGAATTATTCACAGGTACACATCTCCATAGATGTTGCACAGAAAGACATATACGCAGGAAGAGATCGCAGCGCTGTTGCGGGCGCACGACATTAATCCGACCAGCCAGCGAGTCGAGATTGCGTGGGTGCTGTTCTCGCGTGGCGAACACCTGTCGGCGGAAGATGTTTTTGCCTTGGTGAATGGCGAGTTCGCGCGCGTTTCGAAAGCCACCGTCTACAACGCGCTCGGCCTGTTCGCCGAGCGCGGCCTGATTCGCGAGGTGATCGCCGATCCGGCTCGGGTCTTCTACGATCCGAATACCGCCCCGCATCACCACTTTTATGACACCTCGACCGGCAAGCTCATGGATATTCCGGCCGAAGACGTGCAGATCCACGGTCTCCCGGCATTGCCCGAGGGTATGCACATGGAGGGCGTTGACGTTATCGTGCGTATGCGCCCCAGCGTTCAGGTCACGCACTGATTCTGCCGGTGTTTTTGTTGTTTCACCCAACCTAAACGCCTTATACTTGCCGGCCCGTTGCCGGTGTAGCTCAGTTGGTAGAGCAACTGATTCGTAATCAGTAGGTCATCGGTTCGATTCCGGTCACCGGCACCATTCACTTCAACCGGTTATGGCGCTTTTTGTCCAGGGCGCCAGTTCCGCAATTCCGGCCGAGTTCCGCAATCCTTCTGCTTAGAGACGCACACGGGCCATGCGGCCCTCCGTGTTCAGGCTCTCGTTACGGCCCGTATGGCGACGAGCAGCTGCACGTATCCGTCCTTGTTCGCAGATCCCGATAGTTCAATCGAGGCCAGCGCCCTGAGTTCGCGGGCGGTGATCTTCATCGCCTTCATGAGCACGTCATCGGTGGCCAGGTCGCGAAGCCCCTTGGGCATCTTTCGGTCTGAAGCGATGGCTTCGCGCGTCGGGCGCACGGCGTGGTCGGACGTGTCTTCGCCAAGGAGGTACGTGACGGTGACCTTGAGTTCCTTGCCGATGGCGCGCAGGACGTCAGGCGTGCCCATGCTTTCGCCGCGCTCAAGGCGCGAGATGATGGCCTGGTCGGAGCCGATTCGTTTGGCGAGCTCGGTTTGTGTCAGGGCCGCAGCCTGTCGCGCGGCGCGCAGTCGCGTGGAAAGCGTCGTGTCCTTAGCGCCCGTCGTCATTTGTCGATGAAAGGCCGTGTTGTTCTTCTGGGCGGTCGAGTCTAGCCGATCTATGACTGCAAGTCATATGCTGTCTTGAAATAGGACGATAAGTCATAGACAATGAACATCACTCATGGAGGGAATATGAAGGCGATTCGCATCGCGCGTACCCGTGCCGGACTCACGCAGAAGCAGCTCGCGGAACTGGTGGAACGCGACCAGTCGGAAATCAGCCGCATCGAGGCCGGCAAGACCGCGCTTACCGTGCCGCTTTTACTGAGCATGGCCAAGGCGCTGAAGGTTCCGCCCGGGAAGCTGTTGGATGAGATCCGCGACAAGGCTGCCTGAGCATGGCCGGTCCACGCTTCAGCATCCTCCCGATCGAGGTGCTGAAGGACACGAGACTCACCGCGCGCGACCTGCGGGTGCTGATCGCGCTGCACGGCTTCAAGGACCAGGCCGGCCACTGTTGGCCGTCACGCGGGCTGCTCGCGGCGCTTACCGGGCTGCCCGAGCGGCGTATCACGAACGTGACCACGCGCCTGGCCGCGCTCGGGTGGCTGAGCAAGGAGGGCAACGGCGGGCGCTCGCGGTCCTGCCGCTACCGGCTGGGCGTGCCGGAAACGGTGACCAGAACGGTCACGGTTTCAGCGCAGGAAACGGTGCCCAAAGCAGTCACGGTTTCCGAGCCAGAAACGGTGACCGATTTGGACGAAACGGTGACTGATTCGGTCACTAAAACGGTGACCGATTTGGTCACGGGCATAGAACAGACCATGAACATACCAGAGAACAAACCACTCTCTTGCGCAGAGTCGGACGCTGCGAAGTACCAAGTCGCACCGCGCGCTGGGAATCTCGCGGAATCGTTCGAACGATTTTGGACGACCTACCCCAAAAAGCGCAACAAGGGCGATGCCATGAAGGCCTGGCGTGCGCTTAAGCCGGGCGAGGAACTGGTCACCGCGATCCTCGCGGCCGTCGAGCGCGCCAAGGCCTCGGTGCAGTGGCGCAAGGACGAAGGGCAGTTCATCCCATACCCGGCGAGCTGGTTGCGTGCGCGGGGTTGGGAAGACGAGGAGCGCGTGGACATCGTGCCCTTGCCAGAGAAACGCGGCGAGAAGGGGCGCATCGCCTCCAGCGTCGCCGCATTGCAAACGCTGTTCGGAGCCAACGATGGAAAAGCAAACGATGGAAAAGCAGACCTTCCAGCAGGGAATGGCGTACCTCGCCGCCGCCTACGCGGTTGAGTTGTCGGTCGAGCGCGCCGGGGTGTACTGGGACCAGTTGCAGAACTTCCCGGACGCGGCCTTTCTGCGCGCGGTGAAGAGCGTGGTCTCGACCGAAGAGCGTTTCCCGATGGTTGCGCGGCTGCGCGAGGCAACCAACGCCGAGGCGCGCAAGGACGAGTACAAGACGCGCAAGATCGAACCGCCGCGCGAGATCGACCGCGCCAAGGTGCTGTCGTTTGTGCAGGCGCTGCGCGAGAAGATGCGGCCGAGGTACTGAGTGCAGCGCATCGCCAACATTGCATCGTTTCGCCGCGCGACTCTGCGCGTAGCTCGCGTGCAGCGTCGTACTCGACACGATGGCGAGCACGCCGAGCAGGCGGCGCTGTTCCGCTGGGCCGAGTTCACCCGGCCGCGCCTGCCCGAGCTTGCGCTGCTCCACGCGATCCCGAACGGCGGCCACCGCCACAAGGCTACGGCCGCGCGCCTCAAGGCCGAGGGTGTGAAGCGCGGTCTGCCGGACCTGTGCCTGCCGGTCGCGCGCAACGGCGCGCACGGGCTCTACATCGAGCTCAAGACCGAGCGCGGCAAGCCCACGCCCGAGCAGATCGGCTGGATTCGCGCGCTCCGCCGCCAGGGCTACGCGGCCGAGGTCTGCCGCGGCTGGGAGAGTGCGCGCAGCATGATCGAGCACTACCTGACGGCGAGCCCGCACCGTGAGTCGTCACTTGTTGTACCAACTTCATCCACGCACGGAGGTATCTGAATGAAAGGACGAACGAGCGAAGAGAGTAGGGCTTCATTTTCGACCAAGCCGCCTGAAGCTGCAAAGACCAGCGTCGTTGCCACACTGAACCGAGCACCGTCGCCGGTCGCGAAGTCTCGGCCCATCTTCAACGTCGAGGACCTGGCTGCGCGCGTGCGCCGCATCACGACCACGGACGAGGGCAAGCTCCAGATCGTGCTGGAAGGTGAGGGGTTGGACGATCCCACCATCGCCAAGCTGCGCGACCTCCTGCAGCTCCAGCAGGACCTGGTGCTCGTCACCATTCGCTCCGCCCAGGGAGACCTGTTCACCTGAACCGCCTCGTCGTCGGCGCCGTTGCGCTCCTGTGGTCACTCCCGTCACTTGGCAGCGCGCTCGACGACACTATCGCTCTTGTACTGCAATTCAACCCGGTGCTCGCCGCGCAGGAGGCGAGTGTCGCCGAGACCGCGCGCCAGCGCAGTTGGTCCAGTGCCGCGACTCTTGGCTGGACCGAGCGCGGGACGGAGTATGGCGGCGCCGCTGGGCCGAACGCCGGCGTCAGCGTCCGCATCCCGCTCTTCGATCGCACGAACGATCTCAAACTCGCCCAAGCACAGTCCGAGGCAGCAAGGCAGCGCGACGCGGTGCTCACCGCTTTCCTCGCCGACGTGCGCATGCTCAGGGACCTTTCCGGCAAAGTCGCCGAGGCCGACGACCTGCGCCGTCTCCACCGCGACCGCGCCGAGTACTGGAAGCAGGCAGTGAAGGAGGGCAGGGCCGAGCAGGACAAGCTCTGGCCCGAGGCCGAGGCCTGGAAGCGTGCCGAGCACGCCCACCGGCAACTGCGCGCGAGCCTTGATACGGCAATCGAGATAACGGCACGGCGATTCGGAGGCGAGGAGTGGTTGAGATTACAGGATTTGTTGGTCGCGATCACGAGTTGACGCAGGCCAGCGCTGCGCTCGCGAAAGGTAACAACCTGCTGGTCACCGGCCGCGCCGGGATCGGCAAGAGCGCCTTTCTGCGCGAGCTTCATGCTCGCCTCAGTGCTGAGCGTGTATGTCTGTGGGTGCCGGAGGGCAATGTCAAGGCCATAGCCTACGACCTCGCGCGCCAGGTGCACGAACGGCTGGGCCTCACCGTACCTGAGTCGCTGGTGCCGCAGCGCCACCGGATGCGCGCGCGGCGCGCCGGGCAGGTGCGCTGGGAATGGATAGGCCGCACGCTTGGCCGCTTGCCGGTGCGCGAGAGTATCGAGCTCGTCGCACGCTCGCTACAGGGCAAGAACGCGCTTGTCTTCATCGAGTCGTTCGAAGTGGCGCCGACTCAAGCTGAGTTCTTCGCGCTACTGCTCGAACAGGCGCAAGTCGCTGCGGCGATGGACAACACCAACCGGCGCGTGCGGATTGATCGCCTTCTGTGGCGCTTCCGTGAGCGCATCGAGTTGAAGCCCTTGCCGGCTGCGCAGTGCCGCGCCATTGCTGAACAATGGCTCGCGAGTCGACCGGTGCGCTTCGAGAGCGAGCGCGTGCGCGCGGCGTTCCTGCGCGCGGTCGAGCAGGACTCGGGCGGTGTGCCGGCCGCGATCCGCGGCATGTTGGAGGCGGCAGCCGCCGAGGCCATGGTGACGCGCTACACCGTGCGCGCCTTCGCTCACCAGGCCGGCGTGCGCTACCTCGACATGACGCCGACGCTCGTGCTCGGCCTCATGGCCGTGGTCGCGGGCCGCTACATCGCGAGCGGCACCAACAGCAACGAGCTGTATATCCTCTCTGGTATCGGCATCGCGCTGTTCATCGGCGTGCGGCTGCTGATGTTCAAGCTCAAGTGATCGCACCATCCCACATCATCGTCGGCCAGTTCGCCTACTTCTGCGCGGCGGCGGTCGCGGGTCACAAACCGCATGTGGCCGAGGCGCTTCTCGCCGCAGCCGCAGCGCTGCTACCTGACCTCGATAAACGCGATGGCATGGTGGGCCGCTGGTTGCCCTGGATCTCCGGGCCCATTGAGTACTGGGTTGGCCACCGCACCGCGACCCATTCGCTGCTCGCCTCCATGCTCATCGCGCTCGTGGCTTGGCCGCTGCCGGAAGGCTACAGCCTCGCCCTCATTGCGGGCTTCGCCTCGCACCCAATCGCCGACATGATGACGCCGGCGGGTGTCGCATGGTTTTGGCCGTCGCGTGTGCGCTGTGTTTTACCGGGGAACGAGAAGTACCGCATGTCGCCGATGAGCTTGGGCGAGTTGTGGTTCATCATTGTCCTCGCCGTGCTCACGATTCCGGTCGCGGTCGTGGCGCAACATGGTGCCGGGCCGCTCGGCACGGTGCGTGACATGCTGGGCTGGTTCACCGACGCGCGTACCCACTACGACGCCCATAAGTCCGAGGCCGACTGGTGGCTCGACGTGGCCGGCCAGGACAACCACGCCTTCAAACCCGTGCAGGGAAAGTATCGCGTGATCGGACCGTGGCAAAACGGCGGCCTCATCCTCGATGTACCCACCGGCCAGGTAACGGTGTGTCGTGA
Source organism: Acidiferrobacterales bacterium (assembly GCA_035256085.1). GTDB lineage: Bacteria > Pseudomonadota > Gammaproteobacteria > Acidiferrobacterales > UBA6901 > UBA6901. The sequence goes on from DATEYP010000063.1 coordinate 6,514, forward strand.
GGGGACGTGCGACTGGTACGCCGAACGTGCGGTGCTGGTGCGTGGCGCGGACGAGCAGACTACTATCCGTGTACTCAAGATCAAGACTACAACCACCGAGGCGCTGCTTGCGGCGCTGACGCCTCTCGAACGAGTAGGGCAGGTCTACCTCATCGGCCGCTTGCGTGCCCATGTGCCGCCGGCACCGCCGACAGTCACCGCAACCGGAACGGAGCGCGAGACGGTTACACTGACCTACGCGAATCTGAGCGTGCTTCGCAACTGGCCAGCCACCGGTGTGTTCAATCTCGACGTGAACGTGCAGGTGCGCCACGTACCGGGCGCGGTCGTTCCTGACGTGAGCATCACGGCATCCGACGGCGAGCTGGCCGTCGAGCTGCGCCGGCATTTACCATGAGCGGCAAAGTGACACGATTTCTCGTGTACGGGAATAGTAAGAAGCGAAAAACAAACGCATGAACCGACTGCCAGCCTTCTTCAAAGCACGTGAGCTGTTCGCTCACCAACGCATCTGGGTGTTCTGGTTCGTCGCGCTGATTGCGCTCGCGGCGCCGTGGCTGTGGTTGTCATTCCCGGATCGGGAACCGGGTCCGGTTGGGGCAGGCAGCCCCGTAGCGGTCGAACGCCAGGATCAACGCCCGCCGGCACCGACGCCGTGAGTGACTTGCAGATAGGTGGATATGTGTATATCCTCATATCATCCGATTCAACCCGAGGATTCCTCCATGAGCAATATCCGCTGGTCCGTCGTGGTGCCCGAGACCACCGATCGCGCCTTGCGCACCTACCTCGCGCGCAAGGGCGGCAAGAAGGGCGACATTTCCCGGTTCATTGACGAGGCGGTGCAGGCGCGGCTATTCGAGCTTACCGTGGAAAACGTCAAGAAGCGCAACCGGGCATACTCCCAGAAGGAAATCATGGAGGCGATCGAAGAGGCCGTCGGCGCGCACTGATAACCAATGCGTGTCGTCCTCGATACCGGCATCCTGATCGCGGCCTTGATCACCGCCGACACATCGCCGGACCAGGTCTATCAGGCTTGGCGCAAGAAGCGCTTCACGCTCGTCACCTCGGTGTGGCAACTCGGGGAATTCCGCCGGGCGAGCCGTTACGAAAGGGTCAAGAAGTTCCTCAAGCCCACCGAGGCCGGTAACCTCGTCAACGGTCTCAAGCGCCACGCGACGGTGCTGACCGAACTGCCAGACGTGGACCTGTCGCGAGACCCGCAAGACAACCCCGTGCTCGCGATGGCCATCGCCGGTGAAGCCGATTACCTCGTTACCGGCGACCGGCGCGGGTTGTTGTCACTCAAACGGGTCGGCGCCACGCGCATCGTGACGGCCGCGGAGTTTCTGAAGATATTGAAGAAGAAACGCTGACACATCCACTCGGAGGGAACCGACCATGCACCACGGCCAAATCTCCAAGCCCATCGCCGACGGGCTGATCGCGCTGCGCCAGCGCATCGAGAAGGGCGGCATCCCGTCCTCGAAGCTCGACGAGACGCTGAACCTTGCCACCTGGAACATCCGCGAGTTCGGCAAGAAAGCGCGCTCCGAAGCTGCGGTCCACTACAAGGACAAACTCGCCTTCACGTTCCTGATGTCCGACCACCTGCCGTTGTGGGTACAGATCAACACCGACAACGACAACTTCGTGCTGGAGCAGATCAGCAAGGGGTATCGGGGCGACGCGAAGTGAGGTGCCTGACAATGCCGCTCAGTGCACGACCGCCCCCGCGGTGCCACAGCACTTCTTGAACTTCTTCCCACTGCCGCACGGACACGGATCGTTGCGGCCGACCTTCGGCGCTTCGCGTGTTATGGGCGCGCGTTGACCACCGAGACGGAAATCATCGCCGACAAGACCGGCCGGCCGCGCGTCACGGCGCGCCTTCCAGTACGTGTGAATCTCAACCAGCGTCGGAGCGACGGCGTTCATCCAGCGTTCGGCGTCGTGATCCTTCTTGATGAGTTCGATGCCTTCGTTGGTTCCCAGGCGAAAGAACGGTGTGAAGAGCTTGGGTTGGCCGACCATCAACAGACTCCATGCCTCGCGGCTGAACTGCGTACCGAGCAGGAAACCTTCGCACCACTCAGAGGCACCCCATTGGGCACCACGCCAATAGATCGGCTCGAACGACGCCGGGTCGCTCATGAAGGTGCGGATGACGGTGTTGTGATGCCGCATGATGAGCCCCAGGATGCGGTTGGCCTGTTCGAGATTCTCAAACTTCGCTTCGGCCTTGCCCTCGTGCATGTCGTACACCCAAGGCAGCCACTGCGACGGCAAAAGGGTGTCCGGCCCGATCGCGAGCGCCGTGAAAAAACCCTCCAGCGTTGAGACATCCATGGAGGTATCTTCCAGTGCCTCGTCGGCCAGAAAATCATCGAGCTCGTTCAGTTCGGCGTCGGTGAGCGGGTGTTCGAGGTCTTTCATGGGCGTGGGCTACCAGTAATACTCATGCGGTTTGCAGTTCCCGAGCGGCGGCGTAATGCCATCCGCGTCAGCGCCGCGCAGGATCAGGTGGCAGATGCGCTTGTTCTCACGCCGCCGCGGACGGGTCATGTGCAGCTTGCGCCACCACTTGGGCGTTCCCTGCGGAAACGGCACGCCATAAAAACGGCGGTACTTGCGCAACAGTTTGCCATCCGCGCTGCGGTCGCGGGCCTTGTTGGTCGTGGACATCGTTCTTTCTCCAGTGTTGAAGACACTGGAAGATGTCCAGACAAAAGTAGTGCAGGAGGCGGTTCATTGTTGTCCTCGTCGGATTCCGACGTGCCGGCGGTGTTCCCGGAAAAGCGCGATACGATAAGCCGCTTGCGTTCACCAGGCAAGTACTGTGCGACGGAGTCTTGCGGCATGTGGCGACCGGTCCGCGACCCGATACATTGCGTGCGCAGTATTTCACCGGAGGGCGGAATTTCTGCGCGGGCGGTACACAAATTAACCACTCGAACCCTCAAGAGTATGGGCGCGCGTGGTATGGGTATTGTTCCCGGACGCTCAGTCTCTTCGACCCGGCGCGGGCGCATCGTCTGTGCCGACCCGATAACCCATCGCGCGATAGCCGCGCTGGCGCTTGTCCCACATCCGCCGCA
>DATEYP010000064.1:0-3065 GCA_035256085.1 Acidiferrobacterales bacterium
CATCATGACGCGCAGGGGACGGCTGGCTTTGGCTTTTTTCATACGGCGAGTCGCGCCGCGCCGGAGCGCAGCGAGCCCATGTACAGCATGACCAGCGCGGCCACCAGCGCCACGCGGTTCTGTTGTGGATCGTTTCCGGCAACCAGGTCGAGTTCGTCACAGCGGCTCGCCATGTCTTCCAGCGTCAGGTGGATGCGATAGCGCGAGTCCGAGGTCCAGGCCGCGACCGTGGTGAGCAGCTCGCGCTTCAGGCGCCGCACCAGGCGTGAGGCACGCTCGCGCTTGCCGCGGTGCGGGCCGGGAAAGATCTGGCGCAACTGTTCCTCGTGGAAGCGCGGGTAGTCGGCGCGCAGGCGCGCCTGTTTCTGTTCGAAGTACTCGCGCAGCGTGAGCGTGAGCGAGCTCACGGCATCGATTTGCCGGCGGGTGCGCACCGGCGGTTTGCTGCCGCGGATCTCCTGCATCAGCGTATCCACGTACTCGAGTTTTTTCAGCGCCGGCCAGTTGTGGTAACGCTCGCGCCAGCGCGAATGCGGGTCGAGCCAGACGGCGAAGGTCTCGGCCCAGTCCTCGGCCGGGTGACTCTGTGCGTACCAGTTGTCGAGATGAATGACATAGTTGCGGCTGCCGGGGCGCGGCAGGTAGCTCTCCGGATAGACGCGGCTGGCGCGCCCGAAGCGCCGCCGCCAGACCTGCTTGAGATGCAGGCGGTAGGCGTTGGCGAGCGCGTGCGCGGTTTCGTGGCGCAGGATCTTGAGGCAGCTGTCGGCCGTACCGCCTTCGGCTTCGAGCATGAACTGCTGCTCGAATTTTGTCAGGCGCGGATGCGCGAGATAGAAGGGAATGGCGAAGCCCGGTACGCCGTCCGGACAGAACCAGCAGTCCGACAGCCACCAGTGCGGGCGGAACAGGATGCTGCGCGCGGCCAGCTCGTGCTCCAGTTCGCGCAGCGCCGGCGGCACCAGACCGCCGCTGAGCGCGAGCCGCAGGTCACACAGGCGGGTGTCGAGCAGCCGGTCGTCCGGCCAGCGTGTCCAGCTGGTGGTGCGGCGCGTGGTTTTTTTCTTTTTGCGTGCCGAAGCGATGAGTCTTCTCCTTTCCGTGTAGGTCGCCCTTTAGGGCGACGCGCCGCACACAATTGATGTAACTGTACCTCATTGACCCAGATGTTGCCCTGAAGGGCGACCTACAACAGCCTGTCAGTAGACGCGTGTCACACGATAACCGGCCGTGCTAAGCAGCCGGAGCATGCCGGTCTCGCCCGGCAGGTGCAGCGCGCCGACCGCGACGAAGGCGTTGCCTTCCTTCAGGCGCACGCGCATGCGCTCGGCCATGTTGGCGTTACGCCGCACCAGCAGCCGGTCCATCATGACATCGTAAACACGCGCATCCTGCGGTTTGTATTTTTCGCTCAGCGCCAGCAAGGCATTCAGGTCGCGGCTGAGATAGGCCCGGGTAAGTTCCTCCAGGACGTCCTGCGTGAGCTGATGGGTCTGCACGGCATCGCGCAGCAGCACGATCTGATTATCAAGACTCATCCCATTGAACACGGCAATCTGCTCCTGCATGGTTTCGAGCCCATAGGTGGGCTTGCCTCGCCGTGTGGCCGCGAACTGCAATGCAATGTCGAGAAACAGTCCGCGCCCCTCGCGCGGGGCGCTTAGCGCCATCATCACCGCCCACGGCTTCATATTATTGATGCCGCCGTTCCCGCCGTTGCCGACGGCGCGCAGGGTTTCCCGGTAGAGCGGCTCGCCGAGCACGGCCTTCAGGGTCTGGCCGTCGCTGAAGTACATGGCCTCGGCCATGGACACGATGCCCGCGCCGTTGGTGATGACTTCCATGGTGTAACTGGCGCTGCGATCGAAGACTTCCTGCACCGGGCAGGGCAGAGTGGTGATGCGCGGATCGCTCGAATGATAGGTGCCGAACAGGTGGCTCGGCGCGACACCGGGCGTCTCGATTTTCCACAGCAGCCCGCGAGCGAAGTCCTGCCGCTTGCCGGCAGCAGGCGGATCGGCCGGCACCGGCCGGCAGTCGGCGGCATGGCCGGCGAGCGGGACGAGCAGGAGCAGGCCGCACAATGCCCGCGCGACCGGCAGGCGCCGGAACCGATGCGTGGACAGGAGTCGTGACAGGCGCCAGGCCATGATGGGCAGGTTGAAAGTTGTTACCTTGGTAAGGAACTATAATCCAATCTGCCTCCGAGTAAACGCGCGGCGCCTGCCCTCGCGCCAGCCGTCGGCGGTGTGATTAAATGGCGGCGGGGGAACCATACTAATCCGATCGAACCCGGCGGGTTCGCGGCCATCGGCCTCTCATCTTCTCGAATGGGTCCACAGTCTCGCCTGCGTCTTTGCCGTGGTCTCAGCGCGGTGCTCCTGGCCTGCGCCACGGGCACCGGCATGGCCGAGGAAAAACCGCTCTGGGAGCTCGGCGCCGGATTCTTTGCGCTGACCTCTCCGGACTATCGCGGCTCGGATGAGTCGCGCGAGTACCTCCTGCCGCTGCCATATGTCATCTATCGCGGCGATTTTCTCAAGATCGACCGTTCCGGCATCTACGGCCGTCTGTTCGAATCGGATCGCGTGACGCTCGACCTGAGCGCCGATGCCGGTGTGCCGGTGGACAGCTCGAAAAATTCCGCGCGTCAGGGCATGCCCAGCCTGGATATGGTTTTCGAGGTCGGTCCGGCGCTGGAGGTCTGCCTGTGGCGGAGCTGCAATGGCGACCGCAAGCTGCAATTTCGCCTGCCGGTGCGCGCCGTGTTCAGCACAGATTTCGGTTCGATTGAGAGCCGCGGCGGCAGCGCCCATCCGAATCTCAATTTCGACATCAAAAATATCGGTCCGGGCGGCGGCTGGAATTTCGGCGTGGCCGCTGGGCCGCTCTACGCCACCGAGCGTTTCCACGATTACTATTCTGAAGTCGCGCCGATCTATGCGACCGGCACGCGCCCGGCATACGATGCGCGCGCCGGATACAGCGGCAGCCGGGTGACCCTGGCGTTGAGCAAGCGCTTTCAACGCGTCTGGTTCGGCGCTTTCGCGCGCTACGACACCCTG
>DATEYP010000065.1:0-2847 GCA_035256085.1 Acidiferrobacterales bacterium
CGCCGCCGGTATCGACGAGCGCTATCCGCAGGTGCGCGGCTTCTTTCCCGAGGCCACGGGCTTCGGCGCGCTCGAGGGCGATCCGCCGTCCGCGCCCGTGTACCGCGGAAAAACGCTCCTCGGTTACGCCTACCTCAGCACCGATGTGGTGCAGATCCCGGCATACTCCGGCCGGCCGATCAATACCCTGGTCGGATTCGATCTCGACGGTCGCATCACCGGCGTCGAGATCGTGCAGCATGAGGAGCCGATCCTGGTGATCGGGATTACCGACGAGCGTCTGCAGCAATTCGCCCGCCAGTACATCGGCAAGTCGGTGTTCGACAAGATCGCCATCGGCGGCACACGCGAAGGCTATGTGACCATCGACGCCATCTCCGGTGCGACCATCACCATGATGGTGGAGAACGCCAGCATCATGCAGTCGGTACGCAAGGTCGCCGCAGCGCGCGGCATCCGGCCTGCGCCGCAGGCCGGCGCGCCGGCCCCCGCCACACCCTCGCCATCGGTTGCCGTGGCCACCGCCAAACCATTGGCCAGTGCAGCGCGGCCGGTGACGCGGCCGGGCAGGGCAGGACTCGCGAGCGCCACACCGGCGCCGCTGGAAGTGGACGAGTCCATGGATGGACGAGGTAACCTGCGTCGGGAACAGGTGGTCGAAGAGCCGATCTGGGTGAGCGTGTGGAACACGCGCGTGTTCGAAATCGGCGTGCTGCTCGCCGGTCTCGGTTTCCTGACCCTCATTCTCGTGTTCCAGGACTGGCTGACCCGGCACCCGCTGCTGTTGCGGCGGGTGCGCACCGGCTTTCTGCTCTACACGTTGCTGTTCATCGGCTGGTATGGGCTGGCGCAGCTGTCGGTGATCAACGTGCTCACCTTCACCCTGGCGGCCATGCACGGCTTCCAGTGGGAGAGTTTTCTCATCGACCCGATGATCTTCATTCTCTGGTCGTTCGTGGCCGTGACCCTGCTGCTGTGGGGGCGTGGCGTGTACTGCGGCTGGTTGTGCCCGTTCGGGGCGCTGCAGGAACTCACGTTCCAGGTATTCCAGAAGCTGCGCCTGCCACGGTTCGAAATTCCGCCCATGGTGCATGAGCGTCTATGGGCGCTGAAGTACATCATTCTGCTGGCGTTGTTTGGTCTGTCGTTGCATTCGCTGACCCAGGCAGAGCGGCTTGCCGAGGTCGAGCCGTTCAAGACCGCGATCACGTTGCGCTTCGCGCGCGATTGGGGTTTTGTGTTGTATGCCGCGGCGCTGGTGCTGCTGTCGGCGCTGAACCGCAAGTTCTATTGCAAGTATCTGTGTCCGCTGGGCGCGGCGCTCACCATTCCCGGCAAGTTCCGCATCTTCGACTGGCTGCGCCGGCATCGCGAGTGCGGACGGCCCTGCCAGGTGTGCGCCGCGGAGTGCGAGGTGCAGGCGATCCGCAAGAACGGCGAGATCAATGCCAACGAGTGTCACTATTGTCTCGACTGCCAGGTGACCTACTGGAACGATCAGAAATGCCCGCCGGAGGTGGAACGGCGCAAGCGCCGCGAGAAGAGCGTGCGTGCGCGCGAGATGGTGCGTGGCATGGAGTCGGCGCTTGGACCTTCGGGGCTCGACGATGTCGTCGAGCGCAGCGATGCGCGCGGCGATGCTTGTCCGGGCAATTGCGACGAATGCCGGCACAAACCGGACAAGTCCTCGTAAAGTGATCGGGTATTTCGCTTACCGGGACTAGGGGGATTTGACTCACATCAAGGACTAACGCGGCCTCGAACGTAAACTGATCGCCGTTCTCCGGAATTCCAACTCGACACGACAAAGGGAGTAACCATGAAACACAAGCAGACCAAACGGTTCGCCGGCATTGCCATACTCATGGCGCTGCCGCTGGCCATGAGCGCCGCATTCGCGGCGGAGAAGCCGTCCGGCCACCCGGGTACGCCGGAGACCGAGATGCGCTACAAGGGCGCGCCGGTGCCGATCAAGCCGGAGGAGGCCAAGGAACAGCTGACGCCCAAGGCGCCACCGCTGACCAGCGCGGAATTCACCCGCGCCAAGCAGATATTCTTTGAGCGCTGCGCCGGCTGCCACGGCGTGTTGCGCAAGGGCGCGACCGGCAAGCCGCTCACGCCCGACATCACCCTTGCCAAGGGCACCGACTATCTCAAGGTGTTCATCAACTATGGTTCACCCGCGGGCATGCCGAACTTCGGCACCGGCGGCGAGCTCTCGGCGAGCGACGTCGAGGTGATGGCCAAGTTCCTGCAGCATGAACCGCCGCAGCCGCCGGAATGGGGCATGAAGGAAATGAAGGCCAGCTGGAAGCTGCTGGTACCGCCCAAAAAGCGGCCCAAGAAGCAGCAGAACAGCTACGACCTGAGCAACCTGTTTTCGGTGACCCTGCGCGACAGCGGCGAAGTGGCGCTGATCGACGGCGACAGCAAGAAGATCATCACCATCGTCAAGACCGGCTACGCGGTGCATATTTCGCGCCTGTCGCACTCGGGGCGCTATCTGTTCGTGATCGGTCGTGATGCCCAGGTCAACCTGATCGACCTGTGGATGAAGAAGCCGGACAACGTTGCAGTGATCAAGACCGGGCTCGAAGCACGTTCGGTGGACACCTCCAAGTACAAGGGTTACGAAGACAAGTATGCGATTGCCGGTACCTACTGGCCGCCGCAGTTCACGATCATGAATGGCGACACGCTTGAACCGCTCAAGATCGTCGCCACCCGCGGCTACACCGTGGACACGCAGGAGTATCACCCCGAGCCGCGCGTGGCAGCGATCGTGGCCTCGCACTTCAAGCCCGAGTTCGTGGTGAACGTGAAGGAAACCGGCCAGACCCTGATGGT
>DATEYP010000066.1:0-3196 GCA_035256085.1 Acidiferrobacterales bacterium
TCTGGTTTCCAACCGCCTCATGCGGGACAGAAAGCAGGCAGCGCGTGGCGTCAGGCGTGCCACACAAAGCGGCCGGTAACGGGGCCATCACTCGTCCAGTCCCAATTCCTTCAATTTGCGTGTCAGGGTATTGCGTCCCCAACCGAGCTTGAGCGCCGCCTCCTGTTTGCGTCCGCCGGTGTGCGCCAGCGCCGCCTCCAGCAGGATGCGTTCGAATTCCGGATTGAGCTTCTCCAGAATGTTGCTCTCGCCGCTAGCCAGCTTCTGTTCGATCAGGTGTTTGAGTCCCGCACGCCAGCCTTCCTCATCGGTCGTGGCTGGCGTACCTTCATGCAGCTCCGGCGGCAAGTCGTCGACGCGCACCGCCTGGCTCGGCGCCATGACGGTAATCCAGCGGCAAGTGTTTTCCAGCTGGCGAACGTTGCCGGGCCAGGACAGGCGCGTCAGGTAGTCGCTGGCTTCGGGCAACAGGTGCCTCACTTCCACACCCAACTCTTCCGCGGACTTCTTGAGGAAATGGCGCGCCAGCAGCGGGATATCCTCGCGCCGCGCGCGCAGCGGCGGCAAGTGAATACGGATAACGTTCAGGCGGTGGAACAGGTCCTCGCGAAAGCGTCCATCCTTGACGCGTGCCTCGAGATCCTGATTGGTGGCGGCAATGATGCGCACGTCGGTCTCGATTTGTTCATGGCCGCCGACGCGGTAAAACCGGCCGTCCGACAATACACGCAGCAGGCGCGTCTGCAGTTCCGCAGGCATGTCGCCGATCTCATCCAGAAACAGTGTGCCGGCGTGCGCCTGCTCGAAACGTCCCTTGCGCTGCGCGGTGGCTCCGGTGAACGCACCTTTCTCGTGGCCGAACAATTCGCTTTCCAGCAGTTCGCGCGGAATGGCGGCAATGTTGAGGGCGATGAATGGCCCGTTGGCACGCGGGCTGTGGCGGTGCAGGGCGCTCGCCACGAGCTCCTTGCCGGTGCCGGACTCACCATTGATCAGCACAGTGATGTTGGAACGGCTGAGCCGGCCGATGGCGCGGAATACCTCCTGCATGGCCGGCGCCTCGCCGACGATCTCCGGAACCTTCTCGGGCAGCGCGCCGGATTCCGGTTTCTGGCGGCGCCGGTGTTCGATCGCACGACGCGCAAGCCGCACGGCGTCATCCATATCGAATGGTTTGGGCAGATACTCGAAAGCGCCGCCGCGATATGACGCGACCGCGCTTTCCAGATCGGAGTGCGCGGTCATGATGATCACGGGCACATCCGGTACCTGCTGGCCGATCGCCTCCAGCAGTTCGAGGCCACTCACGCCCGGCATGCGGATGTCAGACAGGATCACGTCCGGTTGCGCCTGCTTGAGCGCTGCCGGCACATTGGCCGCCGAATCGAAGCTGCGAACGGCAATACCGGCTTTCTGCAGCGCCTTTTCCAGCACCCAGCGAATTGATTGATCGTCATCGATCACCCATGCCGTATCCTGTTTAGCCATGTCCATTCTCCAACGGCAGATAAATGCGAAATATGGTTTTCCCCGGCAGGCTCGAACATTCGATGGCGCCACCGTGTTGTGCCACGATGTCCTGGGCGATGCTCAGGCCAAGGCCGGTGCCGTTCGGTTTGCTCGTGACCATGGGATAAAAGATGTGCTCGCGCAACTCTTCGGGAATGCCCGGACCGCTGTCTTCGATTTCGGCGCGCACCACCAGGCGGTGACGATTCTGGCCGATAGTGAATTGACGTTCGATGCGTGTGCGGAATTCGATCGCACCTTCCTGGTTCAGCGCCTGCACGGCGTTGCGTGTGATGTTGAGCACCGCCTGTGTGAGTTGTTCGGCATCGGCGGGGAACTCCGGGATGCTCGGGTCGTAATCGCGTTCCAGGTGTATGCCGGCTGGTACCTCGGCCAGCACCAGGCTGCGCACGTGGTCCATGACCTGGTGGATGTTCATGGGCTTCTTGCGCAGCGGAGTATTCGGCCCGACCATGCGGTCCACGAGGTTACGTAGCCGGTCGGCCTCGTGAATGATAATGCGCGTGTATTCCTTGAGCGATTCGGACGGCAATTCGCGTTCCAGCAGCTGGGCCGCACCGCGCAGGCCACCGAGCGGGTTCTTGATCTCGTGTGCCAGACCGCGAATTACCGCGCGACTCGCGGCGTGCTGGTCCTGACGGCTTTCTTCACGCGCCAGCCGCAGTAGCCGGTCGATTGAATTGATTTCCAGGATCAGTTCGCCCTTGCCGTCCGCACGCAACACCGGGGTCACTGTGCAATCCACGGTAATCCAGCGGTTCACGGGCACGCCAAGACGCAACCCGTGTTCGGTAAACGGATGACTGGAAACCAGTGTCTGGTGCATGGCCTCGACTAGTGCCTGGTTGTGCGGCAATAAATGTGTGAGTGGCTGGCCGGTGGCCTGACGTGAACCGGTCTCGAACAACATCTCCCCGGCCGGATTGATGGCGCAGAGCACCAGATTGCTGTCCACCAGCAGCACCGCGGTATTCAGGTTTTCCAGAATGTGTTGCGGCAGACTTCTTTGCATGATCCCGGCCTTGGGTAATATCAGTTCCTTAGCAATATCCGCACCAGACATTTTATACGTATAAAAACAATAACTTGTAAATTTATTGCCATGAGCAAGGTCATAACTTGCACCATCATGGTGCGTCATTTTTCCAGAAATGCAAGCAAAAAAACGCCCCCGCAGGGGGCGTTTTCAGGTCTTCGGAACAGCGTGGATGAACGCGAGCTTCGCGTGTCTTGCGGGATTAAACACTGTAATACATATCGAACTCAAATATTACAAAGCGCGCGTAGTTTGCGCCTCGGCTCGCTTCCCTCTCCCGCGTCAGCGGGAGAGGGAATGACGACTGCATGGATGCAGGAGGTAGAGCAACGCATGGAGCAGTTGCCGAGGGTGAGGGCCAGCATCGCGGAGCCTCCCTGCATCAGACACTGTAATACATGTCGAACTCGATAGGATGCGTGGTCATGCGGAAGCGCGTGACATCCTGCATCTTGAGTGCGATATAGGCATCGAGCAGGTCGTCGGTGAACACGCCGCCCTTGGTCAGGAACTCACGGTCCTTGTCCAGGGCGTCCAGCGCCTGGTCGTGGGCGTGGCACACGGTCGGGATCTTCTTCTCCTCCTCCGGCGGCAGGTCATACAAGTCCTTGTCCGAGGCTTCGCCCGGGT
>DATEYP010000067.1:0-8243 GCA_035256085.1 Acidiferrobacterales bacterium
CACTTGGGAAATCGCCATCAAGGCCGCCCTGGGGAAGATCGATCTCTCATTGGATGAGCTGCGCGGCGCCCTGGCCGAAACCCATTTTGAAGAGCTTCCCGTCAGCATTCGACACACTTTGCATCTGGCGCACTTGCCGCCCGTTCATCGCGACCCGTTTGATCGTCTGCTCATCGCTCAGGCGCTTTCGGAAGATATCCGCATCGTGACCCATGATGCCGCCTTCAGTCGTTATCCGGTAACGACCCTGTGGTAGTGATTTCATCCGGCCGCGCCAAGGCCCGCAGCAGCCCTTCCGGTTCCAACAGGTTGCGGATATCCAGCAATACCTTGCCGCCGTGCACGCGCCCGATCACCGGCGGTGTAAGCCGGCGCAGTGCACGCGCGAAATCTTCGGCATCGCCCGTGACCGGCGTGAGCGCGATGAGGCGCGTGGGCAGCGCCGCTTCCGGCAGCGAGCCGCTGCCGACCTGCGATTCGCCGCCGACAACATCGACCCGCGCGCGTTCGCCCGCCCAGCGCTCGACATGCGGACGCATCGCCTGCGCCAGCCGCTCGATCTCCTCGATGCTGCGCCCGATCATGCGGTAGGCGGGCAGCGTCTGCTCGACGGTCGCGGGCGAGAGATAAGCCCGTAACGTCGCCTCCAGGGCAGCGAGCCTGAGCTTGTCGCAGCGCAGCGCGCGCTTCATCGGGTTGCGCCTGATGCGTTTGATCCACTCGGCCCGCCCGACAATGAAGCCGGCCTGCGGCCCGCCGAGCAGCTTGTCACCGCTGAAGGTCACGACGTCGGCGCCGGCGTGCACCGTCTCCTGCACGGTCGGTTCGCCGGGCAGGCCGAAGCGCGCGAGGTCCACGAGCGCGCCGCTGCCCAGGTCCACGACCACCGGCACTTTGTGCTTGCGGCCGAGCTCGACGAGCTTTTCGAGCGGAACCTCTTTTGTAAAACCCTGGATGCGGTAATTGCTGGTGTGCACCTTGAGCAGTAGCGCCGCGCCCGCATCGAGCGCCTCGGCGTAGTCCTTGAGATGCGTGCGGTTGGTGGTGCCGATTTCCAGCATCCGGCAGCCGCTCTTCACGATGATGTCCGGCATGCGGAAGCTGTCGCCGATCTCCACCAGCTCGCCGCGCGACACCGCCACGCGCTTGCGGTTCGCGAGCGTATTGAGCACGAGAAAAACGGCCGCCGCGTTGTTGTTGACCACGGTCGCGGCCTCGGCGGAGGTCAATCGGCACAGCAGTTCCTCGATCAGCGTGTCGCGGTCGCCGCGCTTGCCGGCGTCGAGGTCGTATTCGAGATTGACCGTGGCCGCCGCAGCAACCATCGCCTGCACCGCCTCGGCCGACAGCGGTGCACGCCCGAGGTTGGTGTGCAGCAGCGTGCCGGTGAGGTTGATCACCGGTTGGACGCGCGGCGCGCGCCAGGCCGCAACCGCCGCGGTGACTTCCGCGATAATCTCCTCGGCCGTGGGCGGCGTGCGCCGGGCGCCGGCTCGCAGCGCCTCGCGATGCGCGCCGAGGCGTGCCTGAATCTCGGCCACCAGCAGCGCGTGGTCGAGCGTCGCGCGTAGCGCGGCCAGTCCGGGGTGCTCGAGCACCTCGTGCACGGCGGGCAGTGCCGCGAGCGTTGTCAGGGATTTACCGGCCACGGGACGATTCAGCCTTCCAGGTCGCGCTTCTTCTGCTCGAACTCTTCCTTGCCAATCTCGCCGCGGGCGTAGCGCTCCTTGAGGATGTCGAGCGCCGACTTGCCGCGCGTCGCGTCGCCGGACCGGTCGAAGGTCCACTTGCCGAGCGCCACGATCCCCACAATAACCAGCACCCAGAACAGCAGCATCGGAAGCGGACCGAAACCCCACCACCAGCCGTGATTGCCCATATCGCCCCACATGGTTGCCTCCTTTGTCCGCGTGCGGACACTGATGTAGTGCTTCGTATTTAACGGACCTTCCGGTCTTGCAAGTACTCTCCCCATCAAGGGGAGGATTTGGGAGGGGATGGGGTTGTGTACATCGAGACTGAACACCCATCCCCATCCTGTCCTTCCCCTTGAAGGGGAAGGAACCCTGCGTTTAAGTTCCAAACAGAATGAAGCACTAGAACGTTAGGTTCATATCGGCCGGGATCACGACTTCCTTGTAATACTTCGCCGGGTCGGCCGGCTTGACCCCGTCCACCAGGTCCTTCGGCGTCATGCCGAAGAGCGAAAGATTGAGCGGGCAGGCGAGCACGGTGGCGCCTTCCGCGATCAGCATCACGAACAGGTCCTCGACCAGTGGCAGGCCCATTTCGTCCATCTTGTCCATCACCGCCTTGCCGACCTCGGGCGGCTCGTCCGGCAGGCAGGTGAGCGTCTTCATTTTCTCGCGGTGCACGGCGTTGATGCCGCGCGAACCGAAGAACAGCGTCACCTTCGAGCCCTCGCGCAGCAGGGAGAGCGCCGTCATCAGGGCGTTGAACACCTGGCACAGCTCGTCGTGGAAACACATCACCGAGACATTCTTTTTCATAACCCCTCCTGTTCAACCGCCGATTGGTGCGTGCGCCCGCTGGCGCCGCCGTTCCGTATCAACCCGCGCGCGATCTCGCGAAACACCGCGGCGCCGGGCGAGTCGGCGTGCGCAATGGTGAGCGGCGTGCCGCCGTCGCCGCACGCGACGATCCGGGGATCGAACGGGATGCGTCCGAGCAGCGGTGCGTCGAATTGCCTTCCCGGGTCGGCTGTCGCGTCCGGAAAGAGCGGCACCTCTGCCTGGCAGTGCGGGCAAACCACCGTGCTCATGTTCTCGATGATCCCGAGGATGGGAATGCCGAGCTCGCGCAGCATGAACGCGGCGCGCGCAGCATCGGCACGGGCCACCGCCTGCGGGGTGGTCACGAGCAGGCTGCCGTGTAACGGGATTGTCTGGTGGAGCGAAAGCGGCACGTCGCCGGTACCGGGCGGGAGGTCCACGACCAGGAAATCGAGCGCGCCCCAGTCCACGTCGTGGACGAAGTCGTGGATCACCTTGTGGAGCGCGGCGCCGCGCCAGATGAGCGCGTCGCCTTCCGGCACCATGAAACCGACCGAGACGATCTTAAGGCCGTGCGCCTCGATCGGCCGGATGCGCCCGTCGGCCCCAGTGCGCAGCTGGCCGGCGCGCAGGCCGGTCATCAAGGGAACGCTCGGGCCGTAGAGGTCGGCGTCGAGCAGCCCGACGGGCACGCCCTCCGCGGCGAGCGCTGCGGCCAGATTTACGGCGACGGTGGACTTACCGACGCCGCCCTTGCCGCTGGCCACGACGATGATCTTGCGAATCTCAGGCACCCGGCCTGCTTGCGGTGTTGTCATGGCTTCTTCTCCAAGTCGTCCAGGTTCTGCTGCGTCCGGCGGGCGTGGGTGCGGCCGGCCTCCGCGAGTGAAAAAAACCGGTGTGCGATAGCAGGGGTAGCCTCCTGCGCCGTCACCTCGGCGTAGCGCATATTATAGCGCGCGGAAAACTTATTCCGCTGCGCCTCGTTCGAGGCCTTTAGATTATCCGCGAGCATCGCGCCAACCAGCTCGTGGGCGTGCGCCTTGCGTGTGCAGGCGTCCTTGAGGTGTGTACGCGTTTGTGTGTTGTCGAGATCGAGCATGGTCGCTCAGCGCAGACTCATCAGATAGGCCAGGATGTCGTCGCGCTCCGCATCGGCGCCGACCAGCGGTGGCATGAGCGAGACCTTCTTTCCTTCCTGCGCCAGGAAATAACCCTTGCCCGGCACGATGACATTCGAGGGCTGGGTGAGCGATTCGAGCAGGTACGCGCCAGAATGGATGCCGCCGGCATAGGAGAGGCCCGGCCCGATACGCGGCTGTGCCGGGTTGCCGGGAAAGCTGTGGCAGGCTACGCAGCCCTTTTCGCTCATCAGCCGCTTGCCGCGCTCGGCATCGCCGGCCACGGCAACCTCGCCGAGTTGTTTCGCGTAAGCCGCATCCGGTTTGCCTTTTTCGAAACGTAACACCTGCCAGGCCGACAGCCGCTTGAGCCCGTTGCGCTCGGCGGCCTCGCCGTTCCAAGTGGCGAAGGCCACGGGCACAAGCCCGAGTTTCGCGGGCGCGAGCGTAACGCGCTGTTCGCCCGCGGCCGCGAGCGGGCGCGTAAAGACCACGTGCCACTTGCCGTCCTTCCAGATGCCGCGCGCCTTCACGCCATCCGGTACTTGCGCGGTGAGCGTGCCGAAACCCGCGGCGGCGAGCGTCTCGACCGATCCGTCGCCACGCCAGAACCACAGGGCGACCGGCGCGCCGTCGTGCCCCATTCCTATATAAGGCAGCACTGCGCCGGGTCCGTAACGGACCGGCCACTGCACCGCAGCGCCATCGGCGAACGCGCCCACGCTGCGCTCCCTGACCGGTTTGTCATCGTTCCATTCGAGATGCAGCGCGACGGTTCTTGCGCTGTACTGTGCGCGCACCTTGATCGTCGCGGCGCCGACGGTTGCGGCGGTGGGCGGCACGCTCACCTGCGGGTACACGGCGATTGTCGCCGGGGTCTGCTTGAGCCAGACGGCATGCAGGGGATCGAGCGCGGGCTCGCTGGCGCTCCACTTGACCGGAATTGATGAAGCGGACTCCACGGCGTGCACCGCCACCGGAAACAGCATCGCCAGCAGCAGACAAACGCGTTTCGCCGATGGGATCAAGGCGAGGGGCGCGGGCCAAGGATGGCCCGGTTGCGCCTTCATGTCGTCTCTCCGCTGTGATTGCCGGCGGCGACCTCGCGGTTCTCAAGCCGCT
The DNA here is from genome assembly GCA_035256085.1 of Acidiferrobacterales bacterium. GTDB lineage: Bacteria > Pseudomonadota > Gammaproteobacteria > Acidiferrobacterales > UBA6901 > UBA6901. The sequence continues at coordinate 4,757 of DATEYP010000067.1, forward strand.
CTTCGAGACTCTCCGCGGGGACGATCGGAATCACGTGCCGCAGTTTGTCGGTGGCGCTCTTCGCCGGCGCACCGTCTGCTTTCTTCTGGTAGTACGCGGGATCGAGCTTGAACATCTCCTCATGGCGGTAGGCGATGAGCAGATCCATCAACTCGGAGGGTTGCTTGCGCTGCTTTTTCTCGCGCTCCGATTCGAGCGTCTTGAGCACCTCCGGCACGCGCGGGCCAAATAGATTAACCAGGAAAGCGTCCGGGATGCGCCGCTCGTCGGTGAGCCTTCCCTGTGCGTCGTACTTGAACGGCGACAGCGGCGGGACGTAGTACACGTTCGGCTGGGTGCCGAACTCGGCGTGCAGCGGCAGCGCCACCTTCCATTTCTCCACCAGCTTGTGCACCGGGCCTTCGGCGTCGTCGAGGTAGCCGACGAAGCGGATTCGCCCGACGCATTGCTGCGCGCAGGCCGGGGGCAGGCCCTGCTCGATGCGCGGGAAGCAGAAGATGCACTTCTCCGAGCGCTTGTAGAGCGGATTGAAGTAGATCTTTTTGTACGGACAGGCGGCGACACAGTGCTGGTAGCCGCGGCAGCGCTCCTGGTCGATGAGCACGATGCCGTCCTCCTCGCGCTTGTAGATCGCCTTGCGCGGGCAGGCGGCGACGCACGCCGGGTTGGTGCAGTGATTGCACAGGCGCGGCAGGTAGAAGTAATAACTGTTCGGGTACTCGCCCGCGCCCTGGTCTTCGTCCCAGTTGGGGCCGTGCTGTGGCGCCTGCACCGGTTGCAGATGCGGCGGGCCGTCCGCGCCGGGTTTGCCCTTCGCCCAGGGGTTGAGCGCTTCCTGGTAATTCATATCGAACGGCGCGCCGTAATCCTGATTGAGGTCCGGTATGCGTCCGGGCCTGAGCGTGCCGGCTGCGTCGAACCCGCCGCCCGCCTCTTGCCACTTGCGCGGATAGCCGTTGCCCGGATGGGTCTCGACATTGTTCCAGTACATGTAGTCGCGGCCATTGCGATTGGTCCACTGGGTCTTGCAGGCCGAGGTGCAGGTCTGGCAGCCGATGCACTTGTTCAAGTCCATGACCATCGCGAGCTGGCGTTTCGACATGGCTGCCCCTTTAAGAGTGCTTAATAATATGAGAAACGGTTCGACGTTGGACGCAGGGTCGTTTTGTTGGAGGTCTTCATGGTTTCTTAGACCCTCGCGACGTCCACCGACGACTCGTAGGCCAGCTGGTTGCCGTCCCACTCCGCGCCGAACTTGAGATGCCCCCAGCCGCCGGCGAGTTCGAGCGGCGCAAGCAGGCCCGCGACCGGCTCGTCCATGCCCTGGCGTTTCACGAACTGGTGCGGTTCCCAGGCGTGATCCATCATCAGCGTGCCGGGGCGCAGGCTCGGCAGGATCTTGGCCATCGCCCGGAACTCGCCGACGTTGTTGAACACGCGCACCGTGTCGCCGTCGTGGATGCCGCGCTTCGCCGCGTCCTGCGGATTGAGGTTCACGTGCGGCACGCCGCGCTGCTGGCGCAGCATGTACTTGTTGGAGCGCCAGGTGGAGTGGATGCCCCAGCGGGTGTGCGGCGAGTAGAACTTGAGCGGGAACGTCGAAGGATGCAGCGATTCGCGCGCGGTCGGCGTCGTGCACTTGAGTTTCAGGAACAGCTCCTGGTCGATGTAGAACTGCTGGCGCCCGGAGAGCGTGGCATACGGCCGCTTGAGATAGAACTGCTCCTCGAACGAGCGGTACGGCTTGTCGGCGTACAGCGGCGAGGTCAGACCGGCGTTGGTGTTGAGCGTGAGAAAGCCGCGCTCGACGGCGTTCTCGAACGTCCACGGCTGAAAGGCCGGGACGTTCTCGATCAGCCATTTCACCACGTCCTTGTCGGTGTTGAGCTTGCCCTGCATGGTGAACTCGGCGTGCAGGATGTCGAGATCGCGCGTGAGCGGCACTTTCTTACCGTCTTTCTCGACCTTGAAGTCGGGGTCCGGAATCTGCATGAGCCCGCGGCGCTTCGCCGCGCGCTCGATCTTCTCGGCCAGCAGCCGGCAGATCTCCCACTCGGACCTGGTCTCACCGATGGGCTTCAAGCCCTTGGGCGGCACGGTGAGGTTCACATAGCGGTGGTAACCGACCTCGCCGCGGATGTCCCAGCCCTCGTAGTGGCTGATCGCGGGCAGCACGTAGTCGGCCAGCTCGGCCGACGAGTCCATGCGGAAGTTGACGTTGACGTACAGCTCGGTCGCGTCCAGCACCGCTTTTTTATAATGGCTGGAGGACTTGTTGCGCCGGAACATGTTGTCGGCGAACAGTATCCGTATCTTCGGTTCGCCGAAGTTCACGAGCCATTTTTTGTCGCGTGCCTGCTCGGCGAGCTTGACCAGTTCCTCGGGCGTGAGTCCCGCGCGTGAAGCGAACTCCTTGTCGTCGTAATGCTTGCGGAACGTTTCCCACATGCGTCCCGACAGCCACTCGCCGAGGAAGCCGGACTCGAAGCGCGCCGGCTTCGGCGTCGACAGCGGTCCGATACCGCCGAGGCTCCACTGGTGTTCGGTGTCCACCACGTCGTGACCGGTGAGCGCGCAGAACAGCGCCTGCGCCCAGCAGGCGAGGATGCCCCAGGCGTACTTGTGCAGCGAGAAGCCGATGGTGAGCCCGGGATCGTGCGCCTTGGCGTATTCGCGCGCCAGTTTGTAGACGAGATCGGGATGAATGCCGGTGTGTTTGCGGGTCTGCTCGGGCGAGAACGTCGCGGCCTCGGTGCGTATCTTCTCGAACACCGTGGTGACGACGATCGGCTTGCCGTCCGCGCCCTTGACCTCGAAGCGCCCGGTGAGCGCGGGCTTGAGCGCGCCGAGCCGCAGTGTCTTGCGGAAATGGCCCTGCGAGCCGGGCATCGGCACGGCGGCCCTGGTGACTTCGTCCCAGCAGTAGAACACGTTGTCCTTGCTGCCCTTGCGCAGGTCGCTCATGCGCAGGAGCTTGCCGTTGTCCGCGCGCACCAGGAAGGTGAGGTCGGTCTGCTCGCGGATGAAGTCCTCTTTATAGAGTTTTTCCTTCAGCACCACGTGCACCAGCGACATGGCGAGGAAGCTGTCGGAACCCGGAGTGATCGGGATCCACCAGTCGGCGTGGGTGGCGGTGGGGTTGTAGTCGGGTGAGATGACCACGACCTTGGCGCCGCGCCACTTGGCCTCCCACAGATAGTGCGCGTCGGGGATGCGCGTGACGTTCGGGTTGAAGCTCCACAGCACGATGTAGTCCATCTCGAACCAGGCATCGAGCGAGGTGCCGACGTTGGGAATGCCGTAGGCGAGGGTGGCGCCCGTGAACATGTCGCCGACCGCGCTCGATGGATAAAGGCGCTGCGCGCCGAGCAGCGAGCCGAGGCGCAAGGGCCCCGCGCGCCGGCCCTGCGAGAGAATGCCGGTGCCGGTGTAAAGCATGAGCGCGCCCGGGCCGTGCTTGGCGAGCGTGTCCACCACTTTTTCGGCG
>DATEYP010000068.1:0-3211 GCA_035256085.1 Acidiferrobacterales bacterium
ATGCTGCTGCGCAGGCTCGAGGCCGAGGGGCTCGCGAATGTGCGCGTTGCCTGCAGCGATGCCAGGGAATTGCTCGAGCAACGGATTCCAGAGGGCAGCTTGAGCGGCGTTTATGTTTTCTTTCCCGACCCCTGGCATAAAAAGCGCCACCAGAAGCGTCGCCTGGTGCAGGCGGCGTTCGTGGCGCTGCTGGCCCGCAAGCTGAAGCCGGGTGGTTGGCTGCATCTCGCCACCGACTGGGAAGACTATGCGCGGCAGATGCTGGCGGTATTGTCAGCGGCGGAGGGTTTTGAGAATGCCGCCGGACAGAATCAATTCGCGCCTCGTCCAGAGACACGCCCGCACACCCGGTTTGAACGGCGTGGCCAGCGTCTTGGGCACGGTGTCCGGGACCTGATATTCCGACGCACGTCTTAAACTCGACGCTTGAAGATGACGTAATAACTCCGCACCGCCACCCCTGGCAGCCTGACGGCGAAGGCGTCGGGTGCCGCCGAGCGCCGGATTTGTACTGTTCGCACCTGCCGACCTGTATGAATATTTATATTTATCAGTTAGTTATCAGCGTGAAAAGCTGGCATGACCGATGCATAAGAGTATCTGGATCAGGAACAATCTGGGCGCGGCATGCAAACTTCCATTCAGAAAACCGATCCCGCATCAGGTGCGGCAGCGGGTCCGGCCGCGTTGTCAGACGCACTGCCGGCATCCGTCGTGGTGATCGAATCTTCCCCCACCCGTCAGCATGTGCTGCGGCGGGTTTTGGTCGCGCGCTTCCCGAAGGTCATTCCCCATCGCACACCAGCCGCCGCCATGGAAATGTTGGGCCACTGGCACGGGGCGGCGCGACCGTCCGCGATCCTGCTGGCATTTGAACCGACCTCGCCGCCACGCGTCGACGAACTGCTGGCGCTGCTGTGTCAACCTGAATTCAGCGATCTGGCGGTTGTGCTTCTCGTGCACAACACAGATCCGGCCCTGGTGCGTTGGGCGTCGCAGCGTACGCGCAGCGCCATCCTGCTATGGGAGGATTTTACCGACTGCGCCCACTGTCTGGAGAGACTGCTCGCGCCGCCGCTGGCCGACTTCGAAAACAGCGTACCCGAGAATGAGTCGATCCGTGTCCTGCTGGTGGATGACTCGCGCACGGTGCGCGCCTCCTACGCACGCCTGCTTGCCGAGCAGGGCTATGTCGTTGAAGTTGCTGTGCATGCCCAGGAGGCGCTGGCCCTGGCGCAAAGCAAATCATTCGACATCGCGATCATCGATTATTTCATGCCCGACGAAAATGGCGATGTACTGTGCCGCCGTCTACGCGCCGACCCGCGCACCGCAGGCCTGACCATCGCGATTCTCACCGGCACCTATCTCGACGAAGTGATCCAGGACAGCCTCAAGGCGGGCGCGGTCGAGTGCATGTTCAAGAACGAAGCGCAGGAGTTGTTTGTAGCGCGACTGGCCGCCATGAGCCGCGCGGTGCGCAGCCGCAAATCCGTCGAGGCCGAACGCAGCCGCCTCGCCGGTATCCTGGCCTCGGTTGGCGACGGGGTGTACGGCGTGAACCGGGCCGGCCAGATCACGTTTGTCAATCCGGCGGTGCGTCGTATCCTGGGTTATCCGGAGAATGCACTATTCATCGGGCAGGCGGCGCATCGGCTGTTCCACTATGCCGATGAAGGAGGGCGCGCGAACCCGGACGATGCCTGCCTGCTGCAAAAAGCCTATGCCGCAGGTGATGAACTGCACTCGTGGGAGACGGTTTTCTGGACTCATGGCGGCACGGCAGTGCCGGTGGAATGCACGGTTTATCCGTTACGCATCGACGGCCAGCCGGAAGGCTCGGTAGTCGCGTTCCGGGATGTGTCTGAGCGTCGCGCCTTGCAGCAGGAGCTCTTATGGCAGGCGAATCACGATCCGCTCACCCGGCTGCACAACCGCCGGTACTTTGAGGCGCACCTTGAAGAAGAGGTGACACGTTGCCGGCGCGGTGGTACCAGCGCACTCCTCTATCTCGATCTCGATCGCTTCAAGTACATCAACGATATCGCCGGACACGCCGCTGGCGACCAGCTGCTCGTCGAGATCAGCGAGCGAATGCGCACGCGCCTGCGTGACACGGATTTGCTGGCACGCCTTGGCGGCGACGAGTTTGCCATTATCCTGCGTAATGTGGCGGTTAACGACGTGCTGAATACGGCCGAAAGTTTCCGCGAAATTCTCGAACACTACACCTTCATCCATGGCGGCAGCCAGTACCGCATCTACGGCAGCATCGGTGTGGCGCTCATCGGCACTGACACCCAGTCAGCCGGTGAGGTGCTCGCGAATGCTGATATTGCCTGCCACGTAGCCAAGAACAAGGGCCGCAACCAGACACACGTCTATGAGCCGGGCGGTGAAGCAAAACTCGTCATGAACGTTGATCTCGGCTGGTCGGCGCGTCTGCAGGAGGCATTGAAGAGTGACCGGTTCGTGCTCCACTACCAGCCGATCATCCCTTTGCGCAGCCTTGATCCGGTATCGCTGCCCGACGAGGGATGTCTGTTCGCCGCCGACAGGTTGATGGAGGATGGCGTGATGCATTGCGAGGCGCTGGTGCGGCTTGCCGGTGACGCGGGTGAAATACAGCCGAACGCCTTCCTGCCGACCGCCGAGCGCTTCGGGCTCATGCCGCAAATTGATCTGTGGGTCTTTCGCCACGTGATATTACAGCTTGCCGAGTTGCAGGGCCTCGGCGCGCACGCGTGCATCTCGGTCAACCTCTCCGGCAATACGCTCGATGACAATCGCTTCGTGCCGGAAGTCATCAACCTGCTGGGCAGGCACAAGGTGAACCCGGGATCGATCATCTTCGAGATCACCGAGACCAATGCGATTGCCAACATCGAAGCAGCGCAGCGGCTGATCGGCGAGCTGCGCGCGCACGGTTGCCGCTTCGCGCTCGACGATTTCGGCAGCGGTTTCAGTTCTTTCCATCATCTCAAGCATCTGCCGGTGGATTTCGTGAAAATCGACGGTCAGTTCGTGCGTGGCATGGTGCAGAATCCAGCCGACCGTGCGATTGTCATGTCAATCAATGGCATTGCCCATTCCCTCGGCAAGCGCACGGTCGCCGAGTTTGTGGAAAACCGCGAAATACTTGAGTTACTGATCGAGTGTGGCGTGGACTATGCCCAGGGCAACTATATCTCACCGCCACACGCCAATGTCG
>DATEYP010000069.1:0-26844 GCA_035256085.1 Acidiferrobacterales bacterium
GCCGACCACTGCACCGTCTGCCACAAGTGCCTCAGCCCGTGCCCAGTGGACATCGACTTCGGCGATGTTACGGTGCGCATGCGCCAGATCCTGATTGCACGCGCTCAGAAACGCTTCAGCCCCGCCACCTGGCTGTCCATGGCCTATCTCAACGCCACCGATCCGGCCACGGTGCGCATTCTCAAGAAAGTCGTGATTGACTGGGGCTATGCCGCGCAACGCCTCGGACACACGCTCGCCAGGCGCCTTGGTCTGCTCGCGCTGCGGCGGCGGCCGGCCGCCACGACCGGATCGCCGACCATCACCGCGCAGGTGATCGAGTTCGTGAAAAAGCCACTGCCGTCGAATGTGCCGTCCGGCACCATGCGCCAGTTGCTGCGGCTGGAAGACAATAAGACAGTTCCGATACTGCGTGATCCGGCGCGCGCCGGCGACGAGTCGGAGGCCGTGTTCTACTTCCCGGGCTGCGGCTCGGAGCGCCTGTTCAGCCAGATCGGGCTTGCCACCCTCGCGATGCTCTACAAGGTCGGCGCGCAGACTGTGCTGCCGCCGGGCTATCTGTGCTGCGGCTATCCGCAAACATCCGCCGGGGAGACCGCCAAGGGTCTCAAGATCACCACCGACAACCGCGTGCTGTTCCATCGCGTCGCGAACACACTCAATTATCTCGACATCAAGACTGTGATCGTTTCTTGCGGCACCTGCATGGACCAGTTGCTGAAATACCAATTCGAGCTGATCTTCCCCGGCTGCCGCCTGCTCGACATTCACGAGTACCTGATGGAGAAAGGCGTGCATCTCGACGGCGTGCCGGGCGTGCAATACCTCTATCACGAGCCCTGCCACACGCCGATGAAGACCTACAGCTCCACCGGCGTGGCCGGCAAACTGCTGGGGCAGGACGTGCTGCTTTCCGACCGCTGCTGCGGCGAGGCCGGCACCTTCGCGGTCGCGCGCCCGGACATCGCCAGCCAGGTGCGCTCACGCAAACAGGAAGAGCTGCATGCCGGCATCGTACAGCTCGCCGGCAGCGACCGCGCACGCGCCGGCAACGTGAAAATGCTCACCTCCTGTCCGGCCTGCCAGCAGGGGTTATCCCGCTACCGCGACGATACTGGCCTTGAAACGGATTATATTGTTGTCGAACTCGCCAACCGCCTGCTTGGCGCCGGCTGGCAGAAACAGTTTATTCAAAACGTCACCCACGGCGGTATCGAACAGGTGCTGCTTTAGCAATGTAGGGTGTGGCCTGCCCCACCAAACCTGCCCAACAGTAGAGTCTTTATGAGGAACGGTGGGACAGGGCCCCACCCTGCTTGATCGATGGAACCAGCACATCACGCGGCGACATCTAACCAGCGCCTTGCGCACGCGGGCATCACAACCTATTCAGGAATCCGGGAAAAGCAATGAGTAAAATCACCGATACGGCGTTGATCTATGTCACCACCAGCAACATTCACGGCAAGGGACTGTTTGCGCGCAAACGCATCAGGGCCGGTACGCTGATCGGCCAGATCGACGGCCGGCCGACGAGCATCGACGGTCCGTACGTACTGTGGCTGACGCAGAGCGAGGGGGTCGAGGTCCGGTGCCAGCTCAAGTACATCAACCACTGCGACGAGCCGAATGCCATTTACTACGACACGCTCGAAGTGATTGCCCTGCGCGACATCCAGCGCGACGAGGAGATCACGCACAACTACGATTCGGAATAGTTTTGTGTCAGTCCGCTATTCAGTACCGCGAACCGCTCAGGTTCCAATCGTAGGCGCAGTCCAGGTGTATGCGTACGGCCAATAGTCCACCGAGACCGTCCTGGATCATGGCATCGAGCGGTGTGCGGTTGTCGAATCGGTGATTCACCGAATGCAGCCAGATCGAAGCCGCCGCGGCATTCCGCGGATTCGAGGTGCGCAAGGCATCGGTAATGCCAAGCAGGTGATCGAGGCGCTCGTTGATATCGGGAGAGTTTGGCAACGCCGTGTTCTCGTGGTAACGGTGCAGGGCGCGCGGCTTGGTGTCGGAAGGCAACCCTAGCAGCGTGACCTGGTCCACGTCATCCACGCCCCACTGGTAGAGCAGCCCGACAATATGGCGGGATAGCGCAACCCGTTCCTCCCCGCCCAATTCACGCAGATCGCGGTCCAGCATGGAATCACTCCGGCCAAACGATGCCACGGCCGGCACCGGTTTGATATATCTAGTGCGAAATTTTATCACAGCCACGCACCACCTGCCGCGTCCGGCAATTCCCCGACTGACTCCGCTTTATTCGAACTCCTCCTTCTTGGCCGGTTTCTTGTCGGCCTTGCGCACCGCATGCTCGACCGGTGGCAAAGACAGCACATATTCGGCAATCGCCTCCAGGTCTTCCTTGCGCAGATACTTGAGGCCGTTGTCGATCACCTCGGCCATCAAGTCGCCGGCCGAGTCGCCGTCCGGGGTCATGCCGGTCTCCAGGTACTCGGCAAGCTCGCTGGCGCGCCAGCGGCCGATGCCGGTTTTCCTGTCGGGCGTGATGTTCGGCACCACACTGTCGTCCGGGCCATCGCGCGTGCCGGCGTAGTGCATGCCGCTTTTGATGCCGCCAAGTGCGGTGCGCGGCGTGTGGCACTCACCGCAGTGCGCCGCCGCCTCGGCAAGATAGGCGCCGCGATTCCAGGCGGTGGATTTCGCCGCATCCGGCCTGTACACCCCTGGCGTGAAATACAGGCTCTTCCACGAACCCACGAACGAGCGGGCACGCGCGAACCATTTGAGGTCGTGCTTGCGATTCGCCTGCTTCACCGGCGGCTGCGCCTTGAGATAGGCCCAGAGCGCGCGCTGGTCGTCATCGGTGAGCCTGGTGTAAGACGGATAGGGAAACGACGGATAGTAATGATCGCCGGACGGACTCAAGCCTTCGCGCAGGGCGCGCAGGAAGTCCTGCTCGCTCCAGCGCCCGATGCCGGTCTCCGCATCGGGTGTGATATTGGGCGAATAGAACGTTCCGAACGGTGTCGCCAGCGCATGCCCGCCGGCGAGCGGCTTGCCGGCATGTTTTTCGTCGGTGTGACAACCGTAACAACCCGCCGCGCGGTATACGTATTCCCCCTGCCTGACGGCTGGCTCAGCAGTCGACGTGCCGGCTGCCACGGTGGGCGGGGCCATAAACAGCAGCCCCGCCAACAGGAGGAAACGCCCACGCACAAACATAATTCGTTGGCGTTACTTCTCTTCCTTGCGGAAATCCTTGTGGCAGGCCTTGCAACTGTCAGCCACATCCTTGAAGCGCGCAGCGTAATTCTTGGAATCATTGGCTGCCACCGCCTTGGCCAGCGCGCCGGCCTTCTGCTGGGTGTCCTTCGCGAGTTTCTGGAACTCGGCGTTCTTCTGCCACACGGCGTCGAGCGCCTTGGTCTCGCCGAAGTCCGAATCCTTCGGGAACAGACCCGGGATGTCCTTGGTGGTCGCCTGCAGTGCCTTGGCGTGATCGCCCAGTTGACCCTTGAAATCCACTTTGCCGTTGATTATCGCGCCGGCCGCGGCCAGGTGTGCGGCCTGCGACTTCATGACGTTCTGGCGGTACTTGATGATGTCCTCCGGCTCAGCAGCGAATGCCGTTCCGGCCATGAGACAGACCGAGGCGAAAAGAATGCAGTGAGGATTACGGGAATGCTTCATGGTTCATCTCCTTCGTTGAAAAAAATATTTACGCTGGCGCCGCAGCGCGGTCATTTTGGGTCAATTGCCGAACAGGGTGCAAGCCATTCGGTGGAGTTAACATTCGCCAGCTGTGTTTATTCCCACGCTGGCCGGCGTTATATGTGCGCCGTACAATCGTAATCGGCGAGTGAACCGCCATGGCCAACCTGTTCAGCATCACCGCCCCGCTCCTCATCCGCCTGCCGACCGGCGATCTGCACGTCATGGCCGAGCGTTTCCCGCATCTGCACGGTCTCGTGTACTTCGACCTGTTCTGGCACCTGGGGAATCCGCACCTGGTTGTGCATGTGGTGGAAGGCATCATCAAGGGCGACGGTCCGTGGAAAATCGGCGTTGCCGTGGTACGCGTACTTGGATGCCATGGCACCGACGGCGCGCTGGCGCGCCGCTTCGATAATGGCGGACCTATCTCACCGAGAACCCGCAGAACTACCCAACGCGCGCGAACATCGAGGCCATCGCGCGCCGTCATGGCGCCAATGTCTGAGAGCTGCCTGCGCCGCGGTGCATCGCATGCCGCCGATAATTACCTGATTCACATGCCGTCTTCAGGAGACGTCGATCCTTTAAACGGCTTTTAACCACAGCTGCACGCCGATTAAGCGATTAAGGATAATTAAGCATGCCATGGATATACCGCGAGGCCATTCACCCTTTTGGCGGGCTGGTGAATATTGCAACGCATTGAATATCCGCGTTTATCTGTGTTCATCTGCGGCTGACTGTTTTTCCAGGCAGGCTGCAGTTGCGCTTCGCCCCCCGGTTAGCCGATTCATTTTATTATCAATGACTTGTGGAATCGCCAATCGACCAGGCGCAATCCTGGTCGGTGATATCCGACCGTCCAGCTTGAATTCGCTTTCCGCTCCGGCATCAATAACATATTATCAAGGCGGAAATGTAACCGGGCCGCACAGGTGCAGGCAGCTACAAATTTTTGTTTCTGCTTTGATTTCGATGAATGGTCGAAATTGGCCAAGGACGATCCATTTGCATTCGAAGCGCGTCGCATCGCCCTGATCGAAGCGTACCTCCGCCAGTTCCCTCAGTCCGGTCAGCGGCGTCTGCGTGGGCTCCAGTTCCGCATCGACATGGTGCGCCGCCGTGCCCGCACACCGATGGGCGCTTGTCTCAAGATTTCGTCGATGATGTGGGAATCCCTGCTCGGCAGGCATGGCCTCAAAACCGCGCTCGACACCCTCATGGGTTGCCCCAACCAGTCAGTCATTGCCCCGCTCCGTCACGCCCCGCTGGCCACGTCGGCCCGCATCATCCCTTTCAGAAAGCCCGCACGCTGACCGATCTCTCCGCAGGGCGGCCCGTTTGTGCCAGCCTGCGTTGCAATTTCTTGCCGTCGCCTCAAACGCAAATACGTACATAACCGATGAGCGGGCGACTGTACAACACCGCCGGCATCGTTGCGCCCATGGCATGGTTTATGCTTTGAGTTAAGGTGAAGTTGACGTCATTCCGGCTGGACTGCTTGCTGCCGAGACCGCGAACAGCCCGCATCAGATCACAAATGGAGGGCCTGGTCATGAAAATGTTGCCGCTGCAGTTGGTGATCATCGATCTGGAGAACGGTCAGCGCGGGGTGTTCATCGGCAGGCCGCTGATTACCGACGATTCCGTGAAAGAGGAATGCCAGGTGGAGAATGTCTGGTTTACCGACATCCATGAAATGCCCGACAGCTCCACGCTTGAACAGCTGACGCGCATGGCTCTGGAAAAAATGTCGCACAACAGAACCCTGCAATAAGCAATCTGCCCGGTCTGCGGGCGCGCGTGCGCAGCCTGGGCCGCGCCGTTCAGCGGCGCGGGTTGTCGTCGTGCGGTGTGGATTCGCGTATCACCACATACTCGCCTCGCAGCGACTGGCTGTCTGGCGCCACCGTGCGCATTTTTCGGCGCAACCACCACAGGCGCAGCAACAGGACGGTGGCGGCGAAAAAGATCAGCCCAAGAATCAGCGCGAACAAAAAGAATCCGACCACCGCCGCGGCGATCAGGATCGGTATCAGCAGCAGGGAAGCCAGCCAGCCTTGGCGCTTGCTGCTATGGTTCGCGATAGTCATGTGGATTCACCTCTAAATCGTGGATTCGTGCCCGGTTAGCGCGGTCCGCGCCGCTTGCCCGCGCCGGTCGGACTGCCGGGATTGATGTGGCGCGGTGGCCGGCCGTTGGTGCGCGGCTTCGGCTTATCTGTCTTCACGCGAGCGGTGTGCGGCAATCCAGTGTGCTGCGTCTTGAACGACTTGCCCGCGCGCGCACCCTCCGGCGCAAGCCCGGTGCCGGCCGGCTGATATGACGGAATCAGCTGGTGCCGTCCACTGCCAATCAGGTCTCCGTGGCCCATGCGCCGCAGGGCGATACGCAGCAACGGCCAGTTGTTGGCATCGTGATAGCGCAAGAATGCCTTGTGCAGACGGCGTTGCTTGAGACCCTTGGGAATATACACATCCTCACTGGTGGCAGTGACCTTGCGCAACGGATTCTTGCCCGAATGATACATGGCGGTCGCGGTCGCCATCGGTGACGGCAGGAATGCCTGCACCTGGTCGGCGCGGAATCCGTTCTGCTTGAGCCACAGTGCCAGCGCCAGCATGTCTTCGTCGGTCGTGCCCGGATGCGCGGCGATGAAGTAGGGAATGAGATACTGTTCCTTGCCGGCCTCCTTCGAGTACTGGTCGAACAACTCCTTGAACTTGTCATACGCACCCATGCCGGGTTTCATCATCTTTGCCAGCGGCCCTTCGCGCAAATGCTCGGGAGCGATCTTGAGATAACCGCCGACATGGTGCTGTACCAGTTCCTTCACGTAGGCCGGCGATTTGATCGCGAGGTCATAGCGCACGCCGGAACCAATCAGAATCTTCTTGATGCCGGGCAACTCGCGCGCGCGCCGATAGAGCTGGATGAGCGGTGAATGATCGATGCCCATGTTTTGACAGACATCCGGATACACGCATGATGGCAAGCGGCAGGCCGATTCAATCTCGCGGCTCTTGCAGGCGAGGCGATACATGTTGGCGGTCGGGCCACCCAGATCCGAGATCACGCCGGTGAATCCGGGCACACTGTCGCGCACTGTTTCGATCTCGCGGACCACCGAATCCTCGGAGCGGCTCTGGATGATGCGGCCCTCGTGTTCGGTAATGGAACAGAAGGTGCAGCCGCCGAAGCAACCGCGCTGTATCGAGATCGAGAAACGGATCATCTCGTAGGCCGGGATTTTCGCCTTGCCGTAGGCCGGGTGCGGCACACGCTGGTATGGCAGCTCATAGACTGCGTCCATCTCTTTCGTGGAGAGCGGAATCGGCGGCGGATTCAACCACACGTCGCGTTCGCCGTGGCGCTGTACCAGCGCCCGCGCATTACCGGGATTGGCCTCCTGATGCAGGATGCGCGAGGCGTGTGCGTACAGCACTGGATCGGCGGCCACGGCCTCGTACGATGGCAGACGGATCACGCAATGTTCGCGGTCCGCGTGCGTTACCCGCCGGTGCATGCGCACCACGTTGGCAGCGGCAGCCGGCAGCGCCTTGATTTCTTCTTCGGTCGCGTACGGATTCTCCGGCGGACGCGGCGCGCCGGGTCTGTCGATATGAGTCGAGTCGATTTCGCTCCAGCCTTCCGGCAGGGCCGGCCGCGCGAAAGCCGTGCCGCGCACATCGGTAATGTCCCCGATGGCTTCACCCGCCGCCAGGCGATGGGCGATTTCGCAGATCTGGCGTTCGGCATTGCCGTACACCAGCATATCCGCCTTGGCGTCGAGCAACACCGAGCGGCGCACCTTCTCCGACCAGTAATCGTAGTGCGCGATGCGCCGCAACGACGCCTCGATGCTGCCGATAATGATCGGTACGTCCGGATAGGCTTCGCGTGCGCGCTGCGCGTACACGATCACCGAGCGATCCGGGCGTTTCCCGCCCTCGCCACCGGGCGTGTAGGCATCGTCCGAACGAATGCGCCGGTCGGCGGTGTAGCGATTCACCATTGAATCCATATTGCCGGCGGTGACGCCGAAGAACAGGTTGGGTTTGCCAAGCGCCTGAAACGCCGCGGAACTGCGCCAATCGGGCTGGCTGATGATGCCGACGCGAAAACCCTGTGCCTCCAGTACCCGCCCGACCAGTGCCATGCCGAAGCTCGGGTGATCCACATAGGCGTCTCCGGTCACAAGAATAATGTCGCACGAATCCCAGCCGAGCGCGTCCATTTCGGCGCGTGTCATGGGCAGAAACGGCGCACTACCGAAGCGTTTCGCCCAATAGGGCCGGTGGGAAAAGAGGTCGCGTGCGCGTGCTGTCTGCATGTTTGAACCTAGAAAAAGCAGTCAGCCGCAGATGAACGCAGATAAACGCGGATATTCAATGCACTGCCGGTATTCGCCAGATCACCAAAAGGGTGAATGACCTGGGTGCATCAATGACATGATTCATTTGCATTTATCTGCGTTTATCTGCGTTTATCTGCGTTCATCTGCGTTCATCTGCGGCTGACTGCTTTTTCCAGGTTCATTTTGCCGTAGTAAACGAAGCCGGGCTTCGTTCTCTCCGTCTGTCTGCTGCAATCCGTTGCCTCTTCCCTGAGCAGTGCTTTTGTGGGTAAGATGCCGCCCTTTCCGGAAAAATCGGACAGAACAAGACGCCAAGCGAACGAAGCAAGGCTTCATTCCTTAAGGCAAGACAAATGAAATAGGGCTTCATTGTTTCCCCCATGCGCATCGGTCCCTACCAGCTCAAAAACAATCTCGTCGTAGCGCCGATGGCCGGCGTCACCGACCGGCCGTTTCGCCTGCTGTGCCGCTCGCTCGGCGCCGGGCTGGCCGTGTCCGAGATGGTCGCGTCCAACTCGCTGCTCTGGGGCAGTGAGAAGACCAGGCGCCGCGCCAACCACGAGGGCGAGCCGGAACCGAAATCGGTGCAGATTGTCGGCGCCGATCCGGCCATGCTCGCCGAGGCCGCCCAGGTCAATGCCGCGAATGGCGCGCAACTCATCGACATCAACATGGGTTGCCCGGCGAAAAAAATCTGCAACGTCATGGCCGGCTCGGCGCTGCTGCGCGACGAGCCGCTGGTCGCGCGCCTGCTGGAAAGCGTGGTCCAGGCGGTGGACGTACCGGTCACGCTCAAGATCCGCACCGGCTGGGACAGCGGCTCGCGCAACGGCGTGGCCATCGCGCGCCTGGCGGAACAGTGCGGCATCCAGGCGCTGTCCGTGCACGGGCGCACGCGCGCCGACGCCTTCATGGGCGCGGCCGAATACGACACCATCGCCGCCATCAAGGCCGCGGTGAACATTCCGGTGATTGCGAACGGCGACATCGACTCGCCGGAGAAGGCCAAACAGGTGCTCGCGCGCACCGGCGCCGACGGTCTCATGATCGGGCGCGCCGCCCAGGGCCGGCCGTGGATTTTCCGCGAGATCGAACATTACCTGAAAACCGGAGAGAAACTGCCCGAGCCGGCGCCGCTCGAGGTGCGCGCCATTCTGCTCGGCCACCTGGAAAATCTGTATGCCTTCTACGGCGAACACCTGGGCGTGCGCGTAGCGCGCAAGCACATCTCCTGGTACAGCAAGGGCTGTATCGGCGGCGGCGCGTTCCGGCATGCCATCAACCAGGTCGAGACCGCGGCCGGCCAGCGATCCATGATCGAGGCGTTCTTTGCTCACCAGGCGGATCTCGGCGGAAAAGCTGCTCCTGCGTTTGTCCAGTGTATGGAGCCTCATTCACTGACGGCTTCGCGCTCCGCACTTCTGCCCAGTGACGGAAGCCCCATTCGCTATGGAGTAATGCCGAGTGAAGGAGGCTTCAGTCACTGCAGGAGCCCGGAGCGGCCGCCATCCATGGCGGTCGCCGGCGCACCCACCGGACTGGCGGCATGAAAGAGCAGCATCCGCGCAAGGGCCCGCTCGCGACCTGCGTGAGGGGCGCGCTGGAACGCTACTTCCACGATCTCGATGGCGAGAATCCGGCCGGTGACCTGTATGACATGGTGGTGCACGAAGTGGAGCGGCCGCTGCTCGAAATCGTCATGAAGTACGTGAAGAGCAACCAGTGCAAAGCAGCGGAGATGCTCGGCATCAATCGCAACACCTTGCGCAAGAAGCTCAAGCTGCACGGGCTGGATAAATAATTCACTCAACCACGGGGAACACGGAGGCGGATGTCCCAGCCGGGAACACATGATGTTATTGGTTTCCCCCGTGCTCCCCGTGGTAACAATATTTTGTTCCTGAAACCTCCAAGAGAAGCCGCATGTCACGCATCCAGCGCGCACTAATCAGCGTTTCCGACAAGTCCGGCGTGGTCGCGTTTGCGCGCCAACTCAAGGATCTCGACGTCGAAATTCTTTCCACCGGCGGCACCGCCAAGCTGCTGGCCGACAACGGCATCGCCGTCACCGAGGTGTCGACCTACACTGGTTTTCCGGAAATGCTCGATGGGCGCGTGAAAACCCTGCACCCGAAAATCCACGGCGGCCTGCTCGGGCGGCGTGACCTTCCGGCGCATGTCGCGGCCATGGACCAGCACGGCATCCCGCCGATCGATTTGCTGGTGGTGAATCTCTATCCGTTCGAGCAGACCGTGGCCAAACCGGACTGCGCGCTCGATGAAGCGATCGAGAACATCGACATCGGCGGTCCGACCCTGCTGCGCGCCGCCGCCAAGAACCACGGCTCGGTGACGGTGGTGGTGGACAACGCCGACTTCGAAACGGTGCTAGAAGAAATGATGACGCACGCCGGTGGCGTCAGCGCCGCCACGCGCTTCGCGCTCGCGGTCAAGGTGTTCGAACACACTGCGCGCTACGACGGCGTGATCGCCAATTACCTCGGTCGCATCCAGCCGGACGGCACGCACAGCGTCTTTCCGCACACCTACAACGCCCAATACCGCAAGGCGCAGGAGATGCGCTACGGCGAGAACCCGCACCAGAAGGCGGCGTTCTACGTCGAGCCCGCGCCGGCCGAGGCCTGTGTCGCCACCGCCCGCCAGGTGCAGGGCAAGGAACTTTCCTTTAATAACGTCGCCGACACCGACGCCGCGCTCGAATGCGTGAAGTCGTTCGATGAACCGGCCTGTGTGATCGTGAAGCATGCCAACCCGTGCGGGGTAGCGGTCGCCAGCAGCATCCTCGACGCCTACAAGCATGCCTATGTGACCGACCCGACCTCGGCGTTCGGCGGCATTATCGCCTTCAACCGGCCGCTCGATGCCGCCACCGCGAAAAATATTCTTGAGCGGCAGTTTGTCGAGGTGATCATTGCCCCGGAGGTGAACGAGGACGCCAAGCCGATCCTCGCCGCCAAGGCAAATATCCGCGTGCTCGCCTGCGGCAGCTGGGGCGCGAAGCGCCCGGGCGGCCTCGACTACAAGCGCGTCACCGGCGGCCTGCTGGTGCAGGAACGCGACACCGGCATGCTCAGGGAGCAAGACCTCAAGGTCGTCACCCAGCGCGCGCCCTCGCCGCGCGAACTCGCCGACCTATTGTTCGCCTGGAAGGTGGTGAAGTTTGTGAAATCCAACGCCATCGTCTATTGCAAGGAAGGCCGTACCATCGGCGTCGGCGCCGGCCAGATGAGCCGCGTGTACAGCGCGCGCATCGCCTCGATCAAAGCGACCGACGCCGGGCTCGAAGTGCACGGCAGCGTCATGGCCTCGGATGCGTTCTTCCCGTTCCGCGATGGCCTCGACCAGGCCGCGGAGGTCGGCGTCACCGCCGTCATCCAGCCGGGCGGCTCGATGCGCGACAACGAAGTCATCGACGCCGCCAACGAGCACGGCATCGCCATGGTGTTCACCGGCATGCGGCATTTCCGGCATTAATAAAATCAGGCCACAGATGAACACAGATGTTTTTAGTGATTACAACACGCACCATTGTTTTAATCCGCACTTATCTGTGTTCATCTGTGGCTGAAACCAATAAATGAACATTCTCATCATCGGCGGCGGCGGGCGTGAGCACGCGCTGGCGTGGAAGACGGCGCGGTCGGCACGTGTCCGCAAAGTCTATGTCGCGCCCGGCAACGCCGGCACGGCGCGCGAGGCGAAGTGCGAGAATGTCGCAATTGCCGCCGAGAACGTGGATGGCCTGCTGAAATTCGCGCAGGGCAACAAGATCGATCTCACCATCGTCGGTCCCGAGGCGCCGCTGGTGCTGGGCGTGGTGGACCGTTTCCGCGCCGCCGGGCTGCGTTGCTTTGGCCCGGTGCAGGCCGCCGCGCAGCTGGAAGGCTCCAAGGCATTCGCCAAGGATTTCCTCGCGCGTCACAAAATTCCGACTGCGGCCTACGGCAACTTCACCGACGTGGCTGCGGCCGAGGCGTTCATCCGGAAAATGGGTGCGCCGATCGTGGTCAAGGCCGACGGCCTGGCTGCCGGCAAGGGCGTGATCATTGCTGAGACGGTGGATGAAGCAATCCATGCGGTGCACGACATGCTCGCCGGCAACGTCTTCGGCGAGGCCGGGCACCGCGTGGTGGTGGAGGAATTCCTGCAAGGCGAGGAGGCCAGTTTCATTGTCATGGCCGACGGCGCGCACGTGCTGGCGCTCGCCACCTCCCAGGACCACAAGCGCGCCGGCGACGGCGACACCGGCCCGAACACCGGCGGCATGGGCGCCTACTCGCCGGCGCCGGTGGTGACCCCGGAAATCCACGCGCGTGTCATGCGCGAAGTGATCGAGCCGACGGTGCGCGGCATGCAGGCCGAGGGGCATCCGTACACCGGCTTTTTGTACGCCGGACTCATGATCGATGCGCGCGGCAACATCAAGGTGCTGGAATTCAACTGCCGCTTTGGCGACCCCGAGACCCAGCCGGTGATGCTGCGCCTCAAGTCCGATTTCGTGACGCTGATCGAGGCGGCGCTCGATGGCCGCCTCGACCAGGTTTCCGCCGAGTGGGACGCGCGTGCCGCGCTCGGCGTGGTCATGGCGGCCGGCGGCTATCCCGGTTCCTATAAAAAGGGCGACGTCATCGAGGGCTTGCCGGTGGCGAATGCTCCCGATACCAAGGTGTTCCATGCCGGCACGGCACTCAAAGACAACAAGGTGGTCACCAGCGGCGGGCGCGTGTTGTGCGTGACCGCGCTCGGTGGCACAGTGGCGGCTGCGCAGCAGCACGCCTATGCAGTCGTGCGGCAGATTCGCTGGAACGGCGCGCACTACCGCACCGACATCGGCTACCGCGCCATTGCCCGCGAGGCAAAGATTCTCTAGCCACAGATGAACACAGATATATTCAGATTTGAAACTCGTTGTTCATCTGTGTTTATCTGTGGCAAAGCCTGTATATTTATTTGCATAAATTCAGCCAGGGGACAAAACCGATGAGCAAGCCGTTTGTTGCCATTCTGATGGGCTCCGACTCCGATCTCGATACCATGCAGGCGTGCATCGACACGCTCGACAAGCTCGGTATCGGGCGCGAGGTGAACGTGCTGTCTGCGCACCGCACCCCTGCCGCCACCCACGCCTATGTGCAGGACGCCGACCGGCGCGGCTGCGCCGTGTTCATCGCCGCCGCCGGCATGGCCGCGCACCTCGCCGGCACCGTGGCGGCGCTGACCGTAAAACCGGTGATCGGTGTGCCCATGGAGGGCGGGCCGCTCAAGGGCGAGGACGCGCTGCTGTCCACGGCCATGATGCCGGGCGGCATTCCGGTGGCATGCGTCGCCATCGGCAAGGCTGGCGCCAAGAATGCCGCGCTGCTGGCCTCGCAAATCCTGGCGTTGTCCGACACCGGCCTCGCCCAGCGTCTCGCCGATGACCGCAAGAGCAATAGCGCGTCGGTGCTCGCCAAGAACGAGGCAGTACACAGACAGTTCAACAAATAGATGTGCTCCTAGATGTACACCAGCGAGCTGCAACACGCGGCACGCATCCTGAAACAGGGCGGCATCGTCGCCTACGCCACCGAATACTGTTTCGGCCTCGGCTGCGATCCGTTCAACCGGAACGCCGTGATGCGGCTGCTGCGCATTAAACGCCGGCCGGTGAGGAAGGGCCTGATTGTTCTGGCCGCCGACACCGCACAACTCGCCCCCTATGTTGAAACCACCCCCGCGCCGGTGCTCGCCACCTGGCCGGGGCCGCACACCTGGTTGCTGCCGACCCGGCCCGGTGTACCCGGCTGGATCACCGGCCGGCATGCCAGGATCGCCGTGCGCGTCACCGCCCATGCGCAGGCAGCGGCACTGTGCCACGCGGCCGGCATGGCAATTGTCTCGACCAGCGCCAATCGCGGCGGCGAAGTCCCGGCGCGCACCGACCGTGAGGTGTCGCGACGATTCGGCAAACTGGTTGATTACATTCTGCCCGGCTATGTCGGCGACGCCTCCGCCCCAACCCCGATCCGCGATGCCGTGACGGGTAAACTGACACGGGCGGGGTAATATGTACTAATGATCCTCTTCCGGCCGGCAACGGCGGGTGGCCAAATGAATACAAGTAAAACTTGAAGGAGATGCCATGATCGCAACTGCCCGTGGACACAACTTCCGGATGTTGCCCTTCCTGTTCATTGCGGCCCTGGTGTTGCCAGCCTGTGCTTCGAAGAACATCTATCTGAACGACACCGAGCGCGCCAATTTGCGCAAACAGCCGGCCATCCACGTGGTGCATTACGCCACGCCCCTGCCTGAGGTTAGCCCGCCATCCGTGAACCGGCGCTATGCCAAGGTCAAACTGCACGACACACCCAGCGGTGCCGAAATCCAGAGTAACCTCGGAAATTTCAGTCCCACGTTTGAAGTGACGCAACGCTTCATGCGCACCCTGTCGAAAAGTGCCGGCCTCGGCAATCTTCGCATCGAACGCGATTCCGCACCGCTGCCGGTGCTCAAGGATCTCAGCCAATTCAAGGAAAAATACAAAACCGGCGCGGTGCTGGAGGTATGGATACACCGCTGGGGATTCCACTACACCCCGATTGACTGGAAGACCTACACCCTCACCCTGAATGCCCATGCGCGCCTGTCACGTGTCGACAACGGGCAGTTGTTGTGGACGGTCGGCAATTGCAGCTACGGCGGGGGCGGAAATACCTATGACGACCGCATCGTCCTGGGCGACCTCAAGACCAGCGAGAGCAAGAAGGTGCAAGCCAAAATCAAACAAACCGTGGGCCGCATCGCCGATGAATGCGCGCGCCAACTGATGCACGATTTCTCTCGCGACAAGTAGCGGAGGGGCCTGGAAACCGCGACCGCCGGATTCACCGCGGTCAAGACAGCAACACTCAGGAGTGATCTCCGTAGTATGGCAATATTTGTGCAAGCTCCCTTCCACAACCTACCGTTATTGCACCCTTGGTTCTGATTCCGTCACATGAACTCGACTGATATTCTCGCCGTCAGGAATTATCTCCTCGGCCTGCAAGATCGCATCTGTGGCGCGCTGGAGAACGAGGACGGCGCGCAGAAATTCAAGGAGGATGCCTGGGAGCGGCCCGAGGGCGGCGGTGGCCGCACGCGCGTGCTGGCCGACGGCGCGGTGTTCGAACAGGCGGGGGTGAATTTCTCACAGGTGTTCGGCACGGCCCTGCCGCCATCGGCGACCGCGCATCGTCCGGAACTGGCGGGGCGCGCGTGGCAGGCGCTCGGGGTGTCGCTGGTCAATCATCCGCGCAATCCGTATGTACCGACCTCGCACATGAATGTGCGCTTCTTTATCGCCGAAAAAGAAGGCGCGGAACCGGTGTGGTGGTTCGGCGGCGGCTTCGACCTCACGCCCTATTACGGCTTCGAGGAAGACAGCGTGCACTGGCACCGGACGGCCAAGTCGGCCTGTGATCCGTTCGGCGCCGATTACTACCTGCGCTTCAAGAAGTGGTGCGACGAGTATTTCTTTCTCAAGCACCGCAACGAGACGCGTGGCGTTGGCGGACTGTTTTTTGACGATTTGAATGAACTGAATTTCGAACACAGCTTCGGCTTTCTCAAGAGCGTCGGCGATCACTATCTTCCGGCCTACGTGCCGATCGTACAGAAACGCAAAGACACGCCGTACGGCGAGCGCGAACGCGACTTCCAGCTCTATCGACGCGGACGCTATGTGGAGTTCAATCTGGTGTACGACCGCGGCACGCTGTTCGGACTGCAGAGTGGCGGACGCACCGAGTCAATCCTGATGTCGCTGCCGCCGCTGGTGAAGTGGCGTTACAACTGGCGGCCGGAGCCGGGCACGCCGGAGGCGCGGCTGTACGGTGCGTTTCTCAAACCACGCGACTGGCTGGCCTGACCGTATCAAGGCACCGGCGACAGCACGATCTCAACGCGCTGGTTGAGACGCGCAATCCGGTTCCAGTCACCTGCGGTCTGAACACTCGCAACATCCGGGTAAGGCGCGAGCGGGCGGGTAGCGCCATGCGGCACGAGCGTGATCTGGATGGGGTTGCCGGGGCGCCGTTCGGCGAGATAACGCGCGAACGCCGGCGACTGACGCCGACTGAGTTGCACCGCCTGTTCCGGCGGATAGGACACCACCTCGCAGCGGCTGAAGGACAGACTGTCACCCGGTTCGCGCGGATCGCCCTGCTCGTCGCGCACCAGACAGAATTCCCCGATGTGGGTCTCCAATCGCACCGTGCCTTGAAAGCCGGCGGCGGCGAGACGCGCGATAAGCTCGCGCAACAGCGCCAGACGCGCATCGCCGAGCGCTTCGTCGTCCAGCCCATATTGGCCGTGCTGGTTGAGCGCCCAGGTTACCGTATCGAGCAGTCTGCGTGCTTGTTGCAGACCGCGCTGCGGCGGCGTGACGGGTATGTGTTGTTGCTGGCTGCTTTCCCTGGCGGCAGCCAGCTCGCGCGCGACACGCTGCTCGGCCCGCAACTCCAGGTTCTCTTGCTGCAGCTGTTCGCGCAGCCGCTCCGCCTGCTGGTAACGCTCGAAGAGCCATGCGCCCGGCAGCAATAGAACGAGGGTGACCAGCGCGCGCCGCGCATAAATCCACCAGGTTTGCTTTCCACGCTTGTTGCCACCCTCGGTGGCGGCGTCACCGGGCGGCACTCCGGGACGGGCACGACGACGCTCGTGCGGTATGTGAATCACGCCGGTAACCGCTGTATCCGGTCTGGGCGGATTGTCGCCTGGGGCAGGTCCCAGCCGGGTACCTGACGTGGTGCGCGCCTCCTCGACAGGAGAAGCCTGCGGCGTGCGCAACTGATCGATGCGTTTGAGTATCTGCCCAAGCTCGTCCGGGTCCACCGGCTTTTGCAATACGTCAAACGCGCCCAGCAACAGCGCCTGTCCCATGTAGGCCTCGCCCTCCCTGGAGGTGTACATCACTACCGGGATAGCGGCGGTCCGGGCATTGGATTTGATCGCGGCGAGCGTCTCGAAACCATCCATGCCAGGCATCATATGGTCGAGAAAAATCACGCCCGGGCTGTTACCGCGCAGGTAATTGAGTGCCTCGGGGCCGGATTCGACCAGGTCCGCGGGCACGTCACGCTCCTTGAGCAGGCGGTTCAAGCTGGCAAGCGCGGTACGCGAGTCGTCGACGATCAAGGCGGATCGGGGCATATCATGCTTCCTGAACACGGCGGCGTTCCGTGTCCACGTATAACATTCATGATAGCGCAGCGTTGCAGTTCCTGCGCGCAGCCGTGATCTGCATATACCGTAGCCACAATAGCGCGGCCGGTCATGGCGTACCCGGACACGGAAACCACCGTGTCGTCAGGGCACGACCGGCAACAATCCAGCCACCTTCGCCATCACCTCCGGGCTGTCCCACTCCACTTCCCCGAACACACCGAGACGGATGCGGCCTTCCACGTAGAGCACGAAACTGGTCGGAAACACAAACACCTTCCAGCTTTTTAGCACGGCGCCGTCCCGGTCCATGGGCACCGGAAAGTCCACTTTCATTGTTGACAGGAATGCGCGCACGCTCTTGTCCGATTCGGCCATGTTGACGGCGAGAATGCTGAACGGCCGGCCAGCCAGCTTCTCCTTGAGCCGTTGCATGGACGGCATCTCGCGCACACACGGTGGACACCAGGACGCCCAGAAATTCACCAGCACCACGCGCCCGCGCAACTGGGCAAGATCCTGGGCATGGCCGTCGAGATCGAGCAAGCGCAGGGGCGGCGGCACCGGATTGCCCTTGTAGGGTTGCAGGCCACGCACAACAAGGTGCGTCGTCGCGGGCTTTGCCACGGGCGCCTTGACGGCCGGGTTGACCGCCGACGCCAGGCGCAGGCTGTCGATGGCGGCGCGCAGACGCGCTGGAAGTAGCGCGGATTCGGCATCTTCCGCGGGCGTGGCATCGGCACGAAAGTAATAGCGATCGCGCACGCCCGGCAGAAACTGCAGCGTGACGCGCGCGCCACCGCGTTCCAGCTCCGACTTCAGGGCGTCGAGCCGAAAACGCCACGGCGATTTTTCCGGCTGGATCACGTGCACCGGCAGGCGCGTCTGCGCCACCACCGGGTGGAACTCGGCCTCGCGCCCCGGTTCGGGCGGACCGAGATAGAGATTCGGGTGCAACAAAATGATGCCGTCCAGGCCGGCCGCACCGGGATGCGCGGTCCGCCAGGCCTGCGCGCCGCGCAGGGCAAGCAGCCCGGCACGCGCCGAGGCCAACAGCGTGACGCGCTTGCCACTCGCACGCGCGGCGTCGATCAATCCAACGACATCGCTATCCGGCACCTGTTCCAGACTGCTTTCAAGGCCTGGCAGAAAGCGGGCCTCCAGAACCTCGGCGCGCCAAACCTCGATGCCGTGCGTGCGTATTTTCTCGGCATGCGCCGCGTCCGAGGTAGCACCGGGGATACCGGACGGCAGCCACAGCATCAGCGTGTCTCCGGCGGCTGCGTGCACCGTCACCGGTACATCCATGCCGTTGGGCAAGCGCACGTCGCGTGCCGGCACGGCCACGGTAACAACCAGCAACAGGCCGCCGATGGCGGCGATCACGGACTGTTGAGGTATTGTTACGTGCAGCGAATTCATGTTTAAGGACCAACTCTGGTATGAAAACGTATCGCTGCCTGGACGTACCCATGAAACGGCCTTGACACCCTGGAAGTCGCGCAGAGGGCGCTCTTCCCGGGGCCCGGCGTCGTCTTGGCATCAATTCACGTGGGTATGCGGTTTAATTGCAGAGCCAGCCATCAAGGAACTAGACGATACACCCACCACTTCTATTCCGTTTGTTTGACGCGCTGTTCTTGGTGTCTTGGGGGGAAGACTGCTTTTTCCAGGCTCAGGACTTCGACTCGAACTTCTGTTTCAAAAACTCAAGGCTGTCGTCAAAATCGTTGCCGGTCCGCCGCCCGATAAGCAGCGCGATATAGCTGTTCACCGGACCGCGCCCGGTATTGCCCGTGGCACGCCACACCACACGTGTGCCATCGCCCTCTGAAACGAGGGTCAGGGTCCCTTCGGTGCGAAACTCGCCTGCGTTGAACAACACCGTGTAGGCCACGAGGCTTTCGTGCTCGCTTTGCATGATCTTCATGACGGCGCGTCCTTCGCGGGCACGCCAACGGCTGGTCGCTCCCACGCCTGCATCCGGACCGCTGTACTCGATCTGCAGTTCCGGTTGTTGCCGGTGCCAGACGGTCCAGTCACGCCACTGCTTGAGGCTGTTGAGATGCGGAAAAATGGAGGCCGCCGGCGCGCGGATCACCACCGAACGCTCGACCTGCCAGGCGTCGGGCAGCAGGTAGCCGATGCCCAGCACCAACAACAAAATGGCGACGATGGCGATGAGAATACGTTTCAGGCGCTGCATGCGGCTATCCTCTTCGATCCCGGTCAGCGCGCACGCGCCGCGACGCCAAGAATGAATTCCAGGCACTCGAAGCGATTGTAGGCTTCCTGTAATCCGCGCCCCCATACCGTGGCGCCGTGGCCGCGAATCATGAGTGCGCTGAGCGCCGGTGGCCGCTTGCCCAGGCGCTTGCCGATCTCGGCGGCGATCTTGGCCACATCGAGCGTGTTCTCGAACAGCGGCAGATCCACTTTCGGGTTCTGCTGCCAGATATCGAAACCCTTGAGCATTTCAATCGCCGGCAGGCGCAGCGCCTTGGCAGCGCGTTGCGCGCGGCCGGAAACCAAACAGCCATCCACGCTGTGGCCGTGCAGGCAGGCGCGCGCGTCCGGGAACAATGCATAAATCGCGCGGTGAATGGCGGTTTCGGCGGAGGGCTGGTTGCCGGGCGCGGCGCGCTCGACGGTCTCGCCGTCCTGGATGCGCACCAGCAGAAAATCGCTTTCGTCCAGCCTGCCCTTTGGCCGGCCGCTGGCCGTGATCCAGAAGTTGTCGTCGTCCGTGCGCACGGAAAGATTCCCGGCAGTGCCGCTCATCCAGCCGCGCTGGTGGAAGTCGCGCGCCACTTCCACCAGCGCGGCACGCGGCGGCAGATCGTTCAGCGTTTTCACCATGTCTTTTTGATCTGTTCCGGCTACATGCCCAAGAGCCATGAAACACAGTATACAGAATGCTGGCAAGCCCGCGACCGCGCCGTCCACCGCCCATCGGGGCTATACTGGTGGCACTGCCCTGCACCGACAACGAGTCCAGTCATTGGTTATGGAAAGAAAGAAACCGGGCCCCCAAACCACGACGCCGGCCAGCCACCGGCTTGCGCTGACCGAGGTCGTGTCATGGCTGGTGGCCGACCGGTTGATCTCCGCGCAGGAGGCTGCCGACCTTAACGCTGTAAAATCCCGCGCCACGCCGGTCGATGTGCACCCGCTTGTGGTTCTGGCGGACAGAAACCTGAAGGACCCGCGCCGCCCGCACAAGCTGCTGACGCTCGAAGCACTCACCCTGTGGCTGGCCGGCCGTTGCGAATTGCCGTACGAACGCATCGACCCGCTCAAGATCGACGTGGCCCAGGTCACCGCCGCCGTCTCGTACGCCTATTGCGCGCGCCGCAAAATACTGCCGATTGCGATAAACACGGAGGCCATCACCTTCGCCACCAGCGAGCCTTTTATCACCGACTGGGTGGACGAGCTGGAGCGCGTGCTGCGCAAACGCATCGTGCGCGTGCTCGCCAATCCGGTCGACATCGGCCGCTACCTCGACCAGTTCTATTCCCTGAGCCGCTCGGTGCGGCGTGCGTTCGATGATGCCACCGACTCCCCGGCGAGCGTCATCACCAACCTCGAACAGCTGGTCGAGCTTGGACGCAGCGGCAAACTCGACTCCAACGATCATCACGTGGTGCAGGTGGTCGATTGGTTGCTGCAATACGCCTTCGACCAGCGCGCCAGCGACATCCACCTGGAACCGCGTCGCGATCAGAGCGATATCCGCTTTCGCATCGACGGCGTGCTGCACCAGGTCTACGAGGTGCCCACCCCGGTGATGGGTGCAATCATCGCGCGCATCAAGACGCTCGGGCGCATGGACGTGGCCGAGAAACGCCGGCCGCTGGACGGCCGGCTCAAGACCCGCACACCGAACGGCGACGAAGTGGAGCTGCGCCTGTCGAGCATCCCGACCGCGCTCGGCGAAAAAATGGTGATGCGTATCTTCGATCCGAGCGTGCTGTTGCGTAACTTCACGGAGCTGGGTTTGAACCCACAGGAGATCAATGTCTGGCGGTCGCTGGTGACGCAGCCGCATGGCATCGTGCTGGTCACGGGCCCGACCGGTTCCGGCAAGACGACCACCCTCTATTCGACCCTCAAACAACTGGCGCGGCCCGAGGTAAACCTCTGCACCATCGAGGATCCGATCGAGATGATCGAGCCGAGCTTCAACCAGATGCAGGTGCAGTACAACATCGACCTGACGTTCGCGAGCGGCGTGCGTGCGCTGCTGCGCCAGGATCCGGACATCATCATGATCGGCGAAATCCGCGATCTCGAAACCGCGGAAATGGCGGTGCAGGCGTCGCTCACCGGCCATTTGGTGTTTTCGACCCTGCACACAAATGACGCCCCGTCCGCCATCACCCGCTTGCTGGAACTCGGCACCCCGGCCTACCTCATCAATGCGACCTTGTTGGGAATCCTGGCGCAACGCCTGGTGCGCATGCTCTGCCCGCACTGCAAACAGCCCGGCGAACTCGACAACGAGGCCTGGCGCCGCTTGACGCTACCCTGGAATGTTCCCAAACCTGCCTCGGCGTTTCTCCCCAAGGGCTGTCTCGAATGCCGCAATACCGGTTATTACGGGCGCATTGGCATCTACGAGATGCTGACCGTCACGCCCGCCCTGCGCAAGCAAATCCACCCGGAGTGCGATGTGGCAGCACTGCGTGCCCAGTCCCTCAAGGACGGTATGCAGCCGCTGCGGCTGAGCGGTGCGCGCAAGGTGGCCGCGGGATTGACGACGATCGAGGAAATATTGAAGGTGGCGCCGCCACCGGAAGAATCCTGAACGCGTCGCAAACACCCGCACCAAGACAAATCGCTCGCTTCGAAGAATCAGTGACGTAGGGTGCGCCCTGCGCACCGTTGGTTTCGATGGGAGGCGGTTTGGTGCGCAGGGCGCACCCTACGAACAACAAAGGCAAGCTGTTTTGAGACGACTGACCAAGAACGACGCGCGCTTTGCGGTCGGCATGGTAAAGTTTACGAATCAGCCGAACAACATGGCACGCTGGGTATACACCGGCGTCCAGCCCTTGGTGTCGATGAAATAGCGCACCGCCTTGATGCGCTTGCTGCCCTTCATCTCGAACCAGTGTTCGGTGTTGGCCGGCACATTGATATAGTCACCGGCCGCGACTTCCAGCAGAAACTGATTGCCGTCCGGCTCGACGAATCCGAAGTAGCCCTTGCCCGCGAGGATGTAACGCACCTCGTCGTCGGTGTGCAGGTGGATCTTGTCGAACTTGGCGAGCATGTCGTTGAGTCCCGGGACGGCTTCATGGATCACCACCATGTCGCGCGTGGCGTAACCCTTGTCGCGCTTCAGTTCCTCGAAGCGGTTATCGACGCTCTTGAGCAGTTCTTCTTTCTCGGCATCGCTCAGCGCCTGCTGGTCAAGCAGTGCCTGCGCACGACTGTTTTCCGGCGCGGGCCAGCGCTTCAAGGCGATGCCAAGTTTACCGAGGCGCGCCTGGATAAAACTGAAATCGGTGTTTTCCTTGCCGTCGGAGAAAATCATGCGGGCCATGCGGTGTCCTCCGGTGTACGGGGGTAGAGAGCGCCGTGCGCGCAAGACGCAGCGAGTACGGCTGATGCGCAGGATACACAAGTGCCGTGGGTACGGAACAGCGGGGCGTGCCGTACAGCCGGCCTGGACAGCAACTCGCGTGTCAGCCGATCACCGGGGTTTCGGTTTTGCGCCGCCGGATATTGGCATGCGGCCGCCCGGTCCTGGGCTGTTCCGTGGCTGGCTGGGAATGCGCCGGTGCCGCGGCGGGCGCGCGCGCGGCGCGCGGCGGTGCTGTGACCGGTTTTGTTTCGGCAATCGCATGTGGTTTCGGCGCCGGGGCGGACGGACGCGAATCCTGCCGGCCACGCTGCGGTGGACGTGCTCCACGTTGCCCGCGGCCACCACGCTCATCGCGCCGTCCACGGCCGCCGGTACGCGCCTGCTCGTGTGCACGTGCCCGTTCCCGTATCTCGCCGCGCGGCGGCGGCGTGAGTACGGGCAACAGCTCCTGGGTGATGCGCGCCACCGGAATCTTGAAGCCGATGAATTGTTCGATCTCAATCACGGAAAACGAATATTCTTCACAGGCAAAACCCACGGCGTCGCCGGAGGCGCCGGCGCGCGCCGTGCGGCCGATGCGGTGCACGTAGTCCTCGGCATCCTGCGGCAGGTCGTAGTTGAACACGTGCGACACGTCCGGGATGTGCAGACCGCGTGCCGCGACGTCGGTCGCCACCAGGATCGGCAGCTCGCCGGACTGGAAATCCTGCAACAGGCGCTCGCGCTTGTTCTGCGGCACATCGCCCGAGATCACCTCGGCGTTGAAACCATTGGACCGCAGCCAGGCGCGCACGCGCTCGGCCGCACCCTTGGTGTTGGTGAACACCAGCGAGCGGTGCGGGTCCATGTGACGCAGCAACCCGACCAGCAGCGGCAGCTTCTCGTCGTTGGCGGTGTGGTACAGAACCTGGGTGACGCGATCGGCGGTGACCTTCTCGGACTCGATTTTGACGAGCTCCGGGGTGTTCATGTGCTCGTAGGCGAGCTCGATCACGCGGTACGAGAGCGTCGCCGAGAACAGCATGCCGAGGCGTTCGGCCGGGGGCGGCATGCGGTTGAGCAGGAAGCGGATGTCCTTGATGAAACCGAGGTCGAACATGCGGTCGGCCTCGTCCAGCACCATGACCTGCACGCCCTTGAGGTCGAAAATATGCTGCTTGAAGTAATCGATGATGCGCCCGGGGGTGCCGATCAGGATATCCACCCCGTCTTCCAGCATCTTGCGCTGGCTGTCGTAGCCGGTGCCGCCATAGACCAGGCCGAGCTTGAAGCCGGTGTGCTTGCCGAGCGCCACGGCGTCCTTGTGGATCTGGATGGCCAGTTCGCGGGTCGGTGCCAGCATGATGGAGCGCGGGCTGGTGAGCTTGCGGTCGGGGCGGGGCGGATGGGACAGCAGATGGGCAAAGGCGGCCAGCAGAAAGGCCGCAGTCTTGCCGGTACCGGTCTGGGCCTGACCGGCCACGTCCCGCCCGGCCAGGGCGATCGGCAGGGTGCCGGCCTGGATAGGCGTGCAACGTTCGAATCCGGCCTCGCGCACACCGGCCAGCAGGGATTCGGGCAGGCCCAGATCGGCGAAGGCCTTATCGGATAAATGGGTATCGGTCATTGCGTTGCGGGCAGGATAACAGAAATTAACCGCAATTGGCATGGAAATCCGCATAGACACGGGGATTTCAGGCAACCGCCCTTGCATTACCGAGACGATTCCGCTCAAATAACCTGCATCGGTTCGCCTCAACGACGACCCAGGCCCACCAGACCACGCGGAGATACGCGATCATGAGTAGCGGTATTAACCATGTAACGGATGCATCATTCGAGCAGGAAGTTCTCAAGTCGACAGGGCCAGTACTGGTGGATTTCTGGGCAGAGTGGTGTGGCCCCTGCAAGATGATCGGGCCGGTGCTCGAGGAAATTTCCGGGGAATACGGCGCCAAGCTCAAGATTGCCAAGCTCAATATCGACGAAAACCCGGCCACCCCGCCCAAGTACGGTATTCGTGGTATCCCGACCCTGTTGCTGTTCAAGAACGGGCAAGTCGAGGCCACCAAGGTCGGCGCTGTTTCCAAGTCACAGCTGGCCGCCTTCATCGACGGTAACCTGTAAAAGACACCTCCCGCCCGGTATTTTCCGGCTGGACGCCGGGCGGAAGCGGTGCTATGTTTGTTCGCGAGCAGTAACAATAAATCCTGTCGTAACAACCCAAACCATCCTTTCGCTGCATCCGTCCCGGCCCCCGGGGCAGGCACGTGTTCCCGCACGGCGCCGCACTCTCACTCACTTACCGCCATGAACCTCACCGAACTAAAACGCAAGACACCCACGGAACTCGTCGAAATGGCCGCCAGCATGGAGCTCGAAGGCGGCAGTCGCATGCGCAAGCAGGACCTGATTTTCGCCCTGCTCAAGGCCCAGGCGCGCAAGGGCGAGGACATCATGGGCGAGGGCGTGGTCGAAATCCTGCAGGACGGTTTCGGCTTCCTACGCTCCGCCGACTGCTCCTACCTGGCCGGTCCGGACGACATCTACGTGTCGCCCTCGCAGATCCGCCGCTTCAACCTGCGCACCGGCGACACCGTCACCGGCACCATCCGCCCGCCGAAGGAATCGGAGCGCTATTTCGCCCTGCTCAAGGTCGACACCATCAATTTCGGCGCGCCCGAAGACGCCAAGAACAAGGTTCTGTTCGAGAACCTGACGCCGCTGCACCCGAACAAACGCCTGCGCCTTGAACGCGACAATGCCTCCAGCGAGAACCTCACCTCGCGCGTCATCGACCTGATCTCGCCCATCGGCCTCGGCCAGCGCGGCCTGATCGTCTCGCCGCCCAAGGCCGGCAAGACCGTGATGCTGCAGAATGTCGCGCACGCCATTACCAGCAATTACCCGGAAGTGTCGCTGATCGTGCTGCTGATCGACGAACGCCCGGAAGAAGTAACCGAAATGCAGCGCTCGGTGCGCGGCGAGGTCGTGTCCTCGACCTTCGACGAACCGGCCACCCGTCACGTACAGGTCGCGGAAATGGTGATCGAGAAGGCCAAGCGCCTGGTCGAGCACAAGAAGGATGTCGTGATCCTGCTCGACTCCATCACCCGCCTGGCGCGCGCCTACAACACGGTGGTGCCGGCCTCCGGCAAGGTACTGACCGGCGGCGTGGACGCCAACGCCCTGCAGCGCCCGAAGCGCTTTTTCGGCGCGGCGCGCAACATCGAGGAAGGCGGCAGCCTCACCATCCTGGCCACCGCGCTCATCGACACCGGCTCGAAAATGGACGACGTGATCTACGAGGAGTTCAAGGGTACCGGCAATGCCGAAATCCACCTCGACCGCCGCCTGGCCGAAAAGCGCAGCTACCCGTCCATCAACATCAACCGCTCCGGCACGCGCCGCGAGGAACTGCTGCTCAACCCGGAAGACATGCAGAAGATCTGGATCCTGCGCAAGCTCCTGCACCAGATGGACGAAATGGAAGCCTCCGAGTTCCTGCTCGACAAGATCCGTGCCACCAAGAGCAATGCCGAGTTCTTCGATTCAATGAAGCGTTGAAACAGGCAGACAGCCACCCTGCACGGCTAGTAGAAAACCGGAAATCAACTGAATTCTGCATAAACTCCCTGTTTTCTGGGCAAAACTTGCGTCCGGCCTGGGTTTTCCGTAACATCCCCGGCCTTTCCGCTCCCGGTCGGCAATCGGGGCATGAATTGAGGCGTTTAACATGAAAGACGGCATCCATCCCGAGTATAAAGAAGTCAAAGTGACCTGCGCCTGTGGCAACAGTTTCGTCACCCGCTCCACCCTGGGCAAAGATTTGGGCATCGAAGTGTGCTCGCTGTGCCACCCGTTCTTTACCGGCAAACAGAAGGTCGTGGACAGCGGCGGCCGTGTCGACAAATTCCGCCAGAAGTACGGCATGGGCGTGAAAAAGTAACGGTGCAGCCGTTCGCCCGAGTTCCACAAAAGGCGCCGCGACCCGGCGCCTTTTTGGTTTCCCGGTGTG
>DATEYP010000070.1:0-18805 GCA_035256085.1 Acidiferrobacterales bacterium
ATGAAAATCACGCCACAAATCTCCCTGAACCTTAGCGTCATCATGGGGTTTGCACTCATCGTTTTATTGATGGTCTCGCTGACCCTGGTTGGCTTGCTGCGGATCGCCGAGATCAACCGGCACATGGAGAAGATCGTCACGAACAACAACGTGAAGACCGATCTGGTGCATGTCATGAAAGACGCCTTGCGTGAGCGGACCATTATCACGCACCTGGTTTCACTGCTGAAAGATCCCTTCGCGCAAAACGAGGAATACCTGAATTTTAATGATCAAGGCGTGGCCTTTTCCACGGCGCGCACCGCCCTTGAGGGCATGTTACTGGGCCCCGAAGAAAAAGAAGTGCAGGCCCGTATCCGTGCCCTGACCATCAAAACGCAACCGTCTGTCGTTCGGGCGGTGGATCTGGCCATGGACGGGAAGACCGCCGAAGCGCGCAAGTTGATCGAAACCGAGGTCGTGACTGCACAGAAATCTATCGCGCTGGAGCTCAACCGGCTGCTGGAACTGCAGAAACAGGAAACCGGGAATGCCGTGGCGAAAGCGAAGGACGCCTACGAGCGCACGCGCCTGCTCATGCTGGTTCTGGGCGGTTCCGCCGCAGGGCTGGGTTTGGGCATCGCCTTTGTGGTTATCCGCAACGCCAACAAGCAGGCCGATTTACTGCAGCATCAGGCGATGTTCGACAACCTGACCAACCTGCCGAATCGAGTGCTATTTTCCGACCGACTGCAGCAAACGGCGCTGATTGCGCGCCGTGAAAAGCGCGCGTTCGGTTTGTTTGCCATGGACCTTGACCGGTTCAAGGAGATCAACGATACGCTCGGGCACCACATCGGCGACCGGGTGCTGCAACACGTGGCGGCCTGCGCCCGCGGTTGCCTGCGTGAATCCGACACGGTGGCGCGCATGGGAGGCGACGAGTTCACCATTCTTCTGGCGACGGTCAGCGGCCAGGAGGGTGCCATCGCGGTTGCAAAGAAGATTCTGAAGGCGATCGGCAAACCCTTCATGATCGCCGGACGCAATCTGGAAATCGGCGCCAGCATCGGTATTGTGCTTTTTCCGC
The DNA here is from genome assembly GCA_035256085.1 of Acidiferrobacterales bacterium. Lineage (GTDB taxonomy): Bacteria > Pseudomonadota > Gammaproteobacteria > Acidiferrobacterales > UBA6901 > UBA6901. Next base: position 1,070 of record DATEYP010000070.1, read on the forward strand.
AACATGGCGATGACCCGGATATGCTGCTGCGCCAGGCCGACGCCGCCATGTATACCGCCAAACAGGCGCAAAGCGGATACCGGGTGTATAGCGACGACCTGGGTCATGGTGCCGAAGATCGCATGGCGCTGCAAAGCGAGTTGCGTCAGGCAATTGCCAACAATGAATTGGTGCTGCACTTCCAGCCGAAGATCGACTTCAGCGCTGCGCAGGTGAGCGGCGTGGAAGCGCTGGTGCGCTGGCAGCACCCAGTTCATGGATTGATGGCGCCGGACACATTCATTCCATTGGCCGAGCAAACCGGCCTGATCAAGCCGCTGACCAAATGGGTATTGAAGACGGCCTTGCGCCAATGTGAAGCATGGTACCGGGCGGGGATTTCGCTCGCGATGTCGATCAATGTCTCGGCCATCAGCATCCAAGATCCGGAGTTCCCGGACCAGATGGCGAAAATTCTGGAAGATTTCGATGTGCCCATCTCGCAAATCGAGCTTGAGATTACGGAAACGGCGGTGATGTCCGAACCGGTGCGGGCCGTTGGGTGCATCCGCAAGCTCAGCGCCCTGGGCTTCCAGATTGCCATCGACGATTTCGGGACCGGGTACTCCTCCATGGCGTATCTGAGGGAACTGCTGGTGGCAAAAATCAAGATCGACAAATCCTTTGTGAAGGACATGGCGTCGAATCACAACGACGCCGTGATCGTGCGCTCCACCGTCGAGCTCGGCCACAATCTCGGTCTCAAGGTGGTGGCCGAGGGCGTTGAGGATCAGGCCGCCTGGGACAAGCTCAAGGGACTCGGTTGCGATTCAGCACAGGGGTATTACATGAGCCGTCCATTGCCTTCCGTGGACTTTCTTGCCTGGCTACAGAAATCTCCTTGGGGTATTCCAATAAAGAATATATCGTGACGTAGGGTTGGGCAGGGCAGGGCCTTGCTCAGCATGTGCCTCCAACTTGTGCGCACGGTCTTGTCTGCCTTGGCAGTTCCGCTATAGTGGACCGGCATCCCACTGCACAAGACATAACAAGAACAGGGAGGAGGGCATGAACACTCCGGTCGCATTACCGCTCTGGCTGTTCCTGCTGATCATGGCGTTCGCCGCCTGGGCGCTGGCCGAGCGCGTGCTGGTGCCAGGCGTGCGCTGGCTGCTGCGCCGCCGCATCAATCGCGTGATCGACGAGGTCAATACCCGTCTTAATATCTGTATCCGTCCGTTTCAGCTGACCAAGCGCCAGGTACTGATCGACCGCCTGGTCTACGACCCCAAGGTCATCGAGGCCATGCAGGCCTACGCGCAGGAGCAACAGATGCCGCGCGCCGTGGCGCAGGCCGAGGTGTTGAAATACGCGAAGGAAATCGTTCCGGCCTTCAACGCCTACATCTATTTCCGCATCGGCTACTGGCTGGCCGAGGCGTTCGCCCGCTTGCTCTATCGGGTGCGCGTCGGTTTTGCCGACAACGAACGCCTGGCGAAGATCGACCCGCAGGCGACGGTGGTGTTCGTCATGAACCATCGCTCCAACATGGATTACGTGCTGGCGGCGTTCCTGGCCGCCGAGCAGACCGCGCTGTCGTACGCGGTCGGCGAATGGGCACGCATCTGGCCGTTGCAGCAGCTGGTGCGCGCCATGGGCGCGTACTTCGTGCGGCGCAATTCCAAGAACCCGCTGTACCGCCGGGTGCTGGAACGCTACGTGAACATGGCCACCTGGGAAGGCGTGTGCCAGGCAGTGTTCCCGGAAGGGTCCTTAAGTCGTGACGGCAAGCTGCAAAAACCGAAACTCGGCATCCTCGACTACATGCTGCGCGGGTTCGATCCCGTGCGCGGGCGCGACATCGTATTCGTGCCGGTCGGGCTCAATTACGACCGCACGCTCGAAGACCGCTCGCTGGTGCGGCGGCTCGACCCGAACGCCGCGCGCCGCTCGAAGCTGTTCGTGCTGCGCACTACGCTCGGCTTCATCGGCCGCAACCTGTGGCTCATGATCCGCAACCGCTGGCTGCGCTTCGGCTATGCCAGCGTGAATTTCGGCGCGCCGCTGTCGGCACGCGCCTGGTGCGCGGAGCAGGGCGCGAATCCCTCCACGCTGGCGCCCGAGACGCGCGCCCCGCTGGTGGAGAAGCTGGCCGACGAGCTCATGCAGCACGTTGGCCGGCTGATCCCGGTGCTGCCGGTGCCGCTGGTGGCGGAAGCGTTCCTGGCCGCGCCTGATGGCTTGAGCGAGTTCGATCTCAAGACCGCCGTGTACCGGCGCATCGATGCGCTGCAACAGCAGGGCGCCGTGGTCGTCATGCCGTCGCGCACCCGCGCTTATACCATCGACACCGCCTTCAACATGCTCAAGCTCCGGCACCTGGTGGTCGAGGATAACGGCCGTTACCGCCCGAACCCCGAATCGCGCGATGTATTGACTTATTACGCCAACTCGCTCTCGGCCTGGCCATTGGGATGATAAATGGCGGATCGGTGTCGACACGGTACTATATGCAGTACGAAGTACTGCATATAGTATTTCGTACTACATATAGAAAGAATCGCGGGAAGTACTACGTACTATTCCGTCGAATTCATAGTTAGCCGTTAACAAAAGAAGAAACGCACATGGCGATACCTGATTACCAGTCAATCATGCTTCCTTTGCTCCGTTTCGCTGCGGACGGAAATGAACATTCCCTCCGGGAAGCAATCGAGGGTTTGTCCGAAAAGTTCGGGCTTACGGACGCAGAAAAGAATGAGCTGTTGCCGAGTGGGCAACAACCAAGATTCGATAACCGTGTTGCCTGGTCGCGGTCTTATTTGAGTAAGGCGGCTATGTTGGAGTCCACGCGGCGTGGGCATTTTCGTATAACCCAGCGCGGTCAGGAAGTTCTGTCCAAGAATCCATCCGAAATCAATGTGAAGTATTTGGATCAATTTCCCGAGTTCATAGAGTTCAGAGCAAAACACCGAGAACGGGAAGAAACCACAGAAACCGCCGAAACAGAAACCCTTCAAACACCCGGCGAGCTTCTGGAAACCGCGTATCAGAAACTGCGTGAAGATCTCACGGCTGAGCTTTTGAAATTCGTAAGGGAATGTTCCCCTTCTTTTTTCGAGCGTCTCGTAATCGACGTACTGGTGAAAATGGGCTATGGCGGCTCCCGAAAGGAAGCCGGTAAAGCCATTGGCCGTAGCGGCGATGAAGGTATTGACGGAATCATTAACGAAGATCGCCTTGGCCTCGATGTCATTTATATTCAAGCCAAGCGGTGGCAGGCTACGATCGGGCGTCCTGAAATCCAGAAATTCGCAGGAGCCCTGCAAGGACACCGCGCGAAGAAAGGAGTATTCATCACCACTTCCGACTTCAGCCGTGAAGCCGGGGACTTTGTAGCAAAAATCGATTCAAAGATCGTGCTCATAGACGGCGAGCAGCTAGCTCAACTCATGATTGACCATAATGTTGGGGTTACACCCGTCACATTGTATGAAACGAAGAAAATTGACAGCGACTACTTCATTGAAGGTTAAGACGGCTAACAACGCCATCAACTCGGACAGTGAAACGTTAGCCGCAGAAGAAATTACCCGAATATGAAGAACGCGAACCGCTTTACTGAGATACAGAGAGCAATTGTTTCCGGAAAACGTGGGTCAGAGAGTCATGGCACTACCTTAAGGCCTCCACAGACAGAATTGCCGTCATGCCAGCGAAAGCTGGCATCCAGAATCGGCCAATCGGCCGATGTTTTTTTCAAACTCTGGATTCCGGCTTATGCCGGAATGACGACGTAATCAGCGGTTTTTTCCTTAAGGTAGTGCCATGACTCTCTGACCCGGATTATTACAAGGTCGCCTTTTGATAGCCGGAGTGCTGATGAGTCAACTACAACACGCGCATGCACAAGATGCACGATTATCGCAGGCTTATTTGTCTGAAATCGTGAGCAAAGCAAGAGAGAACTTCAAAGTTCCCGCGATTGCTGTATCTGTAATGAACGTGGAAACGGTTTATCTCCAAGAAATTCAGGGGGTACGAGTAGTTGACAAACCGAACAAAGCCACACTCGACGACTATTTCCACATTGGTTCTTGTTCGAAATCCGTGCTTGCCGTGATCTCGGCAAAACTAATAGATCAGAACAAGATCACATGGCAAACGAGATTCTTCGATGTGTTCCCGGAACTAAAAGCTAACGCAAATGCCGCATATAGCGATATTTCATTGGAAGACCTGTTTCTTAGCGAGGCGGGAATCAAGGCATATACGAACGCAGAGACAGACCCTTTTCCAGACTATGAACCATCGGTCAGCGACAAAAGATTGGAGTTTGTTAAGTATCTGATCGCGCAACCACCCTCGTCCGAAAAGAAGGATGGCAAGTTTCAGCACTTGTACTCCAATGCGAGTTACACGATGGCATCCGCAATGCTCGAAAGAGTTTCTGGCCTCAGCTATGAGGATCTTGCAAGGAGGACATTGACAGATGACTTGGGCATGTCAGTCCATATTGGCTGGCCCAACAGCATCGGTGTTGATCAACCATGGGGCCACATGATTGCTAAAGACAAAGTCGAGCCATTCCCGCCTGATCATGACTACAAGCTCCCCTACTTGATTACCCCGGCGGGGGATTTGAGCCTGACGCTCAGGGACTACGCAAAATACACGCAATTACACTTGCGCGGCTTGAAGGGCAACGACAACTACATTTCCAGCAACGCATATCGCCATATTCATTTCGGTCACGCCGGGTTCTCTCTTGGTGTGGTTAATGGCGTATTGGGGGGTAAGAGATACTCCGGGTTTGATGGTTCAGCGGGGACATTCTTTTGTCGCTCAATCATTGTTCCTGGGTCAATAGGGGTCGTAGTGATTTATTTTTAGGCAATTCACTATGCTGCCTAATTTTAAATCACTACGACTCCTTTAATGGGCGCGCAAACAGCAAGGCCGAGACAGCGCTGATCCTCGATGCGCAGGCCAGTCGCCAGACTGGACGGCGCGGTCACCGGGAAAGGCATAAACCGGCACGTGGAAAAAATCGCCGTTGAACATTAGGATGACGGCTGCGGCGTTCGTCGGGACGGATGTCGTGATTACCCATACGCCGCATGCCCGCGGGCGGTGCCGAGCCTTCACTTTTAATTCACGAAGGTAAATCCCTGGCTCCGCCGGGGGACTCACCGAGGTTTGACCCCCGCTTTCGCGGGGGCAGGCTCTGTGCGACGGTCGCAAAAAAATATTTCCCTCCCCCTGGAAGGGGGAGGGCGAGGGTGGGGGTCGAAGCGTGAACGGTGGGCATAAGCCGACGCATTTCACCCCCATCCCAACCTTCCCCCTTGAAGGGGGAAGGAGAAGGAAATCCGCCGCCTTCAGGCGGCTCACGTAACTTCTCACGGAGACCAGATGAGCAACACCGATTACGCCGCCCTGAACAAACGTTTCGCCATACCCGGCCAACTGGATTTCGCGCCCGGTCCGGGCGGGCTGGCGGTTGCGGAAGTCAGTAATGCACATGCCAGTGCCATGATCGCGCTGCAAGGCGCGCATGTCATGACCTGGGCGCCGCGCAAGCAGCAGCCGGTCATCTGGCTGTCGAAGGCCGCCAAGTTCGTGCCCGGCAAGTCGATCCGCGGCGGCGTGCCGATCTGCTGGCCGTGGTTCGGGCCGCACGCCACCGAGGCCAAGTTTTCGGGGCACGGCTTCGCGCGTACGGTGATGTGGGAGGTGATCGAGACCGAGACGCTGCGCGACGGCGCCACGCGCCTGACCTTCCGTATTGTGCAAGACGACGCGACGCGCGCCCAATGGCCGCATGCCACGGAGGCACTCAACATCGTCACTGTCGGGCGCACGCTCGAACTCGAACTGGTTACGCGCAACACCGGCAGCGCCGCGGTCACGCTCGGCGATGCCTTTCACACCTACTTCGAAGTGAGTGACATCCGCCGCTGCACCATCCACGGCCTCGGCAACTGCCCGTATCTCGACAAGGTGGACGGCGGCAAGAAGAAACAGCAGACCGGCCCGGTAACCATCGATGGCGAGGTCGATCGCATCTATCTCGATTCCACCGCCGACGTGCTGATCGATGATCCCGGTTTGAATCGCCGCATCCGTGTGAGCAAGCGCGGCAGCCGTTCGACCGTGGTGTGGAATCCAGGGGTTGAGAAGGCCGTGAAAATGGGCGACTTCGGTGACAATGGGCACCTTAATATGGTGTGTGTCGAGAGTACCAATGCCGCCGACGACCTGGTGCAAATCCCGGCCGGCGGCGAGCACCGCCTGTGGGTGCGTTACAGTGTCGAACCGTTGGGCTGACATGCTGATGATAATGTCGGGGTTGGTGGCCCTCTCCCCATCCCTCGGCAATTGCTCCCGGCATTGCCCTCGACCGCCAGCTCCCGGCGCGGTCTACCTCGCCCATCCATGGGCTCGTACCTCCTCGGCGGCTGTTCCCGACGCCGCTCTCGACAATTGCTCCTGCATTGTTCTACCTTCGCCCATCCATGGGCTCGTACCTCCTCCATCCATGGAGTCGTGCGTCCCTGCAGTCGTCTCCCGCAAGCGGGAGAGGGGGATTTCGTTCCGCGACGGAGGTAGGTGATGACAACAACCTTGGAAAATGTCGCGGGGCTGGTATTGGTTGGCCTCATCGTCTGGTGGTTCTGGCTGTCGAAGCCGAAGGCGCAACGCGCCGCGAGCGGCGTGATCGATGTCATTGTCGAAGGCGGCGTGTACACTCCGGCGCGTATTGAAGTCAGCGCCGGCCAGCCGGTCACGCTGCGTTTCCTGCGCAAGGACCCGAGCCCGTGCGCCGAGAAGGTGCTGTTCGACGACCTCGGCATCGCCGCCGACTTGCCCATCGGCCAGCCGGTCGAGCTCACCATCACGCCGAGCAAGGCCGGTGAATATGCCTTCACCTGCCAGATGCAGATGTATCGGGGCACGCTGGTGGCTCGGTAGAGGCGACCTTGTGATTGCGATTTATATTCCGCTGCTGCAAGGTTGGGTGAGGTCGCTCTCGCGCATCCCTGAGCACGGCGACTCGCGGGCAGACTGTCCATCGTGTAACAAACTCCCAACACTCGATTCGTTGGATTGAAGTGGCATCCAGGGAGGGAGCCAGTGAATGCATAACCGGCGAATGATATCGCCGGTGGGAACTGTTTCTTCACGGTCAATCTGGCCGAGCGTGGACTCCCCGCTCTGACCGAGCATGTCGATGCCTTGCCCAAGGCGATCCGGCACGTGTCGCAGCAACGTCCGCCGGGGTGACCGGCGATGTCACGGTGGTTGCAGGCGCGCCCAACGAATTCTCGCCGGGTTTGATCCATGTCAAAGCTTCCAATGAACTCCGGATTACAGTGTATTTCGCAGCAAGCATAAAGGCGGAGGTCCCCATGAGAATGCTCAAGCATTTCGCATTAGCGATGTTGTTGGCGGGCAGTTTGATCGAGGTTCATGTTGTCCAGGCCAGCCCGGGGTTCGCACGCCAGACCGGAATGGCCTGTAACACCTGCCACTTTCAGCATTTCCCCGCCCTGAATGCCTTCGGTCGCGCCTATAAGCAAGAGGCCTACACGCTGAAGGGCAAGCAGGAGACGATCGAGGGTGAGAACCTGTCGATCCCGGTAAATCTCAATATCGGGCTGGTCACCAAAATGCGCTACCTGCGGACCAACGGTGCGGATCCGACAAGTGCTACCAATACCGGCGACATCCAGTTCCCGGACGAGGCGGCGCTGCTCATCGGTGGCCGCGCCGGCGAGAACGTGGGCTTTCTGGTCGAGGCGTCGCTGATCGATTCGGTGACCAGCTATAACTCCTTTCGCATCCATTACAACAATAAGGCCAGTGGCGTGAACCTGGGCGTGGTGCCGTTCCTGACGGACGCCGGTGGCGCGCCCTACGGCATGGAGCTGCTCAACACCGGTGCGCAGCGTTTCATCCGCATCGCCGAGAATCGCACCGCGACCGCCGCCCAGCAATTCATCCGGGGCGCCTCGGGAGATGATCGCCCCGGGGCCTCGGCGGCCACCGGTTTCGCCTTTGTCGCCTCGGCACCCCAGTGGTTCGCCAACTTCACGCTTTGGCATCCCACTTTCGACACCAGCATCGCCCACGGACAGTTTGCCAATTATTTCCGTGCCGCTTATATGCCGACGATCGGCAGTTGGGATACGGCCATTGGTGTGCAGCATTTCAGTGGCAGCTCGGTAGCGGGTACGGGGATCGCCGTAGAAGTTGACACCAAGGCCTCGTTCGTGGACGCCCAGGCGCAGGGAGCAATAGGCAGGATACCCGCGGGCCTCTATCTCACCTGGGGCAAGGCCGACGGTTCGCCCGCCGTCGGCACGGCCAATTTCTTCAACGCCCAACTAAACGATCAGAAGGCTTGGTCCGTCGTGGGTGAGGTGGGCGTGATCCCGAACCGAGCCACGGTCTTTGTGGGTTACCTGAACGGCGATAACGGCGGGACAAGCGCCAACGAGGACAAGCGTGCCACCCTCGGCCTGACCTGGATGCTGGCGCAGAACATGGAATTGCAGATCTGGAATACCTGGGCAAGCGGTAATCGCTACAGCGGCGCCGGGCCGGCGACCGGCGACAACGAAACCGGGTTCATGCTGTTTGCCGGGTTCTAGCAGGTTTTGTGAAAAGCCCGACCTGGGGCTTTTCAAACCGTCACTCGCCTGGGCGGTCGCGCAGGCGGGTGACGGTTTTTGTGTGCGGCATTCACGACACGGTTGTGTGTCCGGTCGTGGAGTCGCCTGTGACAGGGTAAGAGCGAGAGCCGATCTTCCAGCACCTGCTAGAGATCGTTCAGGATGCGCTGGCGGATTTCCCTGGCCTCTTCTTCGGTGACCAGCCCCTGTTCACGCAGATCCTTTAACTGGTGCAGGCGGCTCTCAACTGTGGTCGGCGGTGGGGCGGTCGGTTGTCCGGCGCCGGCGGAGCCGCAGTCGAGCTTTATGCTCATTCCCCGCGCATAAACCTTTGTGCTCACGGATTGCGTGTGCTCCTGGCAACCTTCCTTTCTCAGAACGATTCTTCCGTAGAGGTGCTGCTTGGCGGGGTCATAGGTCACGGGAAAGACATCCTGGTGGCGCAGCGCGAGCGGTGTCGTGCCATACGCTTTGTCCAGTACGTAGACCGTGGCGCCCGGCGGGTCGGAGTCAACCGGGATAATGCTCGCGTCTTTCGGCATGGCGGCGCATCCCGACAGTGCCGCGGTCAGCAGCAATGCGATTGTCACATGCTGACTGCAGGTCATCTCGGGAGTGTCTCGTCGGATACCATTGACCCAGTGTAGCGAAGCGGGCGATCAAGATAAACCGATGTGCCAAGCGGGCCTGTTCAACGACCTTGCGCGCGCGCCGACCTGCCGATGGGCATGCCGGTGGATCCCGCTATTGGGCCGAAGCATGCCGGTGAACGCGCCTCCACCTGTGTCTGATGCAGGTGTATCATGGAACACTGGTGGTCAGGTGAGCAGGATCGCTTCGTGTTGATGGCACTGCTGGGGTGAACTACCTCTTAAGGAAGAACTGATTAAGACCTCCGTTCGTGGTGAGCCCTCAATAATAAGCGCAGACTGAGCGTAGTTCAGGCCGGCATCCATGTCAGGCGCCCTGTCCTTTGGGCGAAAGGCGTGCCCGCATAGGCACGCAGGCCCTTGAGATTCAGGATGCGGAGGTGCCCCCGTGGCGCCTCGATGATCCGTTCGCGTTTCAGTTCCGACATCAACCGGCTTACCGTCTCCACCGTCAAACCCAGCATGTCGGCGATCTCGCGCCGCGACAGCGGCAGCGGCAGTTCATGCATCGCGGCCTGATCAGCGGGCTCGGGAACCAGAGACAGCAGAAACAGTGCGACCTTTTCGGCGGAGGTCTTCTGGCCGAGCACGCGAATCAGCAGATGGGCCTGCGCCAGCTCCTGATTCAGCAGGTCGACCAGATGCCGGGAGACGCGCGGGTTCTGTTCCAGGATGCGCAGCATGTCCCGGTGACGGATCGTGCATACCCGTACTGGCGTCAGGGTTTCCGCGGAGTAACCATGATGATGGTCATCCACGGTGTTGAAGCCCACCATGTGGCCGGCGACGCCGATGCGGATGATCTGTTCGCGGCCATCCGGATCGCAGGACGTGAGCTTGATCTGTCCGCTGCGAATGACGTAGAGCCAGTCACTGGCATCGCCCTGGCGGAATACCACCTGGCGGGCCTCGAACGTCTGCTTGCTGAGCAGGCCGCGGATTTTGCACACCTGGTCTGAATCCAGCCCGGTGTAGAGCTGGGCTTCGCACAGCAGGCAGTCATCGGCTTGGCATACGCAGGCGTTCATGGCGAGATGCTCATGGTTGATTCTTTCCTCATTCTAGTCGCCGAGCTGTACGTTTGCGCAGGCGGCCAAGTTGAGCCGTTTGCTCGGTGATTGACCAGCGAGTTCGTGGCCCTCTGAGGGATTTTGGATAATTGATTTACATCAATGACTGTTGCGCGCCAATGCTGGATAAGAGATCCATGATGTAGTCGTACTAAAAACAAGGCCGAGCCACGAAAAACGCAGGAAGAGGGGTAGGTTCGGCACCCGGGTTCCGGTAACAAGCATAATGAATAATAAGAAGGTGGGTCATGAAAACCACATACACAAAAAGAAAATATCGAATCACTCGTCCGCACGCCTTCTCTGCTGCCCTCTCGTCACTAGTGTGTGTCGGCCGAGCGGCCAACAAATTGCTTACCGCCATCCGTTCCCTCTTGTTGCCGGGTAAAGAACAGAGGGATCGTTATTTCACTACCTGTACCGGAGGAATTGCATGAGCACCAGGACCGCACTGCTGTTTGGCTCGCTTCTGTTTGTCTGGGCGGGCGTGAGCTTGGCCGAGGTCGACGCCGATGCCGCCCAGGCGCTGATGAAGAAAAGCAATTGCGGCAAGTGCCACGCGCTCGACAAGAAAAAGGACGGTCCCGCCTACAAGGAAACCGCCAAGAAGAACCAGGGCAAGGCCGATGCCGAGCAGAAACTCTATATCCACCTCACCACCAATCCCAAGGTCAAGGTGGAAGGCAAGGAAGAGGAGCATGCGAACCTTAAGACCAAGAAGGAAGCCGAAGTGCGCAATGTGGTGCGCTGGATACTGTCGCGCTGAGCAGCTGCCATGAGCAATTATGAGGAGCAGCGAAAATGATCAAACAGGCCTGGCAATCGTTGCAGAACCGTTGCGCCACCTGCGCGTTTACGACGCTGATCCTGGGCGGGGCCGTAGCCGGTCTGATTGCCGCCGGGTTGCTGCTGGCGGGTGGTGCCTACGGTCTGGCCTGGACCAACACCGAGGGATTCTGCATCGGTTGTCACGAGATGCGCAGCAATCCGTACGCCGAGTATCAGGACACGATTCATGACAAGAACCGCAGCGGGGTGCGCGCCATCTGCTCGGACTGTCATGTGCCGCGCGAGCCGGGTCCGATGCTGGTGCGCAAGGTGGAAGCGACCTTCGAACTGTGGGGCCACTTTGTCAGCGGCGTGATCGACACCAAGGAAAAGTACGAGAAGCACCGTTATGACATGGCGAAGAAAGTATGGACACGCATGAAGAAAACTGACTCGCTGGAATGCCGCAACTGCCACAACGACAAGAAGATGAGCGAGGACTTGCAGACGGAGAAGGCCAGAAACCGGCACGCCAAGGGCCGTGCCGAAGGCCTGACCTGCATCGATTGTCACTTCGGCATTGCGCACTCGGAGCCGGAAGGCCCGGGCCCGCAGGAGCTGATAGTAAAGAAATAGGTCGGATTTTAAGCCCGACATGTCGGCTGAAGGCCGACCTACGGCCGCCATGGATGGCGGAAGTGCCGGAAACGCAGGGAGCAGTTCTTTCAACGGATGGGTCGGGCGTAAGCCGGGAATTAGCGTGATGTGGTGTCATCGGGAGAATGCACAATGAAAAACTTGAATCGAATTCTGGTGATCTTTCTCCAATCCCTGGTGCTGGTGATCGCCGCGGCCGGGGCGGTCCAGGCGGCGGAGGAGCCGGCCACCAGCCCGGCGCCTGCCGTGGAAGGTGCGGCAGCCGAACCCGCCAAGGCGCCACCCAAAGATCTCGTGCTGAAAGGTGACGCCAAGTGCACACGCTGTCACGACGAGAGCGACAACGCCCCGGTACTCGCGATCGGCAAGACCCGCCATGGCGTGATCGCCGACCAGCGCACCCCGACCTGCACCAGTTGCCACGGTGACAGCGATGCGCACATCAACAAGCCGGAAGGCGTAAAGGAACGGCCGAAGGTCGACCGCGCGTTCGGCAAGAGTTCCACAACGTCCATCGAAACCCGCAACCAGGCTTGCCTCACCTGCCATCAGGGCGGCAAACGCATTCACTGGTCGATGAGTTCGCATGCAACCAATGACGTTGCCTGCACCTCCTGCCACGATGTGCACGTCGGCCGGGATGCAGTGCGCAGCAAGGCCACGCAGAGCGAGGTGTGCTTCACCTGTCACAAGGAGCAGCGCGCGCAGATTAACCGCATGTCCCGGCACCCGATCCAGGAAGGCAAGGTGTCCTGCTCCGATTGCCACAACCCGCATGGCAGCGCCGGCGAGAAGATGTTGGTACGCGATAACGTCAACGACACCTGTTATCAGTGCCACATGGAGAAGCGTGGACCGTTCGTGCGCACCCACCAGCCGGTGCAGGAGAACTGTTCCATCTGCCACAATCCGCACGGTACGACGCAGCCCAATCTGCTCAAGGTGCGCGCGCCGTTCCTGTGCCAGGAGTGCCACGAGCCGACCAGCCATCGCGGCAATCTGGGAAATCTCGCCGGTACCAGTACCAGCGCGAATTTGGCGGCACGTGGTTGCCTGAATTGCCATACGAGCATCCATGGCACCAACAATCCGTTTGATGTTGGCAACGAACGCACCTTCCGTCGCTAAGACTGACATAGGGGGAACGATCATGAACACACAGCCTCGAAATACGATTCGGCCGAGTGCACTGACCATGGCGTTGCTGGCCCTGTCGGTAACGGCGTTGGCGGCAGAGCCTGACGAAGTCACCGAACTCAGCAGACCCGAGAGCACGGTCAGTGCCGGGATCGGGTATGTCTCGGACGACAGCCTGCGCTTCGGCCAGTACACCGGGATGCATGAAGAAGGCGCCTACGGTCTGGCGGAAATCGACATCGCCATCCGCAACGACGACACCGGCACCTGGACTCTGCTCGAAGGGCGCAATCTCGGGCTCGACAACCGCGACCTGCGGTTCGAGCACCGCCGCCAGGGCGACTGGGGTTATTTCCTGGAGTACAGCCAGATCCCCCGTTTTGAGCCGTTCACCCCGACCACCGCCGTGACCGGAATCGGCACGCCGAACCTGAGTGTTCCCACCACCGCGACGGCCGGCGTTCCCGTGGAGATGAAGACGACACGCGATGTTTTCGGCTTCGGTCTCGACAAGGCATTTACCGGCAATCTTGACGTGCGGGTGCGCTACCAGCAACAGGAAAAGAACGGCGAGCGCCTCTTTGCGCGTGGCACCACCGGCTCAGGCGGTTTCCAGTTTGCGCCGGAGCCCATCAACTCGACTACCCGGATGCTGGAGTCGACCGTGGGTTATACGGACAAGAAGCTGCAGCTATCCGGCGGTTACTACGGGACGTTGTACGAAAGTCATGACAATGCCTTGAACATCACCGAAGTCGGCGCGCCCACCACCCTGGCGGGCTTCACCCCGATGGCATTGCCGCCCGACAATCAGGCGCACCAGCTGTTCGTGGCCGGCGGCTACAACATCACGGAAACCGCGCGTACCACCTTCAAGGCCGCCTATACCCACGCCACGCAACACGAAACCTTCATCCTTCCATCGTCCGCCACCGGCCGCACCGATCTCGGTGGCGAGGTCGACACGACCCTGCTGCAGGCAGGCTTCACGGCGCGTCCCTTGTCGAAGCTCTCGGTGTTGGCCAACCTGCGGCATGAGAATCGCGATGACAAGACGCCGGTGGCGGATTATTTTTCCGTCACCACAGGCACGACTTTCACCGGCGAGAATGAACCGCGCTCGATCAAGACCAACAACGCCAAGCTGGAGGCAACCTACGCGCTACCAATGTCCCTGCGCATGACGGGTGGCATCGATTACGATATGAAGGAGCGTAACTACTCGGAGGTGCGCGTCGTCAGCGCCCGGACCGAGACCAATGAGTTGTCCTATCGTCTGGCGCTGCGTCGCTCCATCTCCGAGACCCTCACGGGCAGCCTCGGCGTGGTCCGCAGCCAGCGCGATGGCTCGGACTATCTGACGACCCTGTTGACGACCGCGGCCATGGGCAGCAACCTGATTGCGCCGATTCACTACGCCGATCGCGATCGCGACAAGGTGCGGTTGTCACTCAACTGGATGCCGGTCGATCTGCTGAGCGTACAACTGGTGGCGGACACCGCACGCGACGACTACACCGCCCGCACCGCAGAGAATCTCGGCCCGCGCAAGGGCACGGCCGAGAACTACGCCCTGGACATGACCTTTATGTTCTCCGAGGACTGGCAGATGACGGCCTGGGCCTCGCGCAACAAGAACCAGATAGACCAGGCCACTTGCGAGGCCGCCAGCAGCGCGGGCGTCTGCCCCAATACCGTGGCCGATCCGTTCTGGCAGGTGAGCCTGCGCAACCTGGGCAACGCCGGCGGTCTTGGCCTGCGCGCCAAACTCACCAGCAAGCTGGAGCTTGGCGGCGATCTGCAACATTCGGTCTATAACGACGAATATTCACAGCTGGCGACCACACCGGGCGCCGTCGCGCCGATCATCCCGGATATCGAAACGCGTGTCACCGCGATCCGTCTGACCGCCAAATATGCGCTCATGAAGAGCGCCGGTATCCGGTTCGATTACGCCTACCAGCGCTGGACCAGCGACGATTGGACCTGGAGCACCTGGACCTACACGGACGGCACGCAGCTGTTGCAGGAGCCGGTCCAGAAGGTGCATTTCTTCGGCGTATCCGGGTATTACCGCTGGTGGTGATCGCCGCGGTTTACGGCATCACCACGTAATCGGGCAACGCCGGCGCAGCGTCCGCGTCAGCCGCCTGTCGCGGTCGCTGACAGGAGTTGTAGCTTGAGTTTCTCGCTCTGATATGTATTGAAGTCCGGATATTTCTGGAACACCCAGCCTTCGCTCAGCACCCGCGCCTTGTCCCTGAGCTGGACCAGCACCGCCGGGTTATCCGGGCTGTTTGAGGCGCTGGTCACCGTGCCGGCATCGCTCTGGAAGGCCGGCACAAAGGCGACCACGTGCACGAGCAGGCCGGACTGATCTATGTTCATTTCGCCGCCGATCGATACATGCACTTTGCGTTGCGGGAAGTTTTTCCCGGAATAGGAGAGTTCGACGGCCTTCCATTTCGCCTTCACCTCAGCCGGAATATCGAGTTGCAATGGGTTACCGGATTTCGCGTGCTGGAAGCCGGTGGCGGGCGCGGCCGCGGCCGGCCGGCCGGCGGGCATCGGGTTGGCTCCGACCACCGAGTCGATCACGACGATCGCCACGCCGGTTTTGTGCGGCGGGGCGTAACCCTCCAGGTCGCCGGGTTTGGGAATGGCATCGCCGGTTTTCGATACCCGCGCGCCAATCACCAGTTGCGGGAAGCTGGACATTTTCATGTCCTGCACCATGGCCATCGAGTCATCGAGGGTGACGGTGATGGGTAACTCCTTCGCCTGTTTGCGAACGATCGCGAGCGGCATTTTCGGACCCTGCGCGGCGCGCGCGAATATGAACACGGTATCCCCGGGCGCGGCCTTGCCGGTGAGCGCCGGGCTGAGCTTGACCGTGACCTTGATCGAGCGCGCGGGCAGGACGGCCTGCGAACGGTCCGGCGGGTTCGCGCTGCGCTGGGCTTGTGCCGCATCCGCCGCAACAGGCGGATGGTCGCCGGGCAGCGTGGCGACATGGTCGAACGGTATCGGCTCGCCGGATGGCGTCCGCGGCACGTCCTGGTCTTTGCAGCCACCGGTGACGGTAAGTACGCCAAGCACAAGCATGGCAACGCACGCTGACGGGAAGGATAGGTTCGCTGTCATGCAACAACCTCACGGTTTGATGTGCTCAGAACGATGGACGCGTCGGTAATGCGTGCACCGGTCGCGTCCTGTATGGGCGTCTTGCTGAATCAAGATCGCGATCCGGTTCGATGCCGTATCGTGCCGATGCACTCTAGCATCCGCATGCGTGAATAGGAATTACCGGCCTACCGCGGCGGGGCCGCAGCACATGGTTGCCGGAAAGCACTCCGCCTTTAATGCCTTCCCGTTCCTGTGTATATTCTCCCCATTCCCTTCAACACTCCGAACCATGATCCTCTGCGTGATCCGGAATTCGGATAAATTCCCAGTTCGATGCCGCTAACCACCCACCTTGATATCGTCAGCGCCGAGGCGCTGATCTATTCCGGTCCGGCGACCAAGGTAGTGTTGCCGGCCGAGGACGGAGAAATCTGCGTCCTGGCCAGACATGCGCCCTTGTTGACGCGATTGCGACCGGGTCTGGTGCGTCTTGCCAACGAGTTCGAGGTTGAACAGACTTTTTTTATATCGTCCGGTTTCGTCGAGGTGCAGCCGCACATGGTCACGGTGTTGGCCGATACCGTGATGCGCACCCGGGATCTCGATGAAGCGGCGGCGCGCACTGCCATGGAGCGCACGCAGCAAGCCATCGCCGCCAAGCCTGCGGCGGCGGATTACGACAAACTGATGGCCGAGCTGAGAATGGAGATGGCGCTGTTGCGCGCCATCGACCAGATGCGCCGGCAGACAAAACGCTGATTCTAAAAAAAGGCTTTAGCCGCAGATGAACGCAGATTAATGCAGATGAATCATGTCATTGATGCAACGAGGTCATTCACCCTTTTGATGGACTGGCGAATACCGGCAGCGCATTGAATATCCGCGTTTATCTGTGTTCATCTGCGGCTGACTGCATTTTCCAGGTTAATTGCATTGGGTTAGGCCGAGAAACATCGACTCGATATGTTCACCAACCGGACAATTTGATCCAGATCAAGACATTGTCCGGCCAAATAGCTACGTTACGCCACGTAGAGCCAGAATAACAACCAATCAGCCTGTAACGGCGAGGAGGGTCTATGAGACAACGCCTGCTTAACGCGAGCATCGCGATTTTCGTGCTGGCGCTGATCCTGTCCTGGGTGTTTCACGGGACCGGTGTGGTCAAGAACGATCTGAAACGCAACATCTACATCCCCGCGACGCTCACCATTCCGTTGCAGGTCAAGGCCGCCTACAACGGCGACAAGATGTTTTTCCGCTACCGCTGGCCGGCGAAAGAGCCGCATCTCTACCATGACATGATGAAGTTCCAGGACGGCAAGTGGGAGCGCTACGGCAAGAGCGTTCCCGGCCCGCAACCGCAGGGCATCTACGAGGACCGCGTGGCCATGCTGGTGGACGACGGCGCGGTGCCGGAGTTCGAGAAGTACGGCGGCTACATCACCATCGGCGACCGCATGCGCTTCTTCACCAACGAGGCCAAGAAGGAAGAGGTGGAGGCGCATGCCTATCTCGGCAAGAAAAAGCAGGTCGAGGTCGGCAAACACCTGCCCGAGACGCGCAGCAACGTGGCCGACTGGAAGTCGGTGGTGCCGGAGGCGCAGTTGCAGGCGCAGCGCAAGGCCGGCTATTTTCTCGATCTGTGGCACTGGCGCGCACACCGCTCCA
>DATEYP010000071.1:0-9425 GCA_035256085.1 Acidiferrobacterales bacterium
GGCAAAAGGGGAGAGTAGCAGCGGGAATCCCGGTCACCCGGTACGCCCCGCCGCCCTCGCAGAACCGGACTGGGTGCGTTACACCATCCGGCTCCCAGCTTGAGTCATCCACAGTGGTTTGGGGTTGCCCACTGTGTGAAACGAACAAGTTGTGTGTCCATGCGCAGAGTCCGCTCGGTGTCGGGGCATGTGTCCCCTGTTCGTTGTCTCAAACTGGCGCCCCTTGGCTCCCGCGGCATTACCCGCGTTCATCGCTATTATGGGCGCCTCCGACTTCCCACCCCTTCTGCTTCCGTCCTCGCTGTTCAGGCTTGTCGGGGAGTGCGCTTGCGCGCCAGCGGTGGGATCTCCTGGGTTACTGCCTATTCTCGTTGTCAGGCTCGGTGCGGCCTTCGATCCCGGGTGGGCGTGGCCGGCTTGCCTTGGCACCGGTCACACTGTTGCCTGCTGGCGTCTTGAAACCATCGGCCCTTTCCAACGCGGTCATTGCGGGACTCAACACCTTCACGGTCGGCGTTATCCGTTACCATTGCTCCTCGCCTGCTTTCGTGCCTACGCATCAAGCGCGTTGTTGCCAGCGCGCCTGCAAGGCTCGATACCCGACCCGTGGCTAGCGGTTACCGGGACGGGATTTCCACCCGTTAGAATTGGCAGCATTGCCCAGCCGCAACCAAGACCTGACCCTAAGACGCTGGGGTCACAACACAACATAGGGGTCAAGTCTTGCCTTTTGCCACTAATGAAAGCATAGGGGTCAAGTCTTTAATCCTAAAAACGGCAGTCAACCCGTCAGGTAGCAACAGTTTGTAAGGCCGGCAAAGCAGGCGGCCCTGCGGTAGCGAGCATGAATTTGGCGAACGCGCGCGTGAGGATCGCGCGCAGGCGCTGCGCATCCGTCCACTGCTCCGCAGTGGCTTTCAACAAGCTCAAGAAGTCCGCCAGGTTTGTCAGAACGGCTTGTATGAGCGCCTGCTTGGCGTGGGTACTGGTGATGGTCAGCCGTGTTTGTCCGGCGTGTTTGGTTTGCGTAGCCACGCCATGCAGCAACAGCGGCCGACTGGAGATCGCCTCGAAGTGTTTGTGCGGGTGGGCGAGCCTGACGAACAGCGTCCACCAGTTGTAAACCAGGGCCACCATGCGCGCCATGATCCGGCAGCGCGCGAGGTCTTGGGTGGTGAAACCGCCCCAGCCCCATTGATTCTTCAGTTCGTCGAAATTGTTCTCGGCATCGGCCCGGTCGCGATAGAGCTGGGCGAGGGTGAGTATCTCGTACGGGGCTGAGGTGACCAGCACGGCATACTCGTAGCGTGCGGTGGGCACATCGCCTTCAATGAAGGCGAACTCATCCTGGCGATCCTCTTTCCCGGTGATCAACATCTCGCCCGTGAGCTTCCTGCGCAGCACCACCACGCGCCGTGCCCGGCTCCAGCCGGCGAGTGTCAACGTGTCCTCCAAACCTTCCCAGCCTTGGCCTGCCTCTTCCCAGCGATGGGAGCGGAACAGCTTCTTGATGAGCGCCTTCACGTTCTTCGTCAGGCGCAGCTTGGTGAGATAAGGCTGGTCGCGGGCTTCGGCCTCACGCAGCACCGCCTCGCTGCCGTAGGCGATGTCGCCACGCAGCAGGGTGGGACGTTCCGATTTGGGCAATGCATCCAGCCAGGCCCATATCCCGGGCATGCTGTGCAGCGGCGCACTCTCGTTGCCCGGCATCACTTCCACCGCCAACGCCAGCCGCGTGTCCGCCATCAACGCGCTGTGATAACTGTGCGAAGGTCGCCCTGGCTTCTTCGGGTTGTAACCCACTACCGCGCCTTCCTGCTTGCCGTACAGGCACTTCACCGTGGCGTCCAGATCGAGAATCCACGGTGTGGCCAGCAAGGGCTGGGTGGTCTTCGCCAGATGCCGGTCGAGCCACGCGACGGCCGCCGACGCATCCATCAACGCGAGCGCGCGTCGTGCGGCATCTTCCGAGACGAGCTTCTCTACACCCAAAAGCTCGGGGTGGATGCCGTCATGGCGAATTGCCGTGATATGGGCATAGCGGTGATGTCCGGCGAGAATCGATAACAGGAAGGTGGCCAGAACCGCGCGTTTATCGGAAGCATTGTTGCTGGTGTAGGTCAGCGGACAGTCGGTCACCCAAGCATCGAACAGGCCGCTCACTTTGAGAAACTCGATGAAGAATGGCAGTTGCCCGAGCGGGGTCACGGCGGCGGCTGGATCCCATTCCACGTGGATCCGGCCACCAAACGTATCGAGTGCAATCGACCGCCGTGAACCGATCAATGCCTTGCGTTTTGCTTCACCCATGGGGTGAGTCCTCCCTTGCCTGGAAATGCGTCGTAACCCCGCTTGCTGCCTCGCTATAGTTTATCAGTTGGTAGGTTCAACTGCCGTTTATAGGTTCATACCGTTGCAGCCAACCGCTCACCGTCTGCCGCGACACGCCCAGGATGTCTGCGGCCTCCTGGCGGCTCTGTCCGCGCGACACAACCAGCGCCACGGCGCGGCGCCGGATGACCGCACGCGCTTCGTTCCCGATGGTCCGGAAATCTTCCTTCTTCATGCGACATAGGTTCGCACGGAAAGATGCCGTCGTCAAGTATTATGTTGGGATATTAGTAGCTGCCCAACCTTACTTGTAACGCTACGATATATTTTTCGATACTCATCACTCGTCCTATCCTTGATCGCCGCTTGTTCACAACGATAAACCTCATTCCGTATCGTGGATCTCTTTTCTTGCGTAAAGTTAACTTTCTTGTTTACAACCAGATTGTGCACCAGCAATGGGTTCCCACTAGTGGTTATTGTTTGTTTCCGGCGCTTAACAACAAGTTGATAGTCTGCCAACATATTGCGCACTGACGCGATTGTCTGCCCAGTTGTACTGGAACTCAAATGCGTCCGCGATGATATCGTAATGTCATCAATGTACCTGCTGTAATACAGACCTTTCCGGGAAAATCTTTCATATATGCTCGGCTCATTTTGCCAGAGAATTAGATTTGCGATATGCGTGCTCGTTCTTGCACCTTGAACGAGAGCACCGTTTTTTGTTGTCAATTTTGTAAGGCATTGTGCAACATCATGAGAGAAGCGAAAGAATTTTCGCCAAACCCTGTATACAATCTCGCCACTTACTGAGGGGTAAAAATTCGTAACATCTAATTTAATAACAATTTTCGCATTTACATGCATCGCTGCATCTGTATAAATACTTCTAGGGCTAGCGGTGTCTCTTATTCCTCCTTGAAGATATGTTGGGAAATTTACTTTACCAAGTAACCGGGTTTTGATGCGGCCTTGAATGGCTTTCAGCGGCTCTCTCGCATCGAACGTTTCGCGATAAGTACCATCTGACTTCAGCTCTCGCTTTGCGAGTCGGTATAGGTTATTTGCGCGATTGGCTAATACTGATAATCTGCCTTCATCGAAGCCAAGAACCTGTGACAGCGTCGCAAGATCCAAAATTGGCGCAAAATCATAACAAGGCTTGTTGTTCCCCGTTTTCTTCATGTAGGAAAGAGAGTGCAGTGAAGGCTAGTTTTTCGGCAAGATCTGGATCAAGTCCAGACACCTCATCCTTGTCTGCGGCAAGAAACATAAAGACGCTAAATGGAACCCCTAATGCAACGGCTAGCCCTTTTACAGTTGATAGTGACGGGTCTCGTTTGTTTTGTTCCAACATTGAAAGATAAGAAACAGAAAGTCCTGCTTTTGAAGCAAGTTCATGCTGCTTCAAATTTTTCTGGTTTCTGCATAACTTGATGGCGCGACCTAGATTCATGGTAACAAGTGGTCAACCTATTTGGAGGATTAGTTGGTCTGCTGCGTCATTCGAAGAATTTACCAATGACCTTGGTTAGCGTTGTCAGTGTAACTGCTACCTTGCCAATGACGTTTAAAACATCATTTACAAGTCGCTCATCCACAACAACCTCATCACCTACAGTCTCTTCGTAAAATTCTAGCCGCCGTATGACGGCTTCGATCTCAGATACAACGCTAGGGTCAACTTCATTGTGCATCTGCATGCGAGCATTGATGTACTTCAAGTTCGCAATACAGTCCTTTAATAACTTTGCCTTCATTTCGAATGCTCCGTTTGACGCAAAATTGCGCCAGTCGGCAACACAACCAGGTCGAACGGAATGAAGCGGACCCCACAGACCAATAACCCCAGACAGTCGGACAACACAGATAACTGATATGACACATACATGCGACCTAGGACACGACGTCCATGTGCATGTCATGTAACAACGCCCCTAGAACATAAATAAATAACTAGTTCATGTAGGCAGCCCCAAAACTAAGGGGCCGGAATAGCCAGACCTGGTTATTACGAAGGCAGATTTTTAAAGAGCACCCGGGCGATACGCCCAGCCGCATAGAATTATGCCTAATTGCTCTATAAAGTCAAACTATATTCACTAACAGTGAATTTTACTGTGTAGATGAGCAATATATTCCCTTAAGTAACATACGATGGAATCGTAGACAAACCCAGGTTTTCGCAGTTGGGACCCGTAGCCGCCGCCGAGCATCGCGGCCTCGACCGGGAGGTTTCGCGAGCCGGTGTCTGAGCCGGGCGCGAGAAAGAAGCCCTGCTCGCTACGCTCGCTCGTCTTGTCACTTACTTACGCGTTCGGCGAGTTCGGCTCGCGCCCGGACGAGGCGAGAAGCGGCCGCTCTCGCGCATCCATGCGCTCCGCGGCATTTGTGCATCCCTGCACGGCACAGGAATCGGCGGCTCCGGGGCGGCCTTCTTTTTGGTTACTTTTTCTTGGCCGAACAAGAAAAAGTGACCTGCTTGCGGCGCGGAAGCCGCTATTATGTTTTCAGGCATCGCCACAGGCGATTCAACCGCCCTCACCCCAACCCCTCTCCCAGAGGGAGAGGGGAAAGATATTACCCCTTCGCATCCTTCTCCAACACCTTCAGCAACGCCCGCATGTCATCCGGCATCGGCGCTTCCCATTCCATGTTCTTGCCGCTCACCGGATGCACCAGCCCGAGACGCGCGGCGTGCAGCGCCTGGCGCTTGAAGCCTTGCAACGCCGCGATCAGCGCCGGGCTTGCGCCCTTGGGAAGGTGCAGGCGTCCGCCGTACACCGGATCGCCCACCAGCGGATGCTTGAGGTGTGCCATGTGCACGCGGATCTGGTGGGTGCGGCCGGATTCGAGCTTGACGCGCAGCAGCGTGTGCGCGCGGTATTTTTTCTCGATGCGGTAATGGCTGACGGCCGGACGGCCACTTTCGTTCACTGCCATGCGCGTGCGCACCTGGGTGTGCCGGCCGATCGGCGCATCCACGGTACCGCCGGCGACCAACAAACCCTGTACCAATGCCAGATATTCGCGCTTGAGTGTGCGCCGCTTGAGCTGGTCGATGAGGTGGAGACGCGCAGGTTCGGTCTTGGCGACCACCAGCAGGCCGGAGGTCTCCTTGTCGAGACGGTGCACAATACCGGCGCGTGCCAGTTTGTTGAGCGTCGGGGCATGGTGCAGCAACGCATTCAGCATCGTGCCCTTCGGGTTACCGGCGCCGGGATGCACCACCAGGCCGGCAGGCTTGTTGATGACCAGCAGATCGTCGTCTTCGTAGACGATGTCGAGCGGGATCGCCTGCGCCGCCCAGTCGCCGGCCGGCGCTTGGGGAATTAGAATCTCGACGCGCTCGCCGCCACGCACCTTGTAACTGGCGCGCGGCACCTTTCCTTCCACCTGCACGCGCTCAGCCCGGATCCAGAGTTGCAGGCTGGCGCGCGAATGCTGCGGCAGCAACCGCGCCAGCGCCTGGTCGAGGCGCAGGCCGGCGGCATCGGCCGGGAGCACCACCGCGAGCTTTTCTTCAGTTGCGTTCACGCGACCGCCATGGATGGCGGGAGTGCGGAAAACGCAGGAGCAGTTTTTCCGCCGACCGCCATGGATGGCGGGAGTGCGGGGCGCGAAGCCGTCAGTGAATGAGGCTTCCTTCGCTGGACATACGCAGGAGCAGTTTTCCGGCCGGCGATCTGATCCGGCCCCGACCGCACTTCCGCCCGGTCCGGCATTCGGGGTATGCTTACTGTCTCGATCCTCACCTTGTCAGCTCCTCGCATGCGGCATTTCCCGGTTACAATTCTGATTCTGTTGCTTCTCGTGTTGTCCGGCTGCGCCTCGCTGGACGAAGACCCGACCAAGGGCTGGTCGGCGCAGCGCCATTATTCCGAAGGCAAGACCGCATTGGCAAACAAGGAGTACACCACCGCCATCCAATATTTCGAAAAGCTTGAGGCGCGTTATCCATACGGACCCTACGCCGAACAGGCGATGCTGGAAATTGCCTACGCCTATTACAAAAGTGACGAGATGGCCTCGGCCATTGCCGCCGCCAACCGCTTTCTCCGCACCCACCCCACGCATCCACACGTGGACTATGCGTATTACCTCAAGGGGCTGGCGAGCTTCGATGAAGAGCGCAGCTCGCTTGAAAAAATCTTCGGTGCCGGCGATCCCTCCAAGCGTGACCCCAAGGCCCTGCGTGAGGCACATGAAGCGTTCAGGGAAGTTGCGCAGCGCTTTCCCGACAGCAAGTACGCCGATGACAGCCGCAAACGTCTGGTCAGCCTGCAAAACGCCATGGCAATGAGCGAACTGCATGCCGCCAACTATTATTTCTCGCGCGGGGCGTACGTCGCGACCGTGAACCGCACCAAGAACGTGATCGAGAATTACCAGCGAACCCCGGCCGTGGAAGAGGCGCTCGGCCTGCAGGCCCTGGCCTACCGGGAGATGGGCCTGCTGGACCTCATGCGCGACACGCGCCGGGTATTGGAGAAGAATTTTCCGGCCAGCCACTACCTGAAGAAACTTGAGGCCTCGAAGGACAGATAACCTAAAGCCAGGTACAAGATACAAGGTTCAAGATACAAGTGAAGGCAACAGCTTGCCGGCCCACAGCTACCGACCGAATACTGGTTTACTTGTATCTTGAACCTTGTATCTGATTTTATATTGCTTCCGGGCCAGTCTCGCCGGTTCGGATGCGAATCACCTGCTCGACCGGGTAGATGAAGATCTTGCCGTCGCCGATCTTTCCGGTACGCGCGGCATTGCTGATCGCCTCGATGCAGCGTTCCAATTGATCTTCCTTCACCACCATCTCGAGCTTCACCTTCGGCAGGAAATCCACGACGTACTCAGCGCCGCGGTAAAGCTCGGTGTGGCCTTTCTGCCGGCCAAAACCCTTGACCTCGGTCACGGTCATGCCGGTAACGCCGATCTCGGACAACGCCTCACGCACGTCGTCGAGCTTGAACGGCTTGATGATGGCTTCGATCTTCTTCATGGCGGGCCTGATGATTGATTGTTGTACGAAAGAAGTTATCCGGGCGGGGACAGATTTGCAAGTAGGCACGGTCGAATTATGGATTCATACCGACTCCCCCTCTCCCGCCGGCGGGAGACGACTGCATGAATGCAGGAGGTACGTCCACAGGGAAGTGGGCGGTAGACTGCGCCGGGAGCGGTTGCCGAGGGGTGGGGAGAGGGTCTCCCGCCTACTTCTCTTTGTAGCCGGACGTGATCGGGTAGCGCCGGTCGCGGCCAAAGGCGCGGCGCGTGATGCGCACACCGGGTGCCGCCTGGCGGCGTTTGTACTCATTGTGGTCCACCATCGCAGCCACACGCCGCACGGTTGCGGCATCAAAACCGGCGGCGATAATCGCTTCCGGCGACTGGTCACGTTCCACGTAGCACTCCAGGATCGGGTCGAGCACGTCATAGGGTGGCAGCGAATCCGAATCCATCTGTCCGGGCGCCAGTTCGGCCGACGGCGCGCGCTCGAACACGCGTCGCGGGATTACCGGGCCCAACCGGTTTCTGTACTCCGCCAGACGATAAACCATGGTCTTGAACACATCCTTGATCGCGCCGTAACCGCCGGCCATGTCGCCGTACAGCGTCGCGTAACCCACGGCCATCTCGCTCTTGTTGCCGGTGGTGAGCACCATCTTGCCGGTCTTGTTCGACACCGCCATGAGCAACATGCCGCGGATGCGCGCCTGGATATTCTCCTCAGTCACGTCGCGCGCCCGTCCCTGAAACTCGTCTTTCAGCTGCGCCATGAACGCCTCGAACATCGGCTCGATGGAAATGCTGTGATAGGTCACGCCCATGGCCTTGGCCTGGGCGGCGGCGTCTTCCAGACTCATGGTCGCAGTGAAGCGCGACGGCATCATCAGCGCCTCGACGCGCTCCGCGCCGAGTGCATCCACGGCAATACACAGCGTCAACGCCGAATCGATACCGCCGGACAGGCCGATGGCGACACCCGGAAAGCGGTTCTTGCCCACGTAATCGCGCACCCCGAGCACCAGCGCGCGGTAGATTTCCTCTTCCAGCGAAGCATTCGGCAGCAACGGTTGTGGCCTGGGCACGGCCTTTTCATTCTTAACCTCAAGCTCGACCTGATACAGGCCTTCCTCGAACGCCGGGCAGCGTTGCGTCACTGTGCCGTGTGCGTCGGTAACGAACGACGCACCGTCGAACACCAGCTCGTCCTGCCCGCCGACCAGGTTCACGTACACCAGCGGCACGCCGGTTTCCCGCACGCGCGCCTGTGCGATGGATTCGCGCTCGCGGCCCTTATCCATGTGATAGGGCGAGGCGTTCAGGGTAAGCAGCAGGCGCGCACCGGCATCGACCGCCTGGCGCACCGGCTCCGGCTGCCACACGTCCTCGCAGATGGTGAGCCCGACCGGAATGCCGCCGATCTCGACCACGCAGGCAGCGCGGCCGGGTGCAAAGTAACGTTTCTCGTCGAACACGCTGTAGTTGGGCAGAAGCTGCTTGCGGTACGTGGCGTGCACGCGCCCATCGCGCAACAACGAGACGGAGTTGAACAACTGGCCGTGCTCGGATTGCGGATGACCGAGAATCACGTCAATGCCGCGTACTTCGCGCTCAATGCGCTGCAAACTCTCCTCCACCTGCAGCATGAGCGCCGGGCGCAGCAGCAGGTCTTCGGGCGGGTAACTGGTGAGCGTCAGTTCGGGAAAGACAATGGCGTGCGCCTTGAGCTGGTCGCGCGCCTGCTTGGCCGCGGCGATCACGCGCTCGGCATTGCCGGCGACATCGCCCACCAGCAGATTGAGCTGGGCGATAACCAGGCGCAGGCTGCCGGCCACTACTTCAACACCGCGCGCATACGTGCGCCCATCTCGGTGGGCGAGTGCACGGTATGCACCCCGGCGGCCTCGAGTGCGTGGAATTTCTCGTCCGCCGTGCCCTTGCCACCCGAGATCACGGCGCCGGCATGGCCCATGCGCCGCCCGGGCGGCGCGGTGACGCCGGCGATGTACGCCACCACCGGCTTGCGGACATGCTGCTTGATGAACTCGGCGGCCTGTTCTTCTTCCTGGCCGCCGATTTCGCCG
>DATEYP010000072.1:0-4045 GCA_035256085.1 Acidiferrobacterales bacterium
CTCCAGCCGATGACCCGCGAAGAAATCCGCGTGCCGCGGGATGTTGACCATCACATTGATGGATACGGATTCCGGAACGATGCCGATTACGCCGGCGAGAAATATGTACTGGTCGGCGACTCCTTCATCGCCGGATCCAGCAACACCCAGGCCGATCTTTTGAGCCGGCAATTGCGCGACCGTTATGGCATCGCCGCCTACAACCTCGCGCACCCCGGCGGCCTGCCGGATTACGCCGCCTATGTCACGGCGTTTCGCCGCCGGCATACCGGCTTCCGGGTGTTGCTGTTCGTATTCGAAGGAAACGATTTTGCAGACAAGGCCGGGGAGAAATCCGGCACCGCCACGCGGCTCTGGAAAAGCTACTACACAATCTTCTCGGATACCGCCACCCATCGCTTCACAAAATCGCTGATTAAACGCGCCACGCACCGCGCGCAAATCGCGGGTTCAAGCTATGTGACCGTGCGTGAAGCCGATGGCCGGAAACTGGCGTTTCTGACCCGCTACATCGAGGCGACGCGCGCCGCGGACCAGGCGCCACTTCCGGCCTTTGAACAGGCGCTGCGCGAGCTTCGGCCGTGGCTGGCGCAGGTGTACTTCATTCCCACCAACTATCGCCTTTATTTCGAGCACATCGAGCAGCAGCCGTTAGCGAGCCTGCCGGATGCAAAATGGAATTACCTGAGCGCGCTTTGCCGGCGGGAAGGGATCGCCTGCACGAACCTGACCGAGCCCATGCGCCGCGCCGCCAACCGCCTGTGGCCGCGCGGCGAACTATTGTGGTGGCCGGACGATTCGCACTGGAACAGGCAAGGGATCGCGGTGGCAGCACAAGCGGTGCAGGCAACACTGCGGCAGCTTGAGCGCGATCGTCCACGCCCATGATGAAAACGCGCGCGTTCGTTGCCGCCGGACTGTCCCTGGCGCTCGCCGGCTGCGCTGGTTGGTTCGCGCCGCCTCCCGGCATCGGGCGCGAGGTGGCGTGGTCGAAGCTGCCTGGTTGGGAGCAGGATCGGCACGCCGCCGCCTGGCCGGCGCTGCGCAAGAGTTGCGAGAAGCTCTTTGCCCGCGACGCACAGGGACGTGCGAGTGGCGCGGGAGACACGTCGTCGAGAGTGGCCGACGCCGCCTGGGAGAGCGCTTGTCTCGCCGCGCGCGCACTGGAATCGCCGGACGACGCCACGGCGCGCGCTTTCTTCGAGACCCATTTCCGTGTGCATCGGGTGAACGCTGGAGACGGGCGCGAAGGGCTGATCACCGGCTATTACGAGCCGGTGCTGAACGGCAGCAAGACACGCGACGAGCGGTTTCGCTGGCCGCTGTACAAGCGGCCGGACAATCTGCTGACCATCGATCTCGCCAGCCTCTATCCGGAATTGAAGGGCCGCCCGGTGCGCGGGCGGCTTGAGGGCAACCGCGTCGTGCCCTACTACAGCCGCGCTGAAATCGGCAACGGCAAGAGTCCCCTCGCCGGCCATGAATTATTCTGGGTGGATGACCTGGTCGAGGCATTTATCCTGCAGGTGCAGGGTTCGGGGCGCGTGCGCCTGGCGGACGGCAGCGAGGTTGCGATTGGCTATGCCGATCAGAACGGCCATCCCTACCGTTCACTCGGTGGAGCCCTCATCCAGATGGGCGCGCTGACGCGCGAGGAGGTGACGCTCACGCGCATCCGCGACTGGCTGGCCGCTAATCCGGAGCAAACCGCCGCGCTGCTCAACAGCAACCCGAGTTATATTTTCTTCACCCAGCGCGATGCGTCACTCGACGGTCCGCTCGGTTCGCTCGGGGTTGCGCTCACCCCGGAGCGCTCGGTTGCCGTGGACCCTGCCTACATCCCGCTTGGGCTTCCGGTTTGGCTGGATACGATCATGCCGGACGGCACATTGCTGCAGCGTCTGGCCTTCGCCCAGGACACGGGCGGAGCGATCAAGGGGCCGGTGCGCGCCGATCTGTTCATCGGCCGCGGCACCGAGGCCGGCCGGCTGGCGGGCGAGATGAAACAGCCCGGCCGACTGTACGTGCTGTTGCCGAATCCGCCGCAACCGCTCAGCACGCTTTCGCTTCGCTAAAGTCGATCCTGTTGCGCGGCGACGGTTGGCGTTGCGGTATTTCAGGATCACCGACCGAAACACCGGGGAACATGGACACACCCGGATTTCCGGCGGCGCTCACGAAGGAAGCAACTCACCGAGTTTCGCGCCAAGCAACTCGGCGCGCCAGCCGCGCAGCACGCTGGCCGGCTCGGCACCGCGCACCAGTTTCTCGACGTCACGGCGCGTGGCCAGCACCGCCGGGGCAAGCTCGTGTTCCTGCGCCACGCTGCGTACGGTTTCCATGAGGCGTTTACCGAGCGCGTTCTGTTCGGGGGTGGGCGGCGCCTGCCGTTCCCAGACGGGCAGCGGCTCGGCGTGCCGGCCCTGTTCGATGCTGGCGAGAATGCCCTCGCCGTAGCGCGAGCGCGCGCCGTCCTCGAGTCCACGGATCGATACCAGTTCGGCGTGTGTCTGGGGCGCGTGACGCGCCAGTTCGAACAGCACTTCGTCGCGCAACACCCAGCCACGCGGCAGGTTGTGCGTCTGCGCGGCCTGTTCGCGAAAGGCGGCGAGCGCGCGCAATATCTGCTGATTCGGCGCCGCCAGATCGGCGCCGCCACGCAGCCGCCGCCAGGCCTCGGCCGGATCGTTCGCATACAGCGCCGGTTCGCTGAGGCGTGCGCAGTCGTCCAGGACCCACTCGATCCGGCCGGCGGCCGCGAGACGCTCGTGCAGATTTTCGTACACCGGCATCAGGTAGCGCACGTCATCCTCGGCGTATTGGTGTTGCGCGCGGCTCAAGGGCCGTTTCGACCAGTCGGTGCGGGTGTGGGTCTTGTCGAGGATCACGCCGGTAATCGCCGTGACCAGCGCGGCGTAGCCGACCTGGTCGTCATAGCCGAGATAGGCGGCGGCGATCTGGGTGTCAAACAGCGGCGCGGGCACGATTCCACGAAGATCGTTGAAGACCTCGATGTCCTGGCGCGCGGCGTGCAGTACCTTGCGCAGGCGTGGGTTTTCGAGCAGGGCATGCAGAGGCTCAAGGTGTTTGAGTGCGAGTGGATCGACGCAGGCCACGATGCCGGGCGCGCCAATTTGAATCAGGCACAGGCGTGCATAATAGGTGCGCTCGCGCAGAAACTCGGTGTCGAGCGCGATCCACGCGCTGCCCTCGAGTGCGCGGCACAGGTCGGCAAGCGCCGTGTCAGTGGCAATCAGGTCGCTGGCCATGACGGCAGTTTAAGGATTGCACGCCTGCACAAGAATAACCATTTTATGAAATGAAGCCCGCATAAAATGGCCATTCTAGCAGAGCGGACGGCTGTGGCTGCTGGTCATGGGCCCGCTACGGCGTGTTATTATTAAACGATGAAGCCAGGCAGGCACGGTGTTACCCGATGCGCCGGCCAGTTGCTGGCCGGGTTGTTGTGCGGAATCGCGGCCAGTGCTTGCGATTTCCGTCCGAGCGCACCGGAAAGCCGCGCTGAATACTTCGTCGAAAAGCTTATCCATGAACCGCAAGCCGAGGATGAGCTGCGCAGCGTAATGCGGCTTGCGGAAGGACAAAGCCCCGATTCGCTCGCGAACGATCCACTGACGCGCAACACGCTGACCTATTTGCGTGCTCGCCAGCGCCTCGGCGCAACGTTCGGGCTGCATGTTGCCGGCTCCCAGAAGCCCGCACCCGATACCAGGGTGGTAAGCGTGGTGGTCAGCGAAAGCGCGGCAGCGCTCAACGAGGGCGCGGCGATGCGCCTCCAGGTGGAGTTGCAGAAACAAGAAGATACCTGGCTGGTCACGCGTCTGCGGTCCGACTGATTCCTTAACCATTTACCCTAGAAAAAGCAGTTAACCGCAGATGGACGCAGATAAACGCATATATTCAATGCGCTGCCTGAAATCGCCAGTCCACCAAAAGAGCGAGTGGCTTCAGTACATCCATGACATGATTCATTTGCTTTAATCTGCGTTCATCTGCGGCCAAACGTCGTTTTTAGGTTTTATCA
>DATEYP010000073.1:0-6494 GCA_035256085.1 Acidiferrobacterales bacterium
TTCCCCGGCCACCAGGCAGGCCGGCGAGTCCGTCAGCCGGTGGGTGACGCGCACGTCCTGGGCCTGTTCGGCGAGCGCGGTCTTGAGACGCGCCACCAGGTCCTGATACTCGGCCGCCACCTGTTCCTGCTGTTTCTTTTCCTCGTCGGCCAGCGCACCCAAATCGAGGTCGCCCTTGGTCACGGATTGCAGCGGCTTGCCGTCGAATTCGGTGAGGTGGGTCACCAGCCATTCGTCGATACGATCCGACAGCAGCAACACCTCGATGCCTTTCTTGCGGAAGATCTCGAGATGCGGGCTGGATTTGGCGGCGCTGAAGGTTTCCGCCGTGATGTAGTAAATGTTCTTCTGCCCGGGCTTCATGCGCGTCACGTAGTCGGCGAGCGCGACGGTCTGGCTGTCCTCACCGGAGTACGTGGACGCCAGCCGCAGGAGCTTCGCCAGGCGTTCCTTGTTGGCGTGGTCTTCGATCACCCCTTCTTTCAATACCCGGCCGAACTCTTTCCAGAAGGTCGCGTATTTCTCCGGCTCCTTCTGCGCCAGCTCGTCGAGCAGGTCCAGCAGCTTGCGCGTGGCGCCGGAACGCAACACCTCGATGTCGCGCGAGTGTTGCAGGATTTCGCGCGAAATATTCAGCGGCAGGTCGCTGGTGTCGATCACGCCGCGCACGAACCGCAGGTACGGCGGCAGCAGCTGTTCGGCATCGTCCATGATGAACACACGCTTCACATACAGTTTGATGCCGTGGCGATGCTCGCGGTCGCCGAGATCGAAAGGCGCGCGCTGCGGCACATACAGGAGCGCGATGTATTCGTGCTTGCCTTCGACACGCGCATGCACATGTGCGAGCGGCGCCTCGAAGTCATGCGCGACATGCTTGTAGAATTCGTCGTACTCTTCCGGCTTGATCTCGTTGCGCGGGCGCGCCCAGAGCGCCGCCGCGCGGTTCACGGTTTCGTCTTCCTCGGCATTCTCCTTGCGCATCACGATCGGCAGGGTGATGTGATCGGAATACTTGCGGATAATGCTGCGCAGGCGCAGGCCATCGAGAAATTCGTCCTGGCCTTCGCGCAGATGCAGAATGACGTCGGTGCCGCGCGTTGGCTTCTCTATTGTTTCGAGCGTGTATTCGCCCTGGCCGTCCGAGGTCCAGCGTACGCCGTGTTCGCTACCCAGGCCGGCGCGGCGCGTGACCAACTCAACCGAGTCGGCAATGATGAAGGCCGAATAGAAACCGACGCCGAACTGGCCGATCAGCTTGGCGTCTTTCTGCTGTTCGCCGGACAGCGAGGACAGGAATTGGCGGGTGCCGGATTTGGCTATGGTGCCGATATTCTCCACCACCTCGCTGCGGCTCATGCCGATGCCGTTGTCGCTCAGGGTGATGGTGCGCGCCGCCTTGTCGAAGGCCACGCGAATCCTGAGGTCCGAGTCACCTTCGTACAGGGCATCGTCGCTGAGCGCCTCGAAGCGCAGCTTGTCGGACGCATCCGAGGCGTTCGAGATCAACTCGCGCAGGAAAATCTCCTTGTTGCTGTACAGCGAATGGATCATCAGGTCCAGCAGCTGCCGGACCTCGGTCTGGAAACCGAGGGTTTCCTTGTGGGTCTCAACGCTCATGCAGGCGTCTCCAGCTTGAATGAATAATGGCGGAACAGGGGGAAATTAGGGCTCTCCGGCGGGATTTTCAAGTCCGCGCGGCATGACCGCCGCAGTACCGTCAGCAGAAAGCTTGAATCCAAAGATCGCTTGCAAGTTGTCACGATTCACCGATAATTTCGCCCGGCTGGCCTGCCTCGGTCCGGGCCCCATAACAGACCCAAACGGATAAACTTTGCCATGAGAGCGTTCGAACATTTTCTTGAAGTCGTGATCTTCAACAGCCGCTGGCTGCTGGCGCCATTCTACCTCGGTCTGGTCGGCGGCATCCTGATTCTGCTCGTCAAATTCGGTCAGGAGTTCCTGCATCTGGTGCCGCACATCTTCAGCGGCCCGGAGTCCGAGATCATCCTTGCCATCCTCACGCTGGTCGACATGTCGCTTGTGGCGAACCTGTTGATCATCATCATCTTCAGTGGCTATGAGAACTTCGTGTCCAAGATCGACACCCGCGGCCACGAAGACCGCCCGGACTGGATGGGCAAGGTCGATTTTTCCGGCCTCAAGATCAAGGTGATCGCCTCGATCGTCGCCATCTCCGCCATCGAACTGCTCAAGTCGTTCGTCTACATCGGCACCGAACTCAGCAGCCCGGCATCGTACGGTGCCCCATGGGTGTGGACCGCCGGCGACAAGGCGGTCATGTGGAAGATCGGCATCCACTTCACTCTGGTGATCTCGGGTGTACTGTTCGCGTTCATGGACAAGATTGCCGAAAGCACGCCCAAGCACGGCAGCAAGCACTGACACAACCACCCCCGCGCCGATATCGACGCGGGGGTGTTTTCCTCCCGTGGACCGCATAGCCCGCGCCGGAATCCTCCTGTTACACTCCCAACCCGAATCACCGCCAACCGGCGGAAACCGAACCAATAACCGGGGATCACTATGGAATGGCTTTCCGACCCGCAGGCCTGGGCGGCGCTCGCCACACTCACCGCGCTTGAAATCGTTCTCGGCATCGACAACATCATTTTTATTTCCATCCTGGTCGGGCGTCTGCCGGCGCACCAGCGCGAAAAGGCGCGCATACTCGGCCTGGCACTCGCCATGCTGACGCGCCTGGCGCTGCTGCTGTCGCTGGTATGGGTGATGGGCCTGAATGCCTCGCTGTTTACGCTGCTTGGGAATGAAGTCTCCGGACGCGACCTGATTCTGCTCGGCGGCGGCTTGTTCCTGCTGGTCAAGAGCACTTCGGAAATCCACGAGAGTCTCGAGGGCGCGACCGAAACCCGCAAGCACCAGGCGGTGGCGACGTTCGGCGGGGTGCTGGTCCAGATCGCCGTCATCGACATCGTGTTCTCGCTCGATTCGGTGATTACCGCCGTCGGCCTCGCCCAGCAGATCGAGGTGATGGCGATTGCCATCGTGATCTCGGTGCTGGTGATGATGTTCGCGGCGCGCGCCATCAGCGACTTCGTGGACACGCATCCGACCATCAAGATGCTGGCGCTGTCGTTCCTGATCCTGGTCGGCACGGCATTGATGGCCGAGGGCCTCGATTTCCACGTGCCACGCGGCTACATCTACTTCGCCATGGCGTTCTCGGTGGCGGTCGAGATGCTCAACCTGCGCATGCGCCGGCGCGCCGCGCCGGTGAAACTGCACAAGCCCGTCGCCCGCAAGCGCCGCAAATGATCCAGGCCGGCGCCGACCGCCTGCTAGCACTCGGGCCGTGGCGCGCGACGCTGCTGCTGACGCTCGTTATCACGCTGCTGCATCTGCTTGCCGCCGGGCGCGTGCCGCTCTCCGCCGATGAGGCGCACTACGCGCTTTATGGCTCGCACTTCGACTGGAGCTACTTCGACCACCCGCCGCTGGTGGGCTGGTTGCAGGCGCTGGTGCTGCCGTTCGCGCAATCCGAATTCGCGCTGCGCCTCTGGCCGGTCGGCCTGTCGGCCGCAACCGCCCTGGTGCTGTTCCGCTTCGCGCGCCGGCTGTTCCCGGGCGACAGTGAATGGCTGGCGTTCTGGAGCGTGGCCCTCTATCAGTCCGGCCTGCTGTTCCAGGCGCTTGGGATGGCCCTGCTGCCGGAAACCCCGCTGCTGCTATTCGCGCTGCTCGCCATGCTGGCGCTGCTTAACGCACTCGACCACAAACAACTAACCGCCTGGTTGTTGTTCGGTGTGTGCGTCGGGCTGGCCGGGCTTTCCAAATACACGGCGGTCACGCTGGTGTTCAGCGCCGCGCTGTTCGTGATCCTGCAACGGCGTCTCGACGTGTTGCGCACCCCCGGGCCATGGCTGGCGGTGGCGCTCGCGCTGCTGTTGATCGCGCCGGTGCTGTACTGGAACGCCACGCACGACTGGCTGTCATTCCGCTACCAGATCGAGCACGGTTACCGTGCCAAGGACTGGGAGTGGACGCGCGTCGGCATTACCCAGCTCGCGCAGTTCTTCGCCTATGCGCCGGGCATCTATGTGTTCGGCCTGATCGCGCTCGTGAGCGGATTCAATGAATGGCGCGAACGCGGCGTGCAGTTGTCGCTGCTGCTGGTGCTGCCGGTGCTGCTGCTGTTCGCCTCCGGCTCGGGGCGCGAGGAAAGCCTGCCGCACTGGACGGCGCTCGCCTGGGCCGGTAGCACGCCGCTGGCCGCACGCTGGCTGCGCGCGCACTGGGCGCGCCGGCCGGTGCGTGCCCTGACCTATTTCTCCGGTGGCTATTCGCTGGCGCTGATTTTATTACTGCACGTTCTGTTCCTGTTTCCGACGCTGCCCTTCCCGGGCAAGCATCATCCGCTCGCGCCGCTGACCGGTTGGCCGCAAGCGGCGGAACGTGCCGCGCTGCTGCGCACCGAGTTCCTGCATGAGCAACCGCAGGCCGTGCTGCTCGTGCCCAACTGGTCGCTCGCCAGCCGCCTCGCCTGGTATGCACGGCCGCTGCCAGTGCAGGTGCCGGATGAACGCTTCGACCAGTTCGATCTGTGGTTCGGCAGCCCGGCGAATGCTGCCGCCGGTGTCATGGTGGTGCCGGACAGCGCGCTCAAATCCTCGCGTCGTGTGCGCGCGCGGTTCGCACGCTGTGAGGAGCGCGACCTGCTGCCGGTTTACGCCGGCAGCACAACCGTCGTAACCTTCCATTTCTATCTCTGCCGCGGCTATCGCGGACCGGACGCCGACCCGAATACACCATGAGCCTCAAGCTGTCCGTGGTAATCCCGACCTTCCGCGAGGTGCGCAACCTCGAAGCGGTGGCGCGCTCGGTCGAGACCGCATTGCGCGACCAGCGCTGGGCATATGAAGTGATTTTCGTCGACGACGATTCGCAGGACGGCTCGGAGGCGCTGGCCGTCAAGCTGGCCGACAGCCTGCCGGTACGCATGTACGTGCGCCTCGGCGAGAAGGGCCTGTCGACCGCCGTGCTGCGCGGCATCGCCGAGGCACGCGGCGAATACGTGGTGGTGATGGATGCCGACCTGTCGCACCCGGCGGAGCGTATTCCGGACATGCTGGCGCTGCTGGAGAACAACAAAAAGGATTTCGTGGTCGGCTCGCGCTACGTGGCGGGCGGCTCGCTCGACCCGGGCTGGACCTGGTTCCGGCTGCTCAATTCGAAAGTCGCGACCTGGCTGGCGCTGCCGCTGGCGCGCATCCATGATCCGATGTCCGGATTTTTCGCCTTCCGGCGCGCCGACATGCCGGAGGCGCACCTGCTCTCACCGATCGGCTACAAGATCGGCCTGGAACTGCTGGTGAAAGGCGGGTTCAAAAAACCCGGCGAAGTGCCGATTCACTTTGCCGACCGGGTGCACGGCGAAAGCAAGCTGACCTGGAAGGAGCAGGTGCGCTATCTGCGCCACCTGCGCCGCCTGTACCAGTTCCGCTTCCCGTTCCTCGCCGAGTTCATGCAGTTCGGCATTGTCGGCGGCACTGGTTTCGCCGTCGACCTGCTGCTCTACCTCGGCCTGCAGTGGCTGACCGGCATGGGGCATGTGGCGGCGCGCGCCCTGTCGTTCTGGGGCGCGGCCAGCTGGAACTGGGCGTGGAACCGGGCGCTGACCTTCTCGCACCGCAAGAAAACCGCCAAGCTCGCGCAGTGGTCGGGCTTCCTGTTCACCTCGCTGCTCGGTTTCGCCATCAACGTCGGCAGCTACTACGTGCTCACCCAGTACGTGCCGTTCTTCGAGGCGCACAAGATCCTGGCGCTGCTCACCGGCGTGCTGCTCGGTTTCGGCTTCAACTTCCTGACCGCACGCCTGCTGGTGTTTATTCCTTACGAAGCCGAGCTGCTGGAGGAAGAGCGCCGTCCGCAGCGGCGCCGGCGCTGATGGCCCGCCAAGAAATCTCTGAATAAGAAGTTTTCGCCGCGATGGCGCAAAGAACACGAAGATTTTGTTGATGAACCGCGGCGCGGGACCGATGGATGAGTGTTATGTTGCGATTGGGCAACTCGTAGGGTGCGTTCCACGCGCCATTGGCCCAATCGAAGCTGAATCGGTGCGCGGGGCGCACCCTACGATTACTACTTTCTCGGGGGTGACGGAAGCCCGTTGTTTTACTCTACTCGTCGGACTCCTCGGCCCGCAGCTTCGGCAGCAAACGTACAAGCTCCTCGACCGCCTTTTGATTGTCGGCCAGCCGGCGCAATGCCGCCATCTCGTGCAGCCATTCCTTGCGGTTGACGGCCGGGAAGCCCATTACCTGATCCTTGTCGGCGATGTCCTTGGTCACGCCCGACTGCGCAAACACGATAGCCTGCGAACCGACGGTGACATGATCGGCCACGCCGCACTGCGCGGCCAGGGTGACGTAGTCCTTGATCACGGACGAGCCACCGATGCCGACCTGGCCGCATAACAGCGAGCGCGCGCCGATCTGCACGTTGTGCGCGAGGTG
>DATEYP010000074.1:0-23929 GCA_035256085.1 Acidiferrobacterales bacterium
GGAGGAAAGTCCGGGCTCCATAGGGCAGGGTGCCAGGTAACGCCTGGGCGGCGCGAGCCGACGGAAAGTGCCACAGAAAATATACCGCCGATGGCCGGGCAACCGGATCAGGTAAGGTTGAAATGGTGCGGTAAGAGCGCACCGCGCCCCTGGCAACAGGGGTGGCAGGGCAAACCCCACCCGGAGCAAGACCAAATAGGGGAGCTATGGTGTGGCCCGCACCGCTCCCGGGTTGGTTGCTCGAGGCGTCTGGTGACAGACGTCCCAGAGGAATGACTGTCCACGACAGAACCCGGCTTACCGGCCGACTCCCACCTTTCTACTTTAAGTGTTATTTGTAATTTACTGTTTTATTAGAGTTTCTATCATTGTTTTTTCGCGGTTTCCGTCCCCAAAAACACCTCATTCTGGCCGCGCACAGCAGATGCGCCCGTTGGCACCCGTTTGCGTTAGCTAACTCTATGTACGGTAAAGGAGAAATTTTGTGCCGGCGACCACTTATCTCTTGACATGCAGTGATTTCGCTCTCTATAGTGTTGTTAAGTGGGATAAAGTGGTAAATGGTGGAATACAGCGGGAGAAAGAGGGAATAAATGTTCCGCGGTGTCAACGCACTCAACCTGGACAACAAAGGCCGGCTCGCGATTCCGACGCGCTACCGGGACGAGCTCGTGCGCCTGGCCAATGGCCAGCTGGTGATCACGGTCGATCGCGATCACTCGCTGCTGCTCTATCCGCTGCCCGAGTGGGAAGAAATCGAACGCAAGCTCGTGAAGCTGCCGAGTTTCAACGTGCAGGCGCGCCGCCTGCAGCGCCTGCTCATCGGCCATGCGACCGAGGTGGAACTCGACGGCAACGGACGCATCCTGTTGCCGCCGCTGCTGCGCGAGTTCGCCAGCCTCGACAAGGCCGTGGTGATGATCGGCCAGGGCAACAAGTTCGAAATCTGGGACGAGGCGAAGTGGAATGCGCGTCGTGCCGAGTGGCTGACCGCGGCCGAGGCCGAGGGCGAGCTGCCGGACGAACTCGGTTCGCTGTCGCTGTAGGCGCGCGGGTGACGGAGCGTGAGCATGAACCGGTTCTGCAAAAAGAAGCGGTGGCGGCGCTGAACGTCAGACCGGATGGAATTTATGTGGACGCCACCTTCGGACGCGGCGGGCATGCGCGGGCCATTCTCGATCAGCTCGGGCCGGATGGCCGGTTGCTCGCGCTGGACCGCGATCCGCAGGCGGTGGCTTCAGCAAAACAGCAGTTTGCCGATGAGGTGCGCTTGACGATTGTGCATGCGCCATTCTCGATGTTGGGAAGCGCCGTTGACGAACGCGGTTGGCGCGGACGTGTGAATGGCATTCTCTTCGACCTCGGCGTTTCCTCCCCGCAACTCGACGAACCCGCACGCGGGTTCAGCTTCCGCACCGAAGGCCCGCTCGATATGCGCATGGACACCACGCGCGGCGAATCGGCTGCAGACTGGTTGAATCGCGCCGCGGAACAGGAGATTGCCGATGTTCTGTACCAGCTGGGCGAAGAGCGTTATGCGCGACGCATCGCACGCGCCATCGTGCGCGTGCGCGCGGAAACGCCGATTCTGAACACGAAACAGCTTGCCGAAATCGTGGCCGGCGCCGTGCCGACGCGCGAGCGCAGCAAGGATCCCGCCACGCGCAGCTTTCAGGCGTTCCGCCTGCACATCAACCGCGAACTCGACGAGCTGCGCGAGACCCTGCCGCAGGCCATGGATGTGCTCGCCCCGCGCGGACGGCTGGTGGTAATCAGCTTCCATTCACTCGAAGACCGCATCGTCAAGCAGTTCATGCGCGTGCAGGAAAAAGGCGTGGAATTGCCACCGGACCTGCCGGTGCGGCATATCGAAATCCAGTCGCGCCTGAAAGTGATCGGCAAGCCCGTGCGTGCGGGCGAGGAGGAAGTGCGGCGCAACCCGCGCGCCCGCAGCGCCGTTATGCGCATCGCTGAAATACCGGGGGCGGCGCATGCGTAAGCAGCTCACGCTCCTGACGGTGGCCGTGGTGGCGTGCGCGCTGATCGTCATCGAATTACGTCACCGCAACCGTTTGCAGTTTGCCGAGTTGCAGGCGGTGACGCGCGAGCACGACGCGCTGAATACCGAGCGCGGTCAGTTACTGCTCGAACAGGGCGCATGGTCCGAGCAGCGCCGCGTGGAAGAAACTGCGCGCGCTCGCCTCGGAATGACGCTGCCATCGAGTGATCAGGTGGTGATCGTGCGTGTCGACAAGGCAGCATCCAGGACGAATCCGTGAGTCGCACTGCTCGCGCCACCGCCTACCCGGCACGCACTGCCATGGTGCTCGGTATTCTGTTTGGCGGCCTGGTGCTGCTCGCGGTACGCGCCATATGGTTGCAAGTCGTCACCTCGGACTATCTGCAGGAGCAGGGCAATGCCCGCCACCTGCGTGTGATCCAGGACAACTCGCATCGCGGCATGATTTTCGATCGGCACGGCGAGCCACTGGCCATCAGCACGCCCGTAGACAGCGTGTGGGCCGTGCCGGGCGAACTCGATGATGCGCGCACCCGGTGGCCAGTACTCGCGAAGATCCTGGGCATGTCCGCGCGCGAAATCAACCAGGCCGTTCAGCAGTACCAGGGCCGCGAGTTCATGTATCTCAAGCGGCACGTGACACCCGAGCAGGCCGAGCAGGTCAAGACGCTCAACATAGCCGGCGTCGGGCTCACGCGCGAGTATCGCCGATATTATCCATCGGGCACGGTCACCGGGCATGTGGTCGGTTTCACCGACGTGGACGATCGGGGCCT
The DNA here is from genome assembly GCA_035256085.1 of Acidiferrobacterales bacterium. Classification (GTDB taxonomy): domain Bacteria; phylum Pseudomonadota; class Gammaproteobacteria; order Acidiferrobacterales; family UBA6901; genus UBA6901. The sequence continues at coordinate 2,797 of DATEYP010000074.1, forward strand.
GGAAGGCATCGAGCTTGCCTACGACGAGCAGCTACGCGCCATACCCGGTCGCAAACGCGTGCTCAAGGACCGCTACGGCAGTGTTGTCGAGAGCGTTGAGAGCGTGACTCTGCCGGTGCCGGGCAAGGACATCACCTTGAGTCTCGACCGGCGCCTCCAGTATCTCGTCTATCGTGAACTCAAGGCAGCGGTTGCCGCGCACCACGCACACGGCGCCAGCGCCGTTGTGCTCGATGCGCGCAGCGGCGAGGTGCTGGCGATGGTCAACGAGCCGGGGTTCAATCCGAACAACCGTGCGCGCCTGCGCAGCTCGGTGTTCCGCAACCGCATCGTGACTGACGTATTCGAACCAGGTTCGACGCTTAAGCCATTCACGGCCGCGGCCGCGCTCGAGAGTGGCAAGTTCTTCCCGCAGACCATGATCGACACGGGGTCCGGGCTGCTCACCGTCGGGCGCAACACCATCCGTGATACGCACAACAACGGTCCGCTCACGGTTGCGCAGGTGATCGAGAAGTCGAGCAACGTCGGCGCGGCGCGCATCGCACTTGCTCTCGGCGACCGCGGCTTGCGTGAAATGTTCAGCAAGGCCGGTTTCGGCGCGATCACCGGCATCAGTCTGCCGGGTGAAGTGGCTGGGCGCATGAACCCGCCGTCGGGCGTGCCGATTGAACTGGCAACGCTCGGCTACGGCTACGGCATCTCGGTTACACCGCTGCAACTCGCGCGTGCCTATTTGGTTCTGGCAAACGGCGGACTGGCGCTGCCCGTGTCGATGCTGAAGCGTGACATGCTGCCGGAAGGCGAAAGAGTCATGTCGGAAAAGACCGCGCGTCAGGTACGCGGCATGCTCGAGCAGGCGGTCAGCCAGAACGGCACCGGGGTGACGGCGCAGGTCGCGTACTACCGCATCGGCGGCAAGACCGGAACCGCGCACAAGCTGGTGAACGGCGAGTACGCGAAGAACAGCTACATTGCCTCGTTCGCCGGATTTGCACCGGCCAGCAAACCACGCCTCGTCATGATCGTGATGGTGGACGAACCGCAGGGCAACGCCTATTTCGGCGGCCAGGTGGCCGCACCGGTATTCAGCAAGGTGATGGCCGGTGCGCTGCGTCTGCTCAACATTCCGCCCGATAACCTCAATGGTCCGGCGCGCCGCACCGCCGAGCTTGGGCGCGGAGGTGTAACCTGATGCCGATCCATGGCTCGCCAGCAATGCGCTTGAGCACGCTACTCGCCGGATTGACGGACGCGCTGCTTGTCCATGATCCGGAGATCGGCGGCATTACGCTGGATAGCCGCGCGGTGCAGCCGGGTTGGCTGTTTATCGCAGTACCCGGTGCGCGCACCGACGGGCGTGCCTACATCGCGGGCGCTTACGCGCGCGGTGCGGTGGCGGTGGTGTACGAGGTTGATGGTTTTGAACCGGACGCACGCAGCGCAAGCGCCATCGGCGTGCGTGCTCTGCGTCAACACATTGGGACCATTGCGGATCGCTTCTACGGTGCCCCGACGCGCAAACTCAAGGTGGTCGGCGTCACCGGCACGAACGGCAAGACCACCACCACACACCTGCTCGCACAGGCACTCGACCGGCCGGATGCGCGCTGCGGGCTGATCGGCACGCTGGGCAGCGGTTTCCCCGGGCAGCTCGATCCGTCGCTGCATACCACGCCGGACGCCGTCAGTGTGCATCGGCTGATGGCCGAGTTTGTGAGAGCCGGAGCCAGGAGGGTGTGCATGGAGGTGTCCTCGCATGCCCTTGATCAGGCGCGTGTCGCTGGGGTGGTGTTCGACATTGCGGTATTCACCAACCTCACGCGCGATCATCTCGACTATCACGGCGATATGGAGGCGTATGCCGCAGCCAAGTCACGGCTGTTCGACTTTCCGCATCTCAAGGCCGCGGTGATCAACCAGGATGACGCCTTTGGACGCGAGCTTATTGAACGCATGCGCAGTCGTGCACAGATTTTGAGTTTCGGTCTGCACGGTGGCGATGTGCAGGCGCTCAGCGTGGATACATCGACCGAAGGTCTGACGCTCACCATTGCCACGCCGCAAGGCGAGACGCGGTTACGGAGTCCGCTGCTCGGGCGTTTTAATGCTGCGAATCTGCTTGCGGCGCTCGCGGTGTTACTCGTGGCGGGCGTACCGCTTGCCGAAGCCACCAATGCGCTCGCGCAGACACAGCCGGTGGCCGGGCGCATGGAGCGTTTCGGCGGAATCGATGGTCATCCGCTGGTGGTGGTGGACTACGCACACACACCGGATGCGCTCGAAAAAGTATTGCAGGCGCTGCGCGAACACACGCACAACAAGCTGGTGTGCGTGTTCGGTTGCGGCGGTGACCGCGATCGCGGCAAGCGCCCGCAGATGGGACGCATCGCCGAGCAGCTCGCCGATGTCGTAATCCTCACCAACGACAATCCGCGCCACGAAGATCCGGCGGCCATCATCAATGAAATTGCTTCCGGCATGCAGACCACGCCGAGCGCCGTGCCGGACCGCATACAGGCGATCCGTGTGGCACTGTCCAGCGCGCGCGCCGGCGATATCGTGCTCGTGGCCGGCAAGGGTCACGAGGACTACCAACAGGTCGGTGACCGGCGCCTGAACTATAGCGACCGCGACACGGTGCGTGCGTTGTTGAAGGAGGCAGCGTGATGACCCTTGCCACCGCCGCCACAGTACTTCAGGGAACGCTGCGCGGAGCCGATGCGGAATTTTCCGGTGTCAGTACCGACACGCGCACGCTCAAGCACGGCGATCTGTTTGTGGCGCTCGCTGGGCCGAACTTCGACGGCCATGGTTTCGTGAACGATGCGGCCGGCAAGGGCGCGGTCGGGGCGCTGGTGTCGCGCGCTCTCGCCGCCGGCATACCCGCCGTGCAGGTTGCCGACACGCGCCTGGGCCTTGGCCAGCTTGCCGCGCATTGGCGCCGCCAGTTCCGGATCCCCGTCATCGCGGTCACCGGCAGCAATGGCAAGACCACGGTGAAGAACATGATTGCCGCCATTCTGGCCGAGACCGGTCCGGGGCTGGCCACGCAGGGTAACCTCAACAATGACATCGGTGTGCCGCTCACGCTGCTGCGGCTCAAGCCGGGAGATCAGTACGCGGTGATCGAAATGGGCATGAATCACCCGGGCGAGATCGAGTACCTCACGAAGCTGACAGGCCCGACGATCGCGCTCATCAACAACGCCGCCGCCGCGCATCTTGCCGGCCTCGGCAGCGTCGAGGCGGTGGCGCAAGCCAAGGGTGAGATCTATGCCGGCCTCGCCGCGGACGGCATCGCGGTTATCAACGCCGATGACGCCTACGCCGGCCTGTGGCGCAAGCTGGCCGCGCCGCATCGCATTATCACCTTCGGTCTTGACCGGCCGGCAGATGTCAGCGCCGAGCTCGAGCTCGATGCTGCCGGCAGTTCCATTCACCTCAAAACCCCGCAAGGAGGGATCAACATGCGACTGTCACTGCTCGGACGTCACAATGTCTTGAACGCGCTGGCGGCCGGCAGCGCAACGCTTGCCGCGGGCGCCAGCCTCGCCGACATCCAGGCCGGTCTGGAGAAACTGAGAAGCGTCTCCGGACGGCTTGAGGTCAAGCGCGGCCTGAAGGGCGCGCGGGTACTGGACGACACGTACAATGCCAACCCCGGATCGCTGGCAGCGGGCGTGGAGGTGTTGAAGGCGGCCTCCGGCGAGCGTGTATTGGTGCTGGGCGACATGGGCGAACTCGGCGATGCGGCGCGCGATATTCACCGGCGCGTCGGGCTGCTTGCCAAGAGCCTCGGTATCGAACGCCTGTATGCGGTCGGTGAGCTCACGCCAGGCGCTGTCGAGGCATTCGGCAAAGGTGCGCAACACTTCACCAGTCACGAGGCGCTCATCGAGAACCTGCGCGGCAGCCTGCATGGCGACATGACAGTACTGGTCAAAGGCTCACGCCTCATGAAGATGGAGCGTGTGGTGGCGGGTATCGTCGAGCACGATTCCAACGGAGGAAAATCCTAAGTGCTCTACGCTTTCTTCGACTGGCTGGCGCGCGATATCTCGGCGTTCAACGTTTTTCGATATCTGACGTTGCGCGCCATTCTCGGCATACTCACGGCGCTTGCCATCTGTTTCCTGATCGGTCCGGCGTTGATCCGCAAGCTCACCCAATACAACGTAGGGCAGGTGGTGCGCAGCGATGGTCCGCAGACGCATCTTGCCAAGGCCGGCACACCGACCATGGGCGGCGCGCTCATTCTCATCGCCGTGTTTGTCTCCACCCTGCTGTGGGCGAATCTGCACAATCGCTTTGTGTGGGTGGTGCTGTTCACCACGCTGTTCTTCGGTGCCATTGGCTGGGTGGATGATTACCGCAAGCTGGTGCGAAAGAATCCGAAGGGCTTGAGCGTACGCGAGAAATATTTCTGGCAAACCGTTGGCGGTTTTCTGGCGGCGGTATTTCTCTACGCTACCGCAAAATCTCCCGCCGAGATTCATCTGATTGTACCGGTGTTCAAGAACGTGATCTTCGATCTCGGCCCATGGTTCATCCTGCTCACCTATTTTGTGATTGTGGGCACCAGCAATGCCGTGAACCTGACAGACGGTCTCGACGGCCTCGCCATTATGCCGACCGTGATGGTGGCCGGCGCGCTCGGGGTATTCGCGTACCTCACCGGTAATGCAAACTTCTCAAGTTATCTCGGCATTCCGTTCATCCCGGGTACGGGCGAGATTTTGATTTTCTGCGCGGCAATTGTCGGCGCGGGTCTCGGATTCCTGTGGTTCAACACCTATCCGGCGATGGTGTTCATGGGCGACGTCGGTGCGCTTGGCCTGGGCGCGGCGCTTGGAACAACCGCCGTGGTGGTGCGCCAGGAAATCGTGCTGTTCATCATGGGCGGACTGTTCGTGATGGAGACGGTGTCGGTGATCCTGCAGGTGGCGTCGTTCAAGCTCACCGGCAAGCGCATCTTCCGCATGGCGCCGCTGCATCACCACTTCGAACTGAAGGGCTGGCCGGAACCGCGCGTGATCGTGCGTTTCTGGATCATCTCGCTGATTCTGGTGCTGATCGGCCTGGCGACCTTGAAGGTTCGATAGTATAGAAAGATTTTCACCAATTCCCCCTCTCCCGCTTGCGGGAGAGGGCAAGGGGTGAGGGCAACGATTCTCACCTACTCCCCCTCTCCCGCATCAGCGGGAGAGGGATGGGGAGAGGGCAACGACTCTCATCCCTTCCCCCTGGGAGAGGGGGAAGGGATGAGGGATAACGAGGCAAGAGCGAAAACGTGGCGACGGTGACAATGACAAAGCAGGCAAACGACAAACGCGCGCTGGTGGTGGGCCTGGGATTGAGCGGCCTGTCCAGTGCGCGTTATCTCGCGCGCCACGGTTATGTCGTTACGGTTGTCGACAGCCGCGCTCAGCCGCCCGGGCTCGGCGCATTGCATGCCGAGTTGCCGGATGTACGTGTGGTCACCGGTAGCTTCCAGCCGGCGCTGTTCCATGTTCCCGGTCTGCTGGTGGTGAGTCCCGGCATCTCTCTCAAGGAACCGGCGATCGCCGAAGCCATCCAGCGTGGCGTCGAGGTGGTGGGCGACATCGAGTTGTTCGCGCGCGTGGCGAAGGCGCCGGTCGTGGCCATCACCGGCTCGAACGGAAAAAGTACGGTCACGAGCCTGGTTGGCGAGATGTGTCGGGAAGCGGGTTTCGATACCGCCGTTGGCGGCAACATCGGTGTGCCGGCGCTCGATCTGCTGCGCATGCCGGAGCCCGAGGTGTATGTGCTGGAACTGTCGAGTTACCAGCTTGAGACGGCTTCGAGCCTGAATGCGCGTGCCGCGACCGTTCTCAATATCACGCCCGACCACATGGATCGCTACGCGCGCCTTGATGACTACGCAGCCGCCAAGGCGCGTGTCTATCGCGGTGACGGTGTCATGGTGTTGAATGCCGATGACCCGGCCGTGATGGCAATGGGACTGCCGGGGCGCAGCAGTGTGCATTTCGGCACGAACCCGCCGGCGCGCGACATCGACTACGGCCTGGTGTCGCACGGCGGCGAGACCTGGTTGGCGCGAGGCGCGCGCCAGCTTCTGCCGGCATCCGCTGTGCTGGTTCCCGGCCGGCACAACCTCCTGAACGTGCTTGCCGCCATGGCGCTGGCCGAAGTCGTGCATGTACCGCTCGATGCCATGAAGCGCGCCGTCGCCAGGTTTCTCGGATTGCACCACCGCACCGAGTTGGTCGCGGAGCGACACGGTGTGCGCTGGATCGACGATTCCAAGGGCACCAACGTGGGCGCCACGGTGGCGGCCCTGGGCGGCATGGATGCGCCGGTGATACTGATCGCCGGCGGCGACGGCAAGGGCGCGGACTTCAGCGAGCTGCGCGCGCCGGTGGCGCAGCACGCGCGCGCCGTAGTGTTGATCGGACGCGATGCAGCGCAAATCGAGAAGGCGCTCGCCGGCGTAGTGCCGGTGGTGAACGCCGCGGACATGCATGCGGCGGTGCGAGCGGCAGCGCGGCTCGCGCAGCCCGGCGATGTCGTGCTGCTGTCCCCGGCGTGCGCGAGCTTCGACATGTTCCGCAACTACGAGCACCGCGGCCAGGTATTTGCGCAGGCGGTGAAGGAGGTGACGGCATGAGCGCCGTCGCCGGAATCATCAACATGCGCGCACGCCTGCCACTCGGCTTGCACAGCCGCGTGGCCGGCCGCAGTACGCCAATCTGGGACCCGTGGCTACTCGGCAGCGTCGTGATACTGCTTCTGCTCGGCCTCATCATGGTGCACTCGGCATCGGTCTCGATCGCCGAACGTCTTACCGGCAACAGTTCCCATTATTTGCTGCGCCATTTGTTCAGTATCGGGCTCGGCGTGTGCGGCATGTTCATTGTCATGCACGCGCGTATTCGCCTGTGGGAATATCTTGGCCCCCACCTGCTGCTGATTGGCATTGCGCTGCTCGTGGTCGTGCTGCTGCCCGGTATCGGGGTGCATGTGAACGGCAGCTCGCGCTGGCTGTCACTCGGTGTCGTCAAGCTGCAACCATCCGAACTGGTGAAGCTGTTCATGATTGTGTATGCCGCCGGCTACCTGGTGCGTAAGCAGGAGGAGCTGAGGTTTTTCACCCAGGGCATTGTCATGATCAGTATCGTGCTGGCGGTGATCGGCATGTTGCTGCTGCAAGAGCCGGATCTCGGCAGCGTTGTGGTGATCTCGCTCACGGTGTTTGCCATGCTGTTCCTCGGCGGTGTGCGCTTCTGGCACCTCCTGGCAGTGGTCAGCGCCGGGCTCGGCGGCATGGCGCTGCTGACCTTCATCTCGCCGTACCGCATGGCGCGCATTACCGGTTTTCTGGATCCATGGGCGGATCCGTTTAATACCGGTTTCCAGCTCACCCAGGCGCTCATTGCCTTCGGGCGCGGCGAATGGCTGGGCGTGGGTCTCGGCGCCAGTATCCAGAAAATGTTTTACCTGCCGGCCGCACACACCGACTTTCTGTTCGCAGTGCTGGCCGAGGAACTCGGGCTTCTCGGCGTGTTCGCCTGCATGACGCTGTTCGGCGTGATTGTGTGGCGCGCGTTCCAGATCGCGCGCAGCGCCGAGATCAATGGCCAGATCTACGCGGCGCGCCTGGCCCAGGGCATCGGCCTGCTGCTCGGCATGCAGGCGATGATCAACATGGGCGTCAACATGGGCGCCTTGCCGACCAAGGGGCTGACCTTGCCGTTCGTGAGCTACGGCGGTTCGAGCATGATCGTAAGCTGTCTTGCCGCCGGTCTGCTGCTGCGGGTCGGACGCGAACAGGGCCGGCAGAAGGCAGGTTCGGTATGACAACGATGATGATCGAAATAAACGTCAACATGGGCGCCTTGCCGACCAAGGGGCTGACCTTGCCGTTCGTGAGCTACGGCGGTTCGAGCATGATCGTAAGCTGTCTTGCCGCCGGTCTGCTGCTGCGGGTTGGACGCGAACAGGGCCGGCAGAAGGTGGGTGTGGCATGACCACGATCATGATCATGGCGGGCGGCACCGGCGGACACGTGTTTCCGGCGCTCGCCGTGGCGCGCGCACTGCGCGACCAGGGTGTGCGGATTGTGTGGCTGGGCACGCGCGAAGGCATCGAGGCGCGCGTCGTACCGGCCGCGGATTTCGAGCTCGAAACCATCGCGATTCGCGGGTTGCGCGGTGGCGGGTGGCTGCGCTGGCTATTACTGCCCATGCGCCTCAACATTGCCATGTTGCAGGCATGGCGCATTCTGCGCCGAATCAAGCCGGATGCGGTACTGGCCATGGGGGGGTTTGCTTCCGGCCCGGGCAGTCTCATGGCGAGTGCCTTGCGCATTCCGCTGCTGATTCACGAACAGAACGCCGTCGCCGGACTTACCAACCGCTGGCTTGCGAAGATTGCCGATGTCGTGATGGCCGGTTTCCCGGCGGCGTTCGGTGCGCGCCATGGCGTGCGCGTGGTCGGCAATCCGGTGCGGCGGGAAATCCTGACGCTATCATCTCCGGAATCGCGTCTCGCGGAGCGTGACGGGCGCCTGCGCCTGTTGGTTGTCGGCGGCAGCCAGGGGGCACAGGTGTTCAATCAGGTTGTGCCCGAGGCCATGCGCGCACTGCCCGAGACGGGTCGTCCACAGATATGGCACCAGACCGGCAAGCGCGACGAGGCATCGATGGCCGCAGCCTATCGCGCCTTCCTGCCGGACGCCAGGGTGGCCGCCTTTATCGACGACATGGCCGCCGCTTATTCCTGGGCGGATGTCGTGGTGTGCCGTGCCGGCGCCATGACCATCGCCGAGCTCGCCGCCGCCGGTGTGGCCGCGATCCTCGTGCCGTTTCCGCATGCCGCGGACGATCACCAGACCGCGAATGCACGTTTTCTGGAGGCGCGCGATGCCGCGGTGCTGCTGCCGCAGCCGGAATTCACCGCCGCGCGTCTCGCCGAGTTGCTGACAAGTCTTGCCGCGAACCGCGCGCTGTTGCGGCGTCTGGCCACGAATGCGCGCGCCTGCGCGACCATCGATGCCACCGAGACCGTGACTCAGCTTTGCCTGGAGGCGACCCATGCGTAACTGGGTCAAGCGCGTACATTTTGTCGGCATCGGCGGCGTCGGCATGTGCGGTATCGCCGAGGTATTGCACAACCTCGAATTCAGCGTGTCCGGTTCAGACAGCGCGGAGAACGCCAATACCAAACGCCTGGCAGGCCTCGGTATCCGCGTGACCATCGGACATGATGCCACACACGTTGCCGGCGCCGACGTGGTGGTGATTTCGTCAGCAGTAAAGGACACCAATCCCGAGGTGCTGGCGGCGCGCGCCGCCAAGATCCCGGTGATCCCGCGCGCCGAGATGCTGGCCGAACTGATGCGCCTGCAGCACGGCATCGCCATTGCCGGCACGCACGGCAAGACCACGACCACGAGCCTGGCGGCAAGCGTGCTGGCGCAGGGCGGACTCGACCCGACCTTTGTGATCGGCGGGCGCCTCAACAGCGCCGGCACCAACGCGCGCCTCGGGCGTGGCGAGTATCTGGTGGCCGAGGCCGACGAGAGCGATGCCTCGTTCCTGCACCTGCAACCGTTCATGGCGGTGGTGACGAATATCGACGCCGACCACATGGAGACCTATGGCGGCGACTTCAATCGCCTGAAACAGGCGTTCATCGACTTCCTGCACAACCTGCCGTTCTACGGGCTCGCGATCCTGTGCACCGACGACCCGAACGTGCGCGAGATTCTGCCGCACGTGCACAAGCCGGTGCGCACCTACGGCACCGGTGCGGATGCCGATGTGCGCGCCACCGACATCGCCCAGGATGGCATGCAGATGCACTTTAACGTGACCATCGGCAGGCGCGGCGCGCCGATGTCCATCACTCTGAACCAGCCGGGCCGGCACAACGTCCTCAATGCGCTGGCGGCGATCACAGTCGCGAACGAACTCAATGTTCCGGAAGCGGCCATCCGCGAAGGGCTTTCCAGCTTCGGCGGCATCGGCCGGCGCTTCCAGGTGAACGGCCACATACCGGTCGCGGGTGGCGATGTGCTGCTGGTGGACGACTATGGGCACCACCCGCGCGAACTGGCCGCCACCATCCAGGCGGCGCGCGAGGGCTGGCCACAGCGGCGCCTGGTGGTGGCGTTCCAGCCGCACCGCTATACGCGCACGCGCGATTTGATCGACGACTTCAGTGCGGTGCTGGCAGGCTGCGATACGTTATTTATCACCGAGATCTATGCCGCCGGCGAGGCGCCAATTAGCGGCGCCGACGGGCGCGCGCTGTGCCGCGCCATCCGCGCGCGCGGCGGCAATCCGGTGTTTGTGGAGAACGTGCATGAACTGCCGGCGCTGCTCGCCGACACCTTGCGCGCCAACGACCTGTTGCTCACGCTCGGCGCCGGCAACATCGGCCAGGTGGCAGCCGGGCTCGCCCAGCGACTGGGGGAGAAGAAATGATGGCCGCGAGCAGAAACGACAGCGGCCCGCGCGGCGTACTCAAACACCACGAACCGCTCAGCCGGCACACCAGCTGGCGCGTGGGCGGTCCGGCGGATTGTTTCTATGAGCCGGCAGATGTGGAGGACTTGTCCGCGTTCCTCAAGAAGCTGCCGGAAAACGAGCCGCTCTACTGGATCGGGCTGGGCAGCAATCTGCTGGTGCGCGACGGCGGCGTGCGCGGCACGGTGATCATGCTGAGCGGCAAGCTGAGCGGGCTGGAGCGCATCGGCGCCAGCACGCTGCGCGCCGAGGCCGGCGTAGCCAGTGCCAAGCTCGCACGCTTCAGCGTGCAACAGGGCCTGCGCGGCGCGGAGTTTCTGGCCGGTGTGCCGGGCACGGTCGGTGGTGCTCTGGCCATGAATGCCGGTGCCTTCGGCGGCGAGACCTGGAGCATCGTGACGGCCGTCGAGACCATGGACCACGCGGGTTGCATTCGTACGCGCTTGCCGTCCGACTATCAGATTGGCTATCGCTCGGTGCAGGGACCGGTCGGCGAGTGGTTCATCGCCGGACACTTCGGGCTTGCGCCCGGGAACGAAGCGGAAGGCCAGGCGCTGATCAAGTCGCTGCTCGCCAAGCGCGGCGCCACCCAGCCCACGCAATGGCCGAACGCCGGCTCGGTATTCCGCAATCCGCCCGGCGACTACAGCGCGCGCCTGATCGAGCGCACCGGCCTCAAGGGCTTTTGTATCGGCGGCACCTGCGTGTCCGAGCTGCACGCCAACTTCATTATCAACACCGGCCGTTCCACGGCCGCGGACATCGAGGCGCTGATTGAAGCGGTGCGGGACAAAGTATACGCGGCACAGGGCGTCAGACTGGAAACGGAAGTGCGTGTCATCGGTGAAAGACAACAGCAAGCCACAGATGAACACAGATAAATGCAGATGAAAGCATTACAGAAAATCGACCACACGAAGTTCAGGATGGGATTCTCCATCGGTATTCATCTGTGTGCATCTGTGGCTGCCTTTGGATGTTTCATATGAAACCAGCAGACTTCGGGAAAGTGGCCGTGCTGCTCGGCGGGCGTTCGGCGGAGCGCGAGATTTCGCTGCTCTCCGGCAACGCCGTGCTCGCGGCGCTCAAGCGCCAAGGCGTGGATGCCTATGCCTTCGATCCGGCCGAACGTGAACTTGCGGACCTCAGGGAGTTCGACCGTGGCTTCATCGTTCTTCACGGACGCGGCGGTGAGGATGGCAGCTTGCAGGGCGCCCTCGAACTCATGGGGGTGCCCTACACCGGCAGTGGTGTGCTGGGCTCGGCGCTGTCCATGGACAAGTGGCGCACCAAGCTGGTGTGGCAGGCCGCCGGCATTCCGGTTACCGACTACGTTCTGCTCGACGCGCACAGCGATATGGCTGGCGTTGTGGCCCGGCTCGGGCTGCCGATCTTCGTGAAGCCGGCCAACGAAGGATCGAGCATCGGCGTCACCAAGGTGAAGCGCGTTGAAGATCTGGCCGCGGCGTATCAGACAGCGGTGCGCTATGACAGCTTGGTCATCGCCGAGCGCTTCATCGATGGTGCGGAAGTGCAGTTCCCGATATTGGGTGACCGCGTGTTGCCCTCGATCCGCATCGAGCCGGCCACCGAGTTCTACGACTACGACGCGAAATATTTTCGCGACGACACCCGTTACCACTGCCCCGGTTTGCCGGCGGAACAGGAGCAGCCCTTGCATGAACTCGTGCTGCGCGCTTCCCGTGTGCTCGGGTGTCGCGGCTGGGGCCGGATGGACCTCATTATTGATCGCGCCGGTAGGCCCTTTTTCCTGGAGATGAACACGGTGCCCGGAATGACAGCCCATAGCCTGACACCGATGGGCGCTAGGGCCGCCGGGATCGAGTTTGATGCGCTCTGCCTGCGCATCCTGGAAACCAGTGTGGAGCCGGGCCATGCCGTCGCTTGAAGACATGCGCCAGCACCTTGTCGAGCGCCCCTGGCGTGCCGGGTTGTACGCCTTCGGTGCACTGGCGCTTGCGACACTCGTATTGCTCGCGGCGGACACCGTGTTGCGGCCGGAAAGTTTCGCGGTGCGCAGTCTGAGTTTCGAAGGTGAATTCCGGCAGGTGGATCAACAGGCGCTGACTGCAGCGGTCATGGATTCGGTGCGCGGCAATTTCTATCTGCTCAACCTCGACGCCATTCGCGAACGTGCCCGCACGGTGCCGTGGGTACACGGCGTGACGGTTCGCCGCCGCTGGCCGGATGGTGTCCACATCCGCTTCAGCGAACAGCAGCTCGTGGCGCGCTGGGGAAAGACCGGCTGGGTGAATGCGCAGGGCGAGCACGTGAATCTTCAAGGCCGCGCAGGTCCGGCCGGCTTGCCGCTGTTCGTCGGACCGGAAGGCCTGCAGGGACGCGTGCTCGAGCATTATCGCAGGCTCAACGAGATCCTGGCACCGGCGCAGTTGCACGTGGCCGCGCTCACGCTCACCGACCGGCATTCCTGGAACATCGTATTGCACAATGGCCTGGTGCTCACACTCGGCCGCGAAGCGCCCGAGCCGAAGGTCGAGCGATTTACGCGTATTTACCCGCGCGCCCTGTCTGCGCAGGCGGCCCACGCGAAACGTATAGACCTGCGTTACACCAATGGTTTTTCCGTGGAATGGGCGAATCGTACCGGCGCACCGCGCACATCGGAAATCATGGCAACCGGAATGAATGAGGGCTGAGGCATGTCAAAGAAAGGTGATGAGAATCTGGTAGTGGGCCTCGACATCGGCACCTCCAAGGTACTGGCGATCGTGGGCGAGGTCACGGCCACCGGCGAAGTGGAGGTGATTGGTGTCGGGCACCACCCATCGCGCGGCATGAAGAAGGGCGTGGTAGTCAACATCGAGTCCACGGTGCAATCCATCCAGCGCGCGATTGAAGAAGCCGAGCTCATGGCCGGCTGCCAGATCAAGTCGGTATACGCCGGCATCGCCGGTTCGCATATTCGCTCGATCAATTCGCACGGCACGGTCGCCATCAAGGATAAGGAAGTCGGTCCGAACGACATTGATCGGGTGATCGAATCGGCCCGCGCGCTCGCCATCCCCGCCGACCAGAAGGTGCTGCACGTCCTGCCGCAGGAATTCATCATCGATGGCCAGGAAGGCATCCGCGAGCCGATCGGCATGAGCGGCGTGCGCCTGGAAGCCAAGGTGCACATTGTCACCGGCGCGGTGAGCGCGGCGCAGAACATCGTGAAGTGCGTGCGCCGCTGTGGCCTGGAGGTGGATGACATTATTCTCGAGCAGCTCGCATCGAGCCTGTCGGTGCTCACCGAGGACGAGAAGGAGCTGGGCGTGTGTATGGTGGACATTGGCGGCGGTACTACCGATATCTCGGTGTTTACCGAGGGTGCGATCCGCCACACCAGTGTGATCCCGATCGCCGGCGACCAGGTGACCAACGACATCGCCGTGGCCTTGCGTACGCCCACGGCCAACGCCGAAGAGATCAAGAAAAAATACGGCTGCGCACTCACCCAGCTTGCCACCAGCGACGAAAGCATCGAGGTACCGAGTGTCGGCGAACGTCCGCCGCGCAAGCTCGCGCGTCAGACGCTCGCCGAGGTGATCGAGCCGCGCATCGAGGAGTTGTACGGCCTGGTACTCGCGGAATTGCGACGCAGCGGTTTCGAAGACGTAATTGGCAGCGGCATCGTGCTTACCGGCGGCAGCGCCAAGATGGAGGGCATGATCGATCTCGCTGAAGAAGTGTTCCACATGCCGGTGCGGCTAGGCATTCCGCAAGGTGTGGGTGGCCTGAGTGGCGTGGTGCACAACCCGATTTACGCCACCGGCGTTGGACTGGTGCTGTTCGGCGCCAAGGCGCGTGGCGGAAATCACTATGGACTGGTAACGCCATCGAAGCCGGTCGGTATCCAGGGTGTGCTGGGCAAGATGAAGGGCTGGTTTCAGGGGAACTTCTAGTTGGACGGGGCGGGTGTAGAAAAGACAACCATTTACTCATAAGGAGACACCACTATGTTTGAACTAATGGATAGCTACGGAGAACAAGCTGTAATCAAGGTTATCGGCGTAGGCGGCGGTGGTGGCAATGCCGTTGAGCACATGCTGTGTGCAAAACTCGATGGCGTGGAGTTCATTGTCGCCAATACCGACGCACAGGCCCTCAAGAAGACCGGTGCGCGCACGATATTGCAGTTAGGCGCAAACCTTACCAAGGGGCTCGGCGCCGGGGCCGATCCGGCAATCGGCCGGCAGGCGGCTGTCGAGGATCGCGAGCGCATCGCCGAGTCCCTGCAGGGGGCGGATATGGTGTTCATCACCGCCGGCATGGGCGGAGGCACCGGCACTGGTGCTGCACCGATTGTGGCGCAGGTGGCCAAAGACCTCGGCATTCTCACGGTCGCGGTGGTCACCAAACCGTTTCCGTTCGAGGGTAAAAAGCGGCTCGCGATTGCCGAGCAGGGCATCAAGGAGCTGGGCGAGTTCGTGGATTCCATTATTACTATTCCGAATGAGAAGTTGCTGAGTGTGGTCGGCAAGGGTGCGAGCCTGCTGGATGCCTTCAGTAAGGCAAACGAGGTTTTACAGGGCGCCGTGCAGGGTATTGCCGAGCTGATCACCCGTCCGGGACTTATTAACGTGGACTTCGCCGACGTACGCACCGTCATGTCCGAAATGGGCATGGCCGTAATGGGTTCGGCCACGGCCAGCGGCGAGAACCGGGCGATGGATGCGGCACGCGCCGCGGTTTCGAGCCCGTTGCTCGAAGACATCAATATCTCCGGCGCGCGCGGCATCCTGGTGAACGTCACGGCCGGCCGGGACCTCTCGATCGGCGAATTCGAGGAAGTCGGTTCCACTGTCAAGGAGTACGCGGCCGATGATGCGACGGTCGTGATTGGCACGGTGATCGACCCCGATATGCATAACGAGATACGCGTGACCGTAGTAGCCACGGGTCTGGGCATACGAGAAAAGCGTCAGCAACCCTTCAAGGTGATAAAAACAGGAACCGGAACAACGGATTACGAGCAGCTGGATACGCCGACCGTGATCCGCAACCGGCGCGTCACGGCCGATCCGCGTGGGGCGTCGGATGGCGCGATGGGGTATCTCGATATCCCGGCATTTTTGCGCAAACAGGCCGATTAGTAGACTAATCAAGTCGGCTATTGGGGTCCCGGCAGATGTAGTGGTTGCGGAGTAGGCAAAAAATCGCCAACCATCGGTCATGGCTGGGCGATAACGCTGATTATTCAAGGAATAAGCTGGACAGCGGCCGCCTATTAACCTTTAATATGGAAAACCAGTTGTAGAAAAAGAGTCCCGGGTGCCAAGGGAGTGGACTTTTTGCCCCGGGAATTGTGTGTTGCGCCAAGAAATTAATAAAAGTTGCGGATTCGCATGATCAAACAAAGAACTCTCAAGAATGCCATTCGCGCCACGGGCGTGGGTCTGCATACTGGTGAGAAGGTATATTTGACGTTGCGTCCGGCAACGGTGGGAAGCGGTATCGTATTCCGCCGTACTGATCTTGATGAACCCATTGAGATCAAAGCCGACCCCGAAAACGTTACCGATACGCGCATGTCCACCACGCTTGAGAAGAACGGCGCGAAGATTTCAACCGTTGAACACCTCATGGCAGCGTTCGCGGGACTGGGTATCGACAATGCCTATGTCGACGTGACCGCGCCTGAAGTACCCATCATGGACGGTAGTTCCGGCCCCTTCGTGTTTCTGCTGCAGTCGGCCGGAATTGAGGAACAGGTTTCGCCCAAGCAGTTCATCCGCATCAAGAAGCCGGTACGCGTCGAGGACGGCGACAAGTGGGTAAAATTCGAGCCGTGGGACGGCTTCAAGGTGTCTTTCGGTATCGATTTCGATCACCCCAGCCTGCGCCGTTCCACACAGACCGCGTGCGTGGATTTTTCCACCACCTCGTTTGTAAAGGAAGTGAGTCGTGCCCGCACATTCGGCTTTATGCGCGATCTCGAAATGCTGCGTTCGGCAGGCCTGGCGCGCGGCGGTGGTATGGATAATGCCATTGTCATGGACAATTTCCGCGTTCTAAATGAAGACGGATTGCGCTATGAGGATGAATTCGTCAAACACAAAGTATTGGATGCGATCGGTGATCTTTATCTGCTGGGCCATCCACTCATTGGCGCGTTCAGTGGACACAAGTCCGGGCATGCACTGAACAATCGAATACTGCGTAGTCTTATGGCCGACAAGAGCGCCTGGGAACTTGTCTCCTACGAGGAATCGGATAAGGCCGCCATCTCCTTCATGCGCGCGGTACCGTCGGTATGAACATTATTCTGGTTCCGCACAGCGCCGGCCGCGGGCAGAACATCAGCCTGAGCCCGGCACATCTGTTGGTGCTGGCGCTGGTAGTGCTGGTGGGATTGCCGCTCCTGATCGGGGCCGTGTCCTATAAGGTTGCGGCGTATCTCGACCCGACTGTCGGAACGCGCGAACCGGAATACATTCAGCGCCAGGCGGCCCTGCTCATCAACGAACGTCAAGTGATCGAACAGACCCGACGCGATGCGGAGTTGCATCTCAATGCACTCGCCCAGCGCCTCGGCCACATGCAGGCGGAACTGCTGCGGCTTAATGCCCTTGGCCAGAGGCTGGCGCGCATGGGCGGTCTCGACAAACGCGAGTTCGATTTTTCGGAAGGGCCGGCGATGGGTGGTCCGGAACAGGTACGCGAATTGTCGTCCATCTCGGTACCGGATTTCCTGAAGAGTCTTGAAAAGGTGTCGGGTCATATCGAAAGGAAGTCCGAACGGCTCGCGGCACTCGAGAGTTCGCTGCTCGACAAACAGCTGAAAGCCGCGGTATACCCGGCCGGTTGGCCGACGATCGGTGGCTGGGTATCCTCCGGCTTCGGGCAGCGTTCCGATCCGTTCACCGGCCGTTCCGCCTACCACGAGGGCGTGGACATCGCCAGCCGTTTCGGCTCGGAGATCAAGGCCATGGGCGGCGGTGTGGTGAGTTTTGCCGGCGAAAAAGATGGCTACGGTTGTGCCGTCGAAATCAATCATGGTAACGGCTTTACCACCCGCTATGCGCACTGCAAGTCTGTACTGGTACGGGTTGGCGACCGCGTGACCAAAGGTCAAGGCGTGGCGCTCGTGGGCACGACGGGCCGCTCCACCGGCCCGCACCTGCATTTTGAGGTGCTGCGTAACGGCAGGGCTGTCAATCCAGGTTCGTACCTGAAGTCTCCGTCATAACTTCGCTGTTGCCAGCCAGGCCGGCCGCGTCCACCGAAATATCGTTATCGGCGCTTTTCCGGCAGTCAATCCCGCATGTCTTACCGGTGCACAGGCGTCGCGCCCCGGTCACAAGATCATACAAGCCAGAGACTGCCTGGAATCGCATGCGTGCCATGTTGTGATCGGTTTGTCGGGATGCCATGGATCGGCCCAGGCATTAAGAACCACGGCTCTGCGAGGGCGCCATGGCGTGAATTCGTGTTTATAGCCAAACCGATTGCATTGACGCTGCGGCACCCTCGGCGCCACGTTTACTGCTGTACGCCGGTCATGGGAATGAACTACATGCCCATGTGTTACGGCTGCGTACCCTGCCATTGGCGCCCCTGGTGCCGATTTACAGCACCCAGCCGTTCTTGAACGGCTGGCCGATGGGGGATCACCATGCGCCCGGTGGCGGTGTGGTGAATGATGCCGGCGACTAGGACGGTTAGAGAGGCGCTGCCGGCTGGACCGATCCCGTCTATTCAAGTCTCGGCGCTTTTCCTTCATAATCACACCTTTACCGGGTGTAAAACCTGCTTTCGGAGTGGGCGCTTCGATTTTTGGCAATCATTCGTCCCAGGACTGATCTCATCATCATGGTTGTGAACATACTCAAGAAATTCTTCGGTGATCGCAACACGCGCATCGTCCGGCAGATGCAGGGCATCATTGCGCGCATCAACACCCTGGAGCCGCAGATGACGGCGCTCACCGATACCGAAGTCGGCGCCAAGACCATCGAGTTCCGTCAGCGTCTGGAGCGCGGCGAAACACTGGAGGCGTTGCTGCCCGAGGCATTCGCGGTGGTGCGCGAGGCCGGCAAGCGCACGCTCGGCATGCGCCACTTCGATGTGCAGCTGATCGGTGGCATGGTGTTGAACTCCGGCCGCATCGCCGAAATGCGCACCGGCGAAGGAAAAACCCTGGTGGCGACGCTGGCGGTTTATCTGAATGCACTGACCGGCAAAGGCGTGCATGTGGTGACGGTGAATGATTACCTGGCGCGCCGTGACGCCGCGTGGATGGGCAAGATCTACAATTTTCTTGGCATGACCGTCGGGGTCGCGGTGTCTGGCCAGGACAATGAGACCAAACGTGCGGCCTACGCCGCGGATATCACGTACGGTACCAACAACGAGTACGGATTCGATTATTTGCGCGACAACATGGCATTCCGTGCCACGGACCGCGTGCAACGTGGGCTTAACTTTGCGGTCGTGGACGAGGTGGACTCGATACTGGTCGATGAGGCGCGCACGCCGCTCATTATCTCCGGTCCGACCGAGGAGAACACCGATCTTTATTACAAAATCAATGCCATTATCCCCAGCCTCTCCCGTCAGGAAAAAGAAGACGGGCCGGGCGACTACAGCGTGGACGAGAAGAGCCGCCAGGCCTTTTTGACTGAGGCCGGACACGAATCCGCCGAGAAACTGCTGATACGTGCCGGGCTGCTGGAGCAGGGCAGCAATCTGTACGATATCGCCAACATCAGCCTGCTGCATCACCTGAACGCCGCGCTGCGCGCGCACGCGTTGTTTCGGCGCGAGGTTGACTACATCGTCAAGGACAAAGAAGTCATTATCGTCGACGAGTTCACCGGGCGCATGATGACGGGCCGGCGCTGGTCTGACGGGCTGCATCAGGCCGTCGAGGCGAAAGAGGGTGTGCGCATCCAGAACGAGAATCAGACACTTGCCTCAATAACATTTCAGAATTACTTCCGTCTGTACAAGAAACTCTCCGGCATGACCGGCACCGCCGATACCGAAGCCTACGAGTTTCAGCACATCTACAACCTGGAGGTCGTGGTGATCCCGACCCATCGGCCGATGATCCGCCAGGACATGGGCGACCAGGTTTACCGTACCGGAGCAGAAAAACATGCCGCGGTGCTGGCCGACGTCCGTGATTGTCACAAACGCGGCCAGCCGGTGCTGGTCGGCACAACCTCGATTGAAGCCTCAGAGGCTTTGGCCAATCTCCTGCAGAAAGAGAAGATTGCGCACCAGGTACTGAATGCCAAGCACCACGAGCGCGAGGCACAAATCGTGGCCGAGGCCGGGCGGCCGGGTGGCGTTACCATTGCCACCAATATGGCCGGCCGCGGAACGGACATCGTGCTGGGCGGCAATATGGAAATGGAACTTTCGGCCGTCGAGGGCGATCCGGCGAAAGAGCGAAAGGTTCGTGACGACTGGCAAAACCGTCACGATCAGGTGCTCGCCGCCGGTGGCCTGCATGTAATCGGCACGGAGCGTCACGAGTCACGCCGCATTGACAACCAGTTGCGCGGCCGTTCCGGTCGTCAGGGCGATCCAGGCTCGACCCGTTTTTATCTGTCGCTTGAAGACAGCCTGCTGCGCATCTTCGGATCCGAGCGGTTGTCCGGCCTCATGCAGAGGCTTGGCATGCAGGAGGGTGAAGCGATCGAGCACCCATGGGTGACGCGCGCCATCGAAAACGCCCAACGCAAGGTCGAGGGGCGCAACTTCGACATCCGCAAACAGTTGCTCGAGTATGACGATGTCGCCAACGACCAGCGCAAGGTGATCTACGACCAGCGCAACCGGCTGATGGAGGTGGACGATATCTCCGAGAGCATTCGAACAATCCGTGCCGGCGTTGTGGAAAGCGTCATTAACATGTTTATTCCACCGGAGAGTGTCCCAGAGCAATGGGATATTCGAGGACTGGAAGAGAACATTGACCGTGAGTTCGGGTTGAAGCTGCCGATTCAGCGCTGGCTGGATGACGATGCCAGCATGGACGAGACACGGCTGCGCGCGCGAGTGCTTGCCGAGTTTGAGACGTTGCATCTCGCCAAGGCCGCCGATACGGGCGCCGATGTCATGCGCCACTTCGAGAAGGCGGTGATGCTGCAAGTGCTGGATTCGCAATGGAAGGACCACTTGGCTGCCATGGATCATCTGCGCCAGGGCATCCATCTGCGTGGCTATGCGCAGAAAAATCCGAAGGAAGAGTACAAGCGCGAGGCCTTTCAGCTGTTTTCCGACATGCTCGATCGCATCAAACACGAGGTGATCAGCCTCATTACACGTGTGCAGATACGGCAGGAACAGGACGTCGAGGCACTGGAAGCGCAGCGCCAGACGCCGTCGGGTGTGCGTTACGAACATCCGTCCGCGACTGGCAGTGAAACCGAGGCAGAGTCGGCCGAAATCCAGACCGTTACCCGCCACGCCCCGAAAGTTGGTCGCAATGCCCCATGCCCGTGCGGTTCCGGCAAGAAGTACAAGCAATGCCACGGCCGGCTGGCGTAACCGCAGGGAAAAGGGCAAAGAGGAAAGAGAAAAGTCGATGGTCGGAACCCCATATATCTTCCCCTTTCCACTTATCACTTTCTTCTTTTCTCTTG
>DATEYP010000075.1:0-18138 GCA_035256085.1 Acidiferrobacterales bacterium
CCCTTCTCCCTCCGGGAGAAGGACAGGATGAGGGGAAAATCAATGGGAGATTGCATGATCCCCTCACCCCAACCCTCTCCCTGCGGGAGAGGGAGCCCTCCGGAAAATATCCGGAAAAACTTGTCTGCCGGACTACTAGTCGATCGATCAGCGTGTCGGAATGTGCAGTGTCAGCCCAAGCAACTGGCCGGTACCGCCCATTTTGTTGGTCTCGGTGGTACCGTCGATGAGCTGTGTTTCGACATCGGCAGCCAAGTGCTTGTACTGCAGATTGACGCCCACGTATTTGAAGCGAAATTCAATACCGACCAAACCCTGATAGGCGACACCGGTATAGGAGTCTTCGTAGGTGAATCCGGTGCCGCCCTGTGTACCGGAGAAGGTCGAAACCGCTACACCGACACCGACCCCGACATACGGATACACGATACGCCCTATTCCAAGATAGTACTTGCCATTGACAGTATAGGTATAGGTCGTGACGTCTCCTGCGTATCCAATGATGTCCTCCCACTTATTGCGGAAGCTGAAGATCTCGCCTCCCACGGCAAAACCCTTCGGGTGGCGCCATTCGACCTCAAGTCCCCATGTCGAGGTAGATTTTTCCTCGGTTAACGTCGGGATCGAATCCGTCAAGTGCATCCCATCGCTGATTTTATACGCTCCCCCTTTGAGGATAATGGCAACCGCCTGTTTGTCATAGAAGGCTTCGGGAAACGCGGTGCCGGACTGCCGGGTGTCACGCGCTTCAACGCCACGCGGGGCAACCGAGCGCGGTGCGGAGTCGGGTGACAGCACGGGCACGGACCCGACTTCGGCCAGCATTCGGGTTCGAGCCACGGCGCCCTGTCCGTCGGTTTCCGACAAAACCCGGAACTCCGGCGACCCTGACATGCCGATGCTGTGTGTCACATAATAGCGGCCCCCGGAAGCCGTGGTCAGCGAAATCGTGCCTCGCCCGGAACCGGCAGAGCTGATTTCGGTCGCACCGGGATTGGCCATAATCACAAAGTGCGTGGCCGGTTTTGCCGTGCCGACAATCCTGCCGTTGACTGAAACCAAGACACTGCTGAACGCACCCGTATCGCGCGTGATGAGGTAGATGACGGACTTTCCCGGCGGAACTGCATCGGCGACTGCCGGGGTTACGGTGAGAGAAGCAAAGAAGATCACGAACAATACAGCAGCACGACTCCACAATCCGGATTTGGCATGCATGCGGAACTCTCCCTTGTACTTGTCGTTTTGGTGGCCATGCCCGATGGCACAGTAATGACACTAGCATAGGCGCAGTACCGGCCCGAAATCAATTTAGACAACCGGCGCGAAAACCAATCAGAGAGAATAGTCAGACATGCACTCGCGCTGCTGACCACTTGCATCAGCCCGGCGGCCAGCTCATGCCGCGCCCGGCGAGCACGTGCAGGTGCAGGTGGAACACAGTCTGGCCGGCGTCCGGGCCGCTGTTGAACACGGTGCGGAAGCCGCTGGTCAGGGCACCGTCGCGGGCCGCGATCTCGCGCGCCGCCAGGAACAGCTTGCCGATGATCCCGGCCTCGGCGGCGGTGATGTCAGCCAGCGATGCGATATGGCGCTTCGGGATCACCAGCACATGGGTGGGTGCCACCGGGTTGATGTCGCGAAACGCGAACAGCTCCGGCTCATCGAGCACCATGTTGGCCGGGATTTCGCCCCGGGCGATCCGGCAGAAGATGCAACTCACGGTCATACGCTTCCTCCTCGCGTGGCCGGTTTAGCGCCGGCCCGGCACGCCCGCTTTGCGTAAAGATGTCATACAATAGATCAAAAACCACCTGCCGGATGCCATCGTGAAACTAAGCGCGAAAGACTTCAAGGCCTGGGACAACAAGTGCATCACCCTCCTCGGCATGTCCGGCGTGGGCAAGACGCGGCTCGCGCTGCGGCTGCGCAAGCGCCACTGGTTCCACTACTCGGGCGACTACCGCATCGGCACGCGCTACCTGGACGAGGCGATCCTGGACAACATCAAGCAGCAGGCCATGCAGATTCCGTTTCTGCACGACCTGTTGCGCACCGACTCGATCTACATCCGCAACAACATCACCGTGGACAATCTGCAGCCGGTGTCGAGCTTCCTCGGCAAGCTGGGCAACCCGGAACAGGGCGGCCTCGGCCTCAAGGAATTCAAGCACCGCCAGGCGCTGCATCGCGACGCGGAAATTGCGACCATGAAGGACGTGCCGGAGTTCATCCGCAAGAGCAAGGCGATCTACGGCTACCGGCACTTCGTGAACGACGCCGGTGGCAGCCTGTGCGAGCTCGACGACCCCGAAATCCTCAAGGTTCTGGCCGAGCACACGCTCATCCTATATATCAAGGCGAACGAGAAGGACGAGCAGGAACTTATCAAGCGCGCCGAGGACGACCCGAAGCCGCTCTATTACCGCGAGGCGTTCCTCGACGAACAGCTCGCGATCTACCTGCGTGAGAAAGGTCACGGGTTCGTGGCGGAAATCGACCCGGACGACTTCGTGCGCTGGATGTTCCCGCGCCTGTTCTACTCGCGCATTCCGCGTTACCAGGCCATTGTCGACCGGTACGGCTACACGCTCAGCACCGAGGAGCTCAAGGAAGTGCGCGATGAGGCGAGCTTCCTGCGCGTGGTCGAGCGCGTGCTGGAACGGCAGGTTTAGCTGCTATTGTGCACCGGCAAGCGAGAACACTTCGAAAACGGCAAACCGATGCCGAGCGATTGTTGTGGAAGCACCTACGGAGCCGCCGTCTCGCCGGCTTTAAGTTTCGTCGCCAGGAGGCGATCGAACCGTATGTCGTCGACTTCGTTTGTCTGGAAACAAAACTGATTATTGAGGCAGACGGTGGGCAACATGCGGAGAGAACCGAACTGGATTCAGAACGAACTGAATATCTGGAATCCCTGGGTTACAAAGTCGTAAGATTCTGGAATCACGAAATACTGGGTAACACAAACGGAGTGCTTGAACGCATTCACACACTACTGGTTAACACCCCTCACCCCGGCCCTCTCCCGGAGGGAGAGGGGGAGCAACAGAATCGCGCGTCTGGTTTCCCTCTCCCTAGTGAATGGGGCTTCATTCACTAGGGTTAGGGTGAGGGGATATTCGAACTCAGATGTGAAACTGTAGGTAAACTGAAAATGCCACTGGTCGCCAACTCCGCCCTGCCCACCTTCGAACGCCTGCGCCGCGAAGGCGAGCTGGTTGTGCCGGGCGATGCCGCCCTGCACCAGGACATCCGCGAACTGCACATCGGCCTGCTCAACATGATGCCGGACGCGGCGCTGGCCGCGACCGAGCGCCAGTTCTTCCGCCTGATCGGGGAAAGCAACCAGATCGCGCAGTTCTACATGCACCCGTTCACGCTGGATGCGCTGAAGCGCGGACCCGAGGGCCGGGCGCATGTTGAAAAATATTACGAGACCTTCGACCAGATCAAGGCACTGGGGCTGGATGCGCTCATTATCAGCGGCGCCAACGTCACCCAGCCGGACCTCGCGAAGGAGCCGTTCTGGGAGCCGCTGATCGAGGTGATTGACTGGGCTTACGCCAATGTCACATCCACCATCTGCTCGTGCCTCGCCACGCATGCGGTGCTCCAGTTCCGCTACGCGCAGAAACGCAAACACCTCGGCTTCAAGCGCTGGGGCGTGTTCCCGCACCGCGTGGTCGACCGGCGTCATCCGCTGGTGGCGGACGTCAACACGCGTTTCGATGTGCCGCATTCGCGCTTCAACGAGGTCACACGCGCGCAGTTCGAGCAGGCCGGGCTGCGCATTCTGGTGGAAAGCGAAACCGCGGGTGTGCACCTCGCCACCAGCGCGGATGGTTTTCGCATTGTGTTCTTCCAGGGACATCCGGAGTACGACACGGTCAGCCTGCTCAAGGAGTACAAGCGCGAAGTGGTGCGCTTCTCGAAAGGCGAGTGCCCGAACTACCCGCCGCTGCTCGACAATTACTTCAGCCTCAAGGCACAGGCGATTCTCGACGAGCACCGCGAGCGCGTCGTGACGGCCCAGGCACAGGGGAAAATCGTGCCGGAATTCCCGGAGCCGCTGATCGGCGCCAGCCTCGACAACACCTGGCACGACACCGCCGAGGCGGTGATCGACAACTGGGTGGGCAAGGTCTATCAACTCACCAACCACGATCGCAGGCTGCCGTTCCAGCCGGGCATCGATCCCGCCGATCCGCTGGGTTTGCGTCAGCGCTAGGCAATTCCCCGTTACTGGATGAGACACGGGCCGCCTGTCAGGCGGCCCGTGTAATTCAGCAGCACCTGGCCGCTGACTACCCCTGCTCCGGAACCTTGAAATTCAGCTTCCCGAACTTGGCCTCGTAGTAGCCCTCGGATCCGCCTTTGAGAAAGTAGTATTCCTTCACGCCCTGTTGTTCCAGATAATACTGGAACCAGCGGGTCTGCGCGCCGACCTTGTCATACACCAGCAGCGGCTTTTTGGTTTTCTTGGCCTCGGCCACGGCATCGGCGATCTTCTTCGTGTCGTCGAGCGGGGCGCGCAGCTCACGCATCGGGAACAGCACCACGTCGCGCTGGCGCAGATCGCGGACATCCAGCACCACGGCGCCCTTTTCCAGGCGCGCTTCGAACTCCTCGGCGTTGATAATGCGCTTCTTGAATTCGGTGCTGCTGATGAGGTCGGCGGGATTCATCGGGCTCTTGCCCAGCAACACGCTCTGGTCCGGATACTGCTTGGTCCAGGTGTCGAGGCCGGCATCGTAGGCGTGGACGTCGGTTATTCCCGCCTTGATGGCGAGATCGGCCGCCTCATATGACTTCTTGCAGCTGTTGCCGTTGCAGTAGAACACGATCGGCTTGGACGATTTCGCACGCAGCGCCGCAGCCGCGGCCGGCAGCTTTTCCCTGCTGAGCACGATGTGCTGAGCACCCTTGATATGCAGGGTCTGGAATTCGTAACGCGAGCGCACGTCCACCAGAATGATCTTGTCCAGGTCCTTATGCAGCGCCTCGGGCGCCATGATCGGCACATGCTTGAACTTGGCACGATGCGGAAACGCATCGTCGCTGGCGCGCACGCCGGCCGATATGAGCAACAGAATGATTCCGAACAGTGTGACGAGCTTCTTCATATTATGGTCTTTCTCTCTGGCTGGCGGTTATGGGAAACGATGGCAAATCCCTCGCCGGCATGAAGGCAATGAAGTGTCGCGGCACCATTGCATCCCCTTGAAAGCGTGGCTGTTGCACGCGCCGTGCCGAGATGTACGACTTTGTGAATCAACGAGTTAGGAAGTGGCCGTTGGGAAGCGTGGCGTGATTGCGCGCCGTGCGACGTCACTGTTGACCGGTTTGGTCACGGCAATCGCATTAATGCGCCCATTAGCTGCCCGGCTGTTGGAATCTGTGTGAATGTGGGCCGGACCGACGCCGGAAAAAATTTTATCGCCACGCGGATGGCGGTGGTGAAATACCACACCGCGCCCGGCGCCGGCCGGACGACCGTATCCGTGTTTGCCCGCGCCTCGGATCGGACCTAAACTGGTCCGGATTGCTCCTGCCCCGGGTTACCCGTGAAAACCGCCTTTGCATTCCTGCTCCTGATTGCCGCCGTGATCGCGGTAAGCACGCTGTTTCGCGTCGGCGAGAATCCCGCTGTACAGCCGCTGACGGGTCTGCCGTGGCAGATCGAAATCCTGCCAGGCGGGGAAGCCCGGGTGTTCGGTCTCGTCCCGGGACACAGCACCCTCGACGAGGCGCGCGGACGATTCGGCATGGACATGCAAATCGCCGTGGTTGCCGCACCGGGCGAGCCGGGCTCGCTGGAGGCGTATTCCAGCAACGTGACCGCCGGCGTGATCACGGGAAAAATCATCCTGTTGGCGGACACGGACGGGGAAACGGTCGCGCGCCTGCGGCAACGCGCCGTCAAGACCGAATACATGGACAGCACCACGAAGAAATTCATCCTGCATCCCGACGACCTGGCACTCGCCTGGCGCGCCCCGATCGCGGGCATCACCTTTATTCCTTCTGTCAGCCTCGACGAGAAAACCGCGCTCGCCCGCTTTGGCGTGCCGAACGAACGTATCCGTGTTGATGACCGGGTCGAGCACTTTCTTTATCCGGAGAAGGGTCTGGATCTGGCCCTCGACAGCAAGGGCAAGGAGGTGTTGCAGTACATCGCGCCACGGCAGTTCGCGCGCCTGCGCGAACCGTTGATCAGGGTGGCTCCGGTGACGACACATCGTCCTTGATTCTGAAAACGGCGTTTAGCCGCAGATGAATGCAAATGAACCATGCTATGGATGTGCCGAAGCCATTTACCCTTTTGGCGGGCTGGCAAATACAGACAGCGCGTTGAACACCCGCGTATATCTGCGTTCATCTGCGGCTAACTGTTTTTTTCAGATTGATACTCGTTCGACGGATTAGTAGGGCGAACCGGGTTCGCCGATACGCAGGGCTTTCCGGATCTGATCACGCTCCGCCGCCGTCAGCGCGCGATAGCCGCGCGGCCAGGGCCAGCCATAACCCCAGCGAAAGCGCGTCGGCCAGTACGGCGAACCGCCGACCCGCACACCGGCGAGCATCAGGGCGGCGATGCCGGGTTCGCCGACATTCGCGACGCAGCGTTGCAGTTCCCGGTCGGCCTTGCGGCGTTCGTCATATGTCCCGCCCTGCCAGTAGGCCTTGTCATGCTCGGTGCAGCAGCTCAGCCACAGGGTCTTGTGCGTCGGCGTACCGTCCGGGAAGTCGCTGCAGCCGTCGGTGGTGAAGGGCCGCAGCGGCCCGTACGTGGCGCAACCGGCGCCCAGACTGAACGCGAGTGCGGCCGCCAGGGCGCGCCAACGACTTTTATTCGCTGATTTCAAGCAGCTCGATCTCGAAGACCAGTGTGGCATTCGGCGGTATCACGCTGCCCATGCCGTTTGCGCCATAGCCGAGCCCGGGCGGAATCGTGAGCCGGCGCTTGCCGCCAATGCGCATGCCGATGAGCCCCTGATCCCAGCCGGGAATCACAAAACCCACACCAAGCGGAAAACTGAACGGCGCGCGCCGGCGGCTGGAATCGAACTCGCTGCCGTTCTCCAGCCAACCGCTGTAATGCACCGTGACGAACTGGCCGGGGCCGGTGGCTGACGGTCCCTCCCCGACAACAAGGTCCTGGATGCTGATCGAAGCAGCAATTGTGGTCATGGCACGCAAGAACTCTGTTGGGCTGGCCGGTAGCTGTCAGCGCACATCGCGCACGAGAAGCTGAAGGACAGAATCATACTGGCCCGGCCGGCAAATACTGCACATTATTTTCCCCTCTCCCCCCGGGAGAGGGCTAGGGTGAGGGGAAAAAACTGTAAAACTCACCTCATCCTCGACCGCCTGTTCCCGACGCGGTCTCGACCGCTCGCTCCCGACGCGGTCTACCTCGCCCATCCCTGGGCTCGTACCGCTTCCATCCCCGGAGGCGGGTTCCTTCTCCCGGAGGGAAAAGGAACCCGCCGACTTTCATGCTTTCCTGGCGAGCTTGTTCAGAAAGCGATCCAGCTGATTGGCAAACGCCTGCCGGTCGCTGTGGCTGAGCATGGACGGCCCGCCGGTTTGCACGCCGCTGCTGCGCAACTGGTCCATGAAGTCGCGCATGTTCAGGCGTTCGCGGATATTCTCCCGGGTATAGAGCTCGCCGCGCGGATTGAGCGCGTGCGCGCCGCGCGCGATCACGGCGGCCGCCAGCGGGATATCCGCGGTGATCACCAGATCGTCCGGCTGCACCTGCTCGACGATGCGGTTGTCGGCCATGTCGAATCCGGCTGCCACCACCATGCTGCGGATATGCGGTGACGGCGGCGTGTGCAGCGGCTTGTTGGCAACCAGAATAACCGCGATCGCCAGGCGCTCCGCGGCGCGAAACAGGATGTCCTTGATGACCTTGGGACAGGCATCGGCATCGACCCAGATCTGCATGGTTATCGCTCTCAATCCGCGGCCGTTACAAACCGGCCAGCCACAGGCGCAGGCGCAGACCGATGCCGGTGGTGTAGCCGATTTCCACGAAACGGATCTGGCCGGCGCCATCGACGATGAAACTTGCGGGCACGGCGCGCACGCCCCACAGCGCCGCGATCACGCCATCCGGGTCGTTGAGCACCGGGAAACTCAAGGTCTCCATGCGCAGATGCTGAATGACCGCATCGCGGTCGCCGCTTTGCATTGCCACCGTGATCACCGTTACGTCGCGCGCCAGCGCATCGATGCTGCCCTGTTCGGCGCGGCAAATCGGACACCAGGTGGCCCAGAAATGCACCAGCACCGGTCGCCCGGCGAATGCCGCCAGCGCCACCGGTTTGCCATCGAGCAACTCGCCGGCCAACGCCGGCGCCGGTCCGCTCGCCGTGCCGTTCTGCTGCCAGGCGCGTATGCCCAGAATCAGCACCAACACCACAACCGCCTCGGCCGCGCGCCGCAACCAACGACGTGTAGTGCCGGATTTTGCCGCAGGCGACGATTCAAGTTGTGACGGGGGACGGACGTTCGACACGCTATCTCAACACAAGAAAATGCATGGGCCAAAGTGCGGCGGCAACATAGCTAAGCACCAATTTTGTAGGTCGGCCTTTAGGGCGACATGTCGGCCTAAAGGCCGACCTACGACCGCTATGGATGGCGGAAGTACCGTAGGGTGGGTCCCTGCCCCACCAACAAACAGCCGGCACTGAAACTATGCACTATTTTTTGGTCTCCTCAGCGCCGATGCCGCACGACAATGACCTCGACCCGCCCGCGCGGGCCGATAAAGTACGAGGCCAGCCAGCCGGTGATGCTCACAACGATTGCCCCGAACAGCGCCGGCCAGAATCCCGCGATGGTGAAGCCATCGAACATCCAGGCCACCAGCCCGAGCGTAGCCGCGTTGATGACCAGCAGGAACAGCCCAAGGGTAATGACAGTAATGGGCAGGGTCAGAATCACGAGCAACGGCCGCACCACGGCATTGACGATTCCGAGCAGCAGCGCCGCACCGAGCAGGGTCCACGCGCCATGCACTGCAATGCCGGGCACCAGCTCCGATGCCAGCCATAAACCGAGTGCGACGACGAGTATACGTAACAGGAATCCGGCCATGGGCCTATGGTTTCACATCCGATGCGACACTGAAATACCCCACCCCTGCAAAATGCCCCAAATGTCCTGCCGACCTGTTCAGCCGGCGTTCAGGATGCCCTGGCTACTCTGTGCTTGCCATAACGGCAAACCCGGTGCAAACCGGCCTGAGACCAGATAAGGAGAATAAACCATGAATCGCACCCAGACTATTGCTGTCGCATTGTTGGTCGTTGCCCTGCCCTTCGCCTCGGCGGCATTCGCCGCGGATCGGGGACATGGTGGTCGTGGCAACGGACACCAGGACCACGCGCGTGGCGACGACTACGGTCAAGACCGGCATGGGCAACACGGAAGGCACAATCAACATCACTACCGGCATGGGCTTCGCGGACACCACTACAAACATCACTACCGTCATGGGCATCATCTCAATGCCGGCCATTACGGCCACGGCGCCCAGGTCATGCTGCCGTTTCCGCCGCTGCCGCCGTTTCCGGTCATTGTCCTGAACAAGAAACATCACGGCGCCCACCTCGAGCAGCGTCGCCCGTTCTAGTGGCCGCCTGCCGGGTATGGTCGCTCTGCATTCCTGCGCGTCGGGAAACTGCGCCATCGGCGCGCGGGAGCTTCTGCCGGAGACATACGTACAGGAAACTCGCCCTCGCGCCGGTGTTTGTTCTTGGTTATGCTTCGGGGCGATGAGCGGCAACGCCGTTCGCACGCCAGTCCGGATCCATCATGCTGAGACGGTTTCTTGTCCCGTTGCTGATTGCCGCCACATTGATCGTGGCAGGCGCGCCGAGCGCCGCCTTCGCCACGGGCGGTGGGCATTACCTCATTGCCCGGCGTGGCGGTGGCGACACCGGCGTCAGCCTGAATGAAGCCGTGCAACAGGTGCGGCGCGAGACCGGCGGGCGCGTGCTGTCGGCCGACACCGTCAACCAGGGTGGCCGCACGGTGCATCGCATCAAGGTACTGACGCCTTCCGGACAGGTGCGCGTGGTCGTGGTCGACGCACAATCCAGGGGCCGCTGAGGCGCCACGCAGCGTGCGCATCCTGGTCGTGGAAGACGAAGCCACGTTGCGCGCGCAACTCGAAGCGCAGTTGCGCAAGACCGGTTACGCCGTGGATGCGGCGGCCGACGGCGAGGACGGCTTCTATCTCGGGCGCGAACATCCCTTCGACCTGGCCGTGGTCGATCTCGGCCTGCCCAAACTTTCCGGTATTGACGTCATCCGCCGCTGGCGCGCGGCCGGACGCCTGTTCCCGGTCTTGATCCTCACCGCGCGCGGACGCTGGCAGGACAAGGTGGAAGGCCTCAACGCCGGCGCCGACGATTACCTTACCAAGCCGTTTCAGGCCGAAGAGTTGCACGCGCGCATCAACGCCCTGCTGCGACGCGCGGCGGGCGTCGCCAATCCGGTGTTGCGTTGCGGTCCGATCACGCTCGACATCAGCGCGCGTACCGTGCAGGTCGACAACCTGCCGCTGGAACTTACCGGCTACGAATACAAGGTGCTCGAATACCTCATGCTCAATCGCGGCAAGGTCGTTTCCAAGACCGAACTTACCGAACATGTCTACGATCAGGACTTCGACCGCGACAGCAACGTCATCGAGGTGTTCATCGGCCGCCTGCGCCGCAAACTCGACCCGGACAACCGCTACCAGCCGGTCGAGACGTTGCGCGGACGCGGCTACCGCTTCGCCCTGGAGTGCGGCGAGGCGTGACGCTCTCGCTCAACACGCGCCTGTTGCTGGCCAGCAGCGTGGTGCTGGCTGCCTTTCTCGGCATCACCGGCCTGGTGTTGGACAGCGCGTTTCGCGCCAGCGCCGACACGGCGCTGCGTGACCGCCTGCAGGGCTATGTGTACGCGCTGCTCGCGGCCTCCGATCTCGACGCGCGCGGACGCTTGCGCCTGCCCGCCGAGTTGCCGGACCCGCGTTTTTCCCTGATCGGCTCCGGGCTGTATGCGGAAGTGGTGGACAGCGGCGGCAGGCCCGTCTGGCGTTCGAAATCGCTGCTCGGCCTGACGATCCCCTTCAGCAGGATCCCGCAGGTCGGCGAGCGCGAGTTTGTGCAGATCGAAGTGGAGCGCGACCTGCCGTTGTTGAGCCTGGCCTTCACCGTCAGCTGGGAGACGGCCGGAAACAGCGACCGGCGCTACACCTATCGGGTCGCCGAAAACCGCGTGAGCTTCAACGCCGAGGTCAGCCGCTTCCGGCAAAACCTCTGGGGCTGGCTGGCCGGAGCCGCATTCCTGTTACTGCTGGTGCAGGGCGCCATTCTGCGCTGGAGCCTGGCCCCGCTGCGGCGCGTGGCCGACGACCTGCACGCCATCGAGGCCGGTCTGGCGCAGCGCCTGCGCAGCGACTACCCGCGCGAGCTGCGCCAGTTGACGGACAACCTGAACGGACTGCTGGCCAGCGCCGACAGCCACCTCAAACGTTACCGCGACTCACTCGGCAATCTTGCCCACAGCCTCAAGACGCCGCTCGCCGTGTTGCGCGGCGCGCTGGACGGCGAAACGGATGACACGGCATTGCGCGCCGTCGCCCGCGAGCAACTGACCGGCATGACGAGTCTGATCGATTACCAGCTGCAACGCGCCGCCGCCTCGGGACGCACGCCACTCGCCACGCCAATCGCGATCAAACCTGTTGCAGAAAAGATCGTCGCGGCGCTCACCAAGGTGTTCACGGACAAAGGCGTGCGGGTGACGCTCGACATCGAACCCGCCGCCACCTTTCACGGCGACGCCGGCGACCTCACCGAGATGCTGGGCAATCTTCTGGACAACGCCTGCAAGTGGTGCCGCGGGCAGGTACGGGTGCACGCGCACCTGAAGCCGGCATCCGGCACGGCGCCTCAGGTTCTGGAAATCAGCGTCGAGGACGACGGCCCGGGAATTCCCGACGAACTGAAAACCCGCGTCCTGCAACGCGGCGCGCGTGCCGATGAGACGATGCCGGGGCATGGTCTTGGGCTCGCCATGGTGCAGGACACGGTGGCGCTGTATCGCGGTGAGCTGGTGCTGGAAACCGGCCCCTTGGGCGGCTTGGCGGTCAGGCTGCGGTTTTCCGATAGCCGCCCGTAATCTTTTTCGGCTATGGCGTTTCGCCAATCCGCGCACCATCCCGGGTGTGCAGCATCGCCTCGGTAAATGGTCCTTCGCGGACAATAACGCTTGCTATCTGCCACGACCTTTATTGATGCACATCAAGAAACAAATTGCCGGTTTGTATAACAGTAGCCATTCGCTGTCTGCCCGTCACGGGCGGCTCACGTAAACGGACCGTTCCGCCATGCACCATGAAGCCGACGCCCTCGCGCTGTTCGCCGTCAACGCCAGCCGTGTGTTTGGCGAGCAGGTCGCGCAACAACTCGGCATCGCACTGGGCGCGCACGAGGAGCGGGAATTCGACGATGGCGAGCACAAGATCCGCCCACGGGTGAATGTGCGCGCCCAGGACGTGTATGTGATTCAGTCGCTGTATTCCGATCCAACCCAGAGCGTGAACGACAAACTGTGCCGGATGCTGTTCTTTCTCGGTGCCCTGCGGGATGCCGCGGCCGGGCGGGTCACGGCGGTCATCCCCTACCTGGCCTACGCGCGCAAGGACAGCAAGACCCAGGCCCGCGACCCGGTCACCACGCGCTACGTCGCCGCCCTGATCGAGGCGGCCGGTACCGACCGGGTGGTGACGCTCGACGTGCACAATCTGGCGGCCTACCAGAATGCCTTCCGCTGTCAGACCGAACACCTGGAAGCGAATAAACTGTTTATCGCTTACCTCGCGCCACTGCTCGATGCCGAACACAGGATCGCCGTCGTCTCGCCCGACGTGGGCGGGATCAAGCGCGCCGAGCGCTTTCGCGCGGCATTGGGGCGGGCCTTGAACAGGGAGCTGTCCACGGCCTTCGTGGAAAAGGCCCGCGCCAAGGGCGTGCTCAGCCTGGGCCGGCTGGTCGGCGATGTCGCCGACAGCGTCGTCGTCGTCATCGACGACATGATCGGCACCGGCAGCACCCTCGCGCACGCGGCCAGAGTCTGCAAGGAACAGGGCGCCAGACAGGTCATTGCCGCGGCCTCGCACGGCGTGTTCGTCGGCGATGCCAGCAAGATCCTCTCGGCCCCGGAGCTGGATCGGATCATCGTCACCGATAGCATCCCGCCGTTCCGTCTGGACGCGGCGCTGGTCGCGCAGAAACTGGTGGTGCTGTCCGCCGCCGGGCTGTTTGCCGAGGCCATCCGGCGCCTGCACAGCGGCGGCTCGCTGGTCGAGTTGCAGGCGACGTAAGCGCCTCAGGTTTCAGCAAGCCGCGTGCTGTAGCCCTCGGCCAGGCGCAGATATTCCCCGGCGCTGTGCTGCCACTTCGGCCAGTCCTTTTTTTCCAGTTCGCGCGCATGCCCGATGGCAAAGCGCGCGCGCAGGCAGGCACGATAACTTTTATAGAAGTACACCAGGCCTGCCGCGGACCGGTCGTGCGTGACCTGCGTGTAGGTCTGAAACAGCCGGTCACCGACATAGGGCGCGCCGAGACGCTCGCATTCCATGGCCAGAAACGCCAGTTCATCGGCCGGGTCGACAATGCGCAGCCGGCGATTGAATTCCAGACAGTCGATGATCACGGGAACCGGCGTGAGACAAACGTGCTCCGGACGCAGATCGCCGTGACCCTCGACTATCTTGCCCGCCTCGACCCGCGCATCGAACAAGCCGGCTTCCCGGCTGATGAAGCTCCTTTGTGCGGCGTGCAGTTGCTCGATCAGGCGACGCGGCAAGGCATGCTCCGGCACCGACAACTCGCGCAGATTGAGTTCCATCGCGCTGGTGAACCCGGCCCGATACTGTTCGCTGCTGAGTTCGACCGGGGAACATCCCTGGTAAAACCGGGCAAGCAGCATTGCCACATTGCCGATATCCGTTACCTGCACGCTGCGCTGGCGGATCATGTTATCCAGCATGCGTTCCGCCGGCAGCCGGCGCATTTTCACCAGCCATTCAATGACCTCGCCTGCGCCGCCCAGATGCAGGTTCCCGTGCGCATCCACGGCGAGCGGGACCGTACCCAGGTAGACATCCGGGGCGAACCGCCGGTTGAGCCGCACTTCCTCCTCGCAATCCCGCTGGCGCAACGCCAGCGTGCTGAAGTCCAGGAAGTCGTAGCGCACCGGCTTCTTCATCTTGTAGGCGTAGCGATCGGTCAGGAACACCCACGACATATGGGTTTCCACCACGTCGACACGGCCTGGCGCATCGGGATAGGTATCGCGCCTGCGGAGCAGACCGACCTTGGCCTCGAGGGCAATCTTCGACTGTCGGTCTTGCAGCGGTGTGCTCGCCATAGCCCGGTCCTTGGAGGTTTCCCGGCCAGCTTACGAGCAATCACTCCGTCACGAAAGGGACCCCACGAGTGACCAGGCGATAAAGCATGGCCTGATTGTTAACTGGCACGCAGTCATCTGCTCGACGAGTTACGCAAACACCTGCGAGCGTAAACCTGGCCCCGCGTCGCAGGGGAACGAGGCAGTAACGTAACCCTCGTAGCAGCGTCGCGTCCGGCGCGATTATTTATACCCCTCCCCCTCCAACAACCCCAAGATCACCCGCTCCGCCGCCGTCCGCCCCGGCGAGAGAAACAGATCCACCACCTTCACCCCCAACACCCGTGCGATCTTTTCCAGATCGTCGAGCACTAGCGCACCAACCCCACTCTCGGCCGCCTGCACCCGGGCGAGCACAAGTCCGGCCGCGACAGCCAGCGATTGGGTGGAATGGAGGTTGAGAACCATCAGCACCTTGAGCTTGCGCGCCAGTATCCGCCGCGCCTCCTCGGGCAGCGGATCGACCACCACCCGGGGGCTTAACTCCTCGCGCAGAATACAAAGCTCTGCAGGCGCCGCCACCCCGAGACGCACTTGTAGCCCCTGCACCCCGAGCACCTGCACGTGGATCGGCCCCTCGGCAAAAACCTGTTCGACCGGGGTGCCGGAGTCGAGGGTGGGGTGCGGGTGGATGGACAGCAATTGGCCGGGTTGGCGGGTGAGGATGAGCATAGCGACCTCCTTGTGCCGTGGCTGTCCTTTCTCTATCAGTACCTCACTATAGTCTATTTTGGACTATTCCAAAAGCGGTTTTAGGGTGCCAAGAAGGCTAAACAGGTACCCTTGGATGCAGAAGTCGATCGGCTCACGAAACTACGCCCATTTCCTCACCTGCCTGCGTGAGGCGCGCGAAAAGTCGGGCGTTACCCAAGAAGAGATGGCGGCGCGTCTGGGGGAAACTCAGTCTTTCGTCAGCAAGTGCGAGCGCGGCGAACGGCGGATGGATATCGTTGAGCTGCGCGAGTTCTGTAAGGCGATGGGGCTGACGCTGGAAAAGTTTGTGAAACAGCTTGAACGGGGCATGCACTAGCCCCCCAGCTTTCAAGTAAACAGCCCAGATGCAGCCCAAAACTAGCGGGGAACCCATTTGCTATAAATTCAACAAAACCAAGCTAAGAAAAGCCACTTCAACCATCTCAACTCCCGTGTCATCTGACGGAGAAATCGATATCTTGCATCGCGATCAGATACACGTGTTCTGCGTCGACGACTGCGGTTACGTAGAATCATGGGCATGCCCACATCTCCATGTAAACATATCTACATTTCGACTAACGCAGGTAGCTTACGGAACTATGCGAGGAATGTGGGGGGTAACTTTTTTCACAGTGCGCCCCCGATTTAAGGAAACAACAAGGGTGAGCGCGTAGAAACCAAAGGATCCCCGCAAAGAGTGCGCCAACCACCTTGCAAAAAGGGCTTGACGGTTTGAAGAGCGGTTCTTAGCTCTTTCTTATCAACATCCTCCGCTTTTGGCCCCGGGATTCTGTTGAACCAAAGAGGGACTAACAATCGAGCAACATCTGACTGCAGTAACCCATCATTGAGTAGATCAAACACCGCGAGGCCACGGGCCCAATTATATGCTTTGGCTCTCGGTATTTTTGCTGGCATTCTCTGGGCAATGTAACGTTTTTGATGCTCGTCAATGAGGCTCTCTATCTCCTTCAGAAGAACTTTCTTTGGCATCTGAATATTTACAGCAAACTCCATAGTGCGGGCAAACGCGGCCTTTTCAACCTGCTCGTAGGCCAGCAATGACTGCTTGTTGGAAAATGCTAGGTAACCTCCTTTACACGACCGAAAGCAGTTACCGCGTTTTTTTAGCCCACCGTTGACATTAAACGTGTGAAATTCATCTTCGGAAATAAATCCAGAGCTTTCTCGTTCTTGAGCACGCTGGATTAGATTCATCAGATATTTGTTAGTGCCATGTCCTTTCATACCGTGACACAGGACGCCATTCCGCCAAGCAAGTCTTGACTGCGTCCTGCGTGGATCGACCAACCTTACCACGCCTAATCCCTGCTTGATCTCGGTCTCAATGCTCGGGTCACGTGTTGCAAACAACCACGCCCAGACTGCTGTGTCTCTCAAGTTACTCAAACGCTGATAATCCCGCCATCTAAACCATGCAGGGAGTTTTTTACTAGCGTTACCTGTGCGCCGCAACAAGTGTTAGTTACTCGGCATGGTACGTCTAACGCCTATGGTATCCCTGTTCTAAGGCTCTGAACTACCTTTACTTCTCAACAGGGAAAAAAGTGGGACGCAACCCTATATTCATCATCCAGGCTTAAGTTCGGCTCACTTTGAGTACGGCCCCAGGAATCGGCTGCCATTGAAATGAATCAGATGCGTCGGTGCGTCGGCGCTCCATACTTCTGTTTCCCACGCGATCACGGACAGATACTTCCGCATGACTTCGCCACGGCTCGGGAAGGCTGTGACATAAACGAGCCCCGCGGTCGAGTTCCTGAACAATTCGGATAACTCGGCGTGTCTGCGCCCGTCTACCGGGCCGCTGCTTGTTACCGCCTCGGCCAGAATCAACCAGTTCTTCTCGCGGAAATAAATCACCACGTCCGGCATCCTGCCGTGCTGGCCGACGTCGATACCCAGCGACCCAAGGAGGTCTCGATCGAAGTATCCCCATTTACTGCCTGTGTCGCCCACGTAGATGAGTTCGCCATCTGGCACAAAGCGCGGCGAGAACTCTTCGAGAATCGCGCGAATGAGTTCGGAATGCTCGCCTGCGCTCAGGGTGATGGTCTCTCCGTCTTTGATCCGGACGGGGATCCGGGCCATGTCGCGATGGCGTGCATATTTATCGACCAGCGTCTGACGCCTAGAGAGATATGCAGACAGCGTTCCGCGCCATGTTCTCTTTCCGAAGGTGCGGAAAAGCGCGAGCGCGGCCGGTTCCACCTGATAGCAGTTCTTGGGGCTATTTACGGCGCGGGACGAGTCGTCCGGGTTGTGCATGACCACGCCGGCCGATACCAACGGCTTGATACTTTCATCGCGGATGGTTTCGCGGGTGTTCTCCGCGTAGAGGCGTTTGTATTTGCTGCGCGCGAAGTCGAGGATGGCGCGGATACCGAGTTTCGGGTCCTGGGCATCGGCCCACGCCCTGTCCTTGGTTAAATCCAGCAACGCCAGCAGGCAGATGGCGGTACGTTCGTTTAGCTGTTCATTGGGCATCCCCAACTCGCCCAGAACAGTTAACGCTTCCTGAATATGTTTTACTTTGACTGCCATCTCGTCTCGACTTCTTTTATCAATCGGTCGATAGCGGCCTGATCGCGGGCCTCCTCTGTCGCCAGCCGGCCAAGCTCCAACAACTGCTCGTGGCCCGGGTAGCGCATCTGCCGCAGGTCTGTCGCATTCACCTGCGTGTGACCCGAGAATATCCGGAAATGAGAATCCACGACCGTTGAATTCAGGAACAGCGCCAGA
This sequence comes from Acidiferrobacterales bacterium, assembly GCA_035256085.1. Taxonomy (GTDB): domain Bacteria; phylum Pseudomonadota; class Gammaproteobacteria; order Acidiferrobacterales; family UBA6901; genus UBA6901. The sequence goes on from DATEYP010000075.1 coordinate 17,947, forward strand.
CCAAGCGCGGTTTCCCTGTCCATGCCGTGTTTGGCGATATGAAAAACATTCAGATGATTCTCGAAGCCATAGAACGGCGCGGGCAGCTCACTCGGGTCGATCACGAATGCGACGACCCGGCGGCGCTCTTCCTTGCTGGAGAATCGCTTGGTCAGGACATAGAAGCCGTTTGGCATTAGCCATTTCCGGGTT
>DATEYP010000076.1:0-2731 GCA_035256085.1 Acidiferrobacterales bacterium
CCGGGCATGACAACGGAAAAGCTGATTGCCGAAATGTACGAGCTTGTTAAATTTCCGGGATTGTCGAATGTCATCGTGCCGCCCATCAAGACGCGCATCGATATGCTCACCACCGGTATCCGTACACCGGTCGGCCTCAAGATCATGGGGCCGCAACTGGCGACGATCGAAGAAATCGGACGCGAGATCGAACAGGTCCTGCGCGCCGTTCCCGGTACCGCCTCGGTGTACGCCGAACGCCTGACCGGTGCGCGCTATATGGACGTGCAAATCGACCGTCAGCGCGCGGCCCGCTACGGACTCAACATCAAGGACATTCAGGACATTGTTGAAGCCTCGGTCGGCGGCATGAACGTCACCGAAACCATCGAGGGGCGCGAGCGCTATCCGGTGAATCTGCGCTACCCGGCCGACCTGCGCGACTCACCCACGCGGCTGCGGCAACTGTCCCTACCGACCCAGAGCGGCACACCCATTGCGCTGGGGGATGTCGCCGACGTGCACATCGTCGACGGCCCGGACATGATCCGCAGCGAGAACGCGCGCCTCTCCGGCTGGATCTACGTGGACTTTCGCGATCGCGATATCGGTTCCTACGTTGCCGACGCGCAGCGCGCCGTTACGGAAAAGGTAAAACTGCCGCCTGGCTACTCGCTGATCTGGTCGGGCCAGTACGAGTATTTGCAACGCGCGATCGAACGGCTCAAGGTCGTAGTGCCGTTCACCTTCGCAATCATCCTGCTGCTGCTGTATCTCAATTTCCGCAACGGCATGGAGGTGTTGATCATCGTCACCACGCTGCCGCTCGCCCTGGTTGGCGGCTTCTGGCTGCTGTACCTGCTCGGCTACAACCTCTCGGTCGCCGCAGCGGTGGGCTTCATCGCACTCGGCGGGGTCGCGGCCGAAATCGGCGTGGTGATGCTCACCTATCTCGATCTGGCGATGAAGCGCCGCAGCGAGGCACGCGCCGCGAAGAAACAGAAACTCACCGCCGATGACGTGCGCGCGGCCGTGATCGAAGGCGCGCTGCTGCGCATCCGCCCCGTGACCATGACCAAGGTGGCCATTATCGCCGGCCTGCTGCCGATACTCTGGAGCAGCGGCAGCGGCTCGGAGGCCATGGGCCGCATCGCCGCGCCCATGGTCGGCGGCATGCTGAGCGTCGCGGTGCTGACACTGGCGGTGATTCCGGCGGCCTATCTGCTGTGGCAGCAGAGGCGGTTGCGCTAAACGAGTGCGCGCACCAGCGCGATTCGGCTCTCCTCCCTCTCCCTGCGGGAGAGGGCTAGGGTGAGGGAAAGCCGCGGTAAAACCGGCCATCCCGCTCAACCGCAAGCATTGCGCGGGATGCGGTCGAACACGCCTTGGTCACATCGTGCCACCGTGCAGCCGCTATTCCATCCGGTCCAACGGGCTGCGCACCCCGCGCCCGCCACGTTGCAACACATGCGTATAGATCATGGTGGTCTTGACGTCGCTGTGACCCAACAGCTCCTGCACAGTACGGATGTCCGATCCTCTCTCCAACAAATGTGTAGCGAATGAATGGCGCAGGGTGTGCGTCGTGACCTTCCCGGAGAATCCCAGATGCATCGCCGCCTGCTTGATAGCGCGTTGCAGGCCTTTTTCGTCGAGGTGATGCCGACGGATCACGTCCGAACGCGGATCTTCAGATCGTTTCTGTGACGGGAAAACATATTGCCAGCCCCATTCACGGTCGGCATTCAGGTACTTTCGATCGAGCGCATGGGGAAGGTAAACCCGTCCATATCCTTCCGCAAGATCAGACTTATGGAGCACGCGCACCCGTGCAAGATGTATCTTGAGCGGGTTCATCAACGAATCCGGCAGCACCGTGACGCGATCCTTCCCGCCCTTGCCGCTGTGCACGGTAATCTGCCGGTAGTCGAAGTTGATATCGCGCACGCGCAGGCGGATGCCCTCCATCAACCGCATGCCGGTTCCGTACAACAGCCGCGCTACCAATTGGTGCGTGCCTTTCAGCTCTCGCAACAGCGCCATCACCTGTTGCGGACTCATCACCTCCGGGATGCGCATCGGCCGTTTGGCCCGCACAATGCCATCCATCCACCGCCAGTGCTTGATTTTGGGTGGAACCCGCGACATTCTTGTCCACAGCCAGATGTGTGAGGAATGCCGTAATCTCTAGACTATAGGGGACAAGACTATAGGACAGACTATAGCAGACTATATAGTAGGGACTATAGGGGACAGACCACGGTTTCTGATACCATCCTTCCCTGAAGAACAATCCGACAAGGAGGTCGTTCATGCCCCGCCGGGCGCGCATCACCATTGCCGGTATCCCTTGGCATGTCATTCAACGCGGCAACAACCGCAGCGCCTGTTTCTACGCCGAAGAGGATTACCGGCGCTATCTGGAGACATTGCACGAGCAGGCCACCCAACACGGTTGCGCCATTCACGCCTACGTGCTCATGACGAACCATGTTCATCTCCTGCTCACTCCCAACCGGCCCGATGGCGTGGCGCTGCTCATGAAGCACCTGGGCCAGCGCTATGTGCAGTACATTAACCGCACCTATCGTCGCAGCGGCACGCTCTGGGAAGGCCGCTTCCGTTCATGCCTCACGCAGAGCGAAGACTATGTGCTTTCCTGTTATCGCTACATTGAATTGAACCCAGTGCGGGCAGACATGGTGCGCCACCCCCGTGACTACTGCTGGTCAAGCTATCGCGCCAACGGTGA
>DATEYP010000077.1:0-9964 GCA_035256085.1 Acidiferrobacterales bacterium
AGCGCATAGGCCATCTGCAGGGCCGCGGTGCGCGAGGTATCGGGGATCGGGATCACCACGTCGATGTCGTGGTCGGTCCAGACGCGCTTGATCTTGCTGGCGAGTTTCTCGCCCATGCGCAGGCGCGTCTTGTGCACGTAAATACCGTCGATCATCGAGTCCGGGCGCGCGAAGTATACGAACTCGAAGATGCACGGTACCAGCACCGGCTGCTCGGCGCACTGCTGGCTGTGCAGCTTGCCGTTCACGTCCACGAACATCGCCTCGCCCGGCGCGACATCGCGCACCCGCTCGAACCCGAGCACGTCGAGCGCCACCGATTCGGAGGCGAACATGTGTTCCGTGCCCTGGTCAGTCTCGCGCTTGCCATAGACCAGCGGGCGAATGCCGTAGGGATCGCGGAACGCGAGGATGCCGACCCCGGCGATGAGCATGGTGACCGCGTACGCGCCGCGGCAGCGGCGGTGCACGGCCGACACCGCGCGGAACAGCTGATCGGGCGTGAGGCGCAGCTTGGCCACCGCCTGCAGTTCGTGCGCGAACACGTTGAGCAGGATTTCGGAGTCGGATTCGGTGTTGATGTGCCGCAGGTCTTCGCGGAACAGTTCGTCCTTGATCTGGGCGGCATTGGTGAGGTTGCCGTTGTGCGCGAGCGCCAGACCGAACGGCGAGTTCACGTAGAACGGCTGGGCCTCGGCGGGGGAATCGCAGCCGGCGGTCGGGTAGCGCACATGGCCGATACCCATGTTGCCCTTGAGCGCCTGCATGTGATGCTGCTGGAAAACGTCCCGCACCAGGCCGTTGTCCTTGCGCAGGTAGATACGGTTTGCGTCGCTGGTGAGAATGCCGGCGGCATCCTGGCCGCGGTGCTGCAGAACCAGAAGACCGTCGTACAAGGACTGATTGACCGGGCCTTTGGCCAGTATGCCGAGAATACCGCACATGTCGGGAAAAACCCTCCGGCCTTAAAAACTGATTTTAGCCGTAGCTGAACTGCCGGGCAACATAAGGCGGCAACCATTCCAGAATCTTGCCGGCAGCGGGCTGGAATATCCCCACACAATAGGAGTCGCGCCAGTCGGCCTTTTTCGGCAACGACGTGAGGCCGGCGAGCAGCACCATGACTACGACCACGGCGGCGCCGCGTACGGCACCCAGCACGGCCCCCACTCCCCGGTCGGTCAGCCCCGGAATGGGCCGCGGTAAAAGCCGGCGCAGCACGAACGCCAGAATAGAGAGCACAACCAGCATGGCTGGCACAATCAGGGCGAATGCCAGCAGGCGGCGCAGGTCAACGTCCTCCAGCATGTCGAACCACGTGCTCACGGCATCGGAAAACAGCCAGCCGCTGCCGATCGCCACTACCCAGACGGCCAGTGAAAGGGTCTCGCGCAGCATGCCGCGCAGCGCGCCGGTGCCGGCAAACAGCACCAGCAGAATCAGAATAATGAGGTCGAAAATGCTCACATGCGGATCGGGTTACTGTTTACGCACCACGCCCTTGATGCCGAATTCGCTTTGCAGGCGCGCTTGCGCGGCCTTGGCGGCAGCCGCATCTTTGTACGGCCCGACTTCGACGCGTACGGTCTTGCCTTGCTCCGGATTCGGCGGATCGAGTATCGCGCTGTAGCCTTTCTGCCCAAGCCGCTCGTACAGGCGTCTGGCATTGTCCAGCTGCGAGAACGCGCCGACCTGCACCACCCACTGCTTTCCGGCCGTTGCCGCCGGTTTGACCGCCACCACGGCCTCTTTGGGTGCAGCGACGGACTTGGTCTCGGGAGCGGGTTTTGCCTCCGCTTGCTTTGCCGCCGGGACAACCGGCGTCTTCACGGCCGCCGGGATTTCCGTGGTCGGTTCAACCGGTACCGTAACGATTTTGGTCGCGCCCGGCTTTTCCGATGTCCTCCCGGGCTCAGGCGGCATGGACATTCCCGCCGGCTTGCCGCCCTGTGGCGGCGGCACCGGCAACTCGACCGTGCGGGTATCGGGAGCGGCGGCGCTGCTGTCTTTTTCGGGCGCACGGTCCTTCAGCAGCATCGGCAAAAGAATAACCGCGAGTGCCACGAGCACCACCGCGCCGACGATGCGGTGCCGGGGATTGAAACTGTCGTCGGCTTCTTTGCGCTCTGCCATAACTCCGGTTCGATTCTTTGGCAGGCGCAGTATAGCACCGACGGTATGGAACGAACCAAACACCACGATGCGATCATGCTCGCGCGCCTCGGCAAGTGCCGCGACGTAGGCCTGTTCGATGTCCTCGTGCAGTCCTGCACCCTCGTCCACGCCGGCCTCGGCCAGCGCGACGCGCATGTCCTCGGTGCTCGCGCCGCGCGCGCCGGGAAGCCCGGCAACATGCCAGCGCGATACCAAGGGCGCGAGAATGCGCAGCGCTTCAGCAATCGGCTTGTCGTGCAGCATGCCGCACACGGCGATTGTCCGGCCCGGCACGACCTGCACGGTCAAGGTGCGCGCCAGCGCCTTGACCGCCTGCACATTGTGCGCAACATCCAGCACGCGCACCGGCCGGCCCGGCAGTGTCTGAAAACGCCCCGGTAACACGGCATTGAGCAGGCCGGTGCGGATATCCGCCATCTTGACCGGAAAGCGGCCGGCGAGGCAGCTGAGCGCCATGATCACACACGCGGCGTTATACAGCTGATAGTCGCCGCGCATGGCCGGGTAAGGCAACCCGGAATGCTTTTTGTCGAGCGTGCGCCAGGTCCAGCTGTCGGGTAGGCGCTCGAAGTCGAAATCCCTGTCCACGCACAAGAGGCGTGCGCCGATTTTTCCAGCGTATTCGATCAGGCTGTGCGGCGGATCCGGATCGCCGCAAATCGCGCAGTGCCGTTCACGATAAACGCCGGCCTTTTCGCGCCCGATGGATTCCCGGTCCGGTCCCAGCCACTCGGTGTGATCGATGCCGACGCTGCTGACAATGGATACGTCCGCATCCCAGGCGTTCACCGCGTCCAGCCGCCCGCCGAGTCCGACTTCGAGTATGGCGATCTCCACGTTACGTTGACGAAAGGTATCGATCGCGGCGAGCGTGCCGAACTCGAAATAGGTCAGCGGCGTTTCCGCGCGTGCCGCCTCGATGCGCTCAAAGGCCGCGCACAGTTCGGCATCGCTCACTGCGTCAGTGGCAATGCGTACACGTTCGTTGTATTCGATCAGATGCGGTGAAGTATAGGCGCCGACGCGATAACCGGCGGCGTGCAGGACATGCTCGAGCATCGCCACCGTCGAGCCCTTGCCATTGGTGCCGGCGACAGAAATGACAGCGAACGCCGGCTGCGCCAGCCCGAGTCGGTCACGCACTTCCGCCACGCGCGCGAGGCCGAGTTCGATCTCGCGCGGATGGAGCGTCTCCATCCACGCCAGCCATTCGTTAAGCGTGCGCTTGTCCGTGTTAGCAAACCTCTGAATAAGAGGCGGGAGCCGCAGATGAACACAGATGAATCCAGATCAATTCAGAAAAAACCATATCTGTGTTCATCTGTGGCCACCGGACTTTTGGAATCAGGCCGCGGGCGCGACAGCGACCGGCGGGCGCTTCATGAGCATGGCCAGCAGCGACGCGAGCTTCGGCCGCATCTGCCGTCGGTCGAGGATCAGGTCGATGGCGCCGTGTTCCACCAGAAATTCGGAACGCTGGAAGCCTTCCGGCAGGGTCTCGCGCACGGTCTGCTCGATCACGCGCGGGCCGGCAAAGCCGATCAGCGCCTTGGGTTCGGCCACGTTGATGTCGCCGAGCATGGCGAAGCTCGCCGACACGCCGCCCATGGTCGGATCGGTGAGCACGGAAATGAACGGCAGCCCCTGCTCGCCCATGTGGGTAAGCGCCGCCGAGGTCTTGGCCATCTGCATGAGCGACAGCAGCGCCTCCTGCATGCGTGCGCCGCCCGAGGCCGAGAAGCACACCAGCGGCAGCTTGTGTTCCAGGCAGGCGTTCACGCCGCGCACGAAGCGCTCGCCGACCACCGAGCCCATCGAGCCGCCCATGAAACCGAACTCGAAAGCCACCGCCACCAGCGGCACGCCCTCGACCGCGCCCTGCATCACCACCAAGGCATCTTTCTCGCCGGTGACACGCTGCGCTTCCGCCAGACGGTCTTTGTACTTCTTGCTGTCTTTGAACTTGAGCGCATCGATTGGCGACAGGTTGGCGCCGATCTCGGACCGCGGCTCCTTGTCGAGGAACAGGTCGAGGCGGCGGCGCGCGCCGATGCGCATGTGATAGTCGCACTTCGGGCAGACGTTGCTGTTGCTCTCGACCTCGGCCATATACAGTACCGCGCCGCAGCCCTGGCATTTGTGCCACAGACCTTCCGGCACCGCCTTCTTCTCGGTGCCCTTGCTGATCTTGATCTTGGGCGGAATCAGTTTGTCGAACCAGCTCATCGTGAACCTCCGGAGTGCCTGGCAACTGGCACGCGATCGATCGCCACGCGCAGACTGCCGATGAACGCCGCGGCATGCGCGGGTATTTTGTCCGGCGTGGCTGCGAGCGCGGCGACGCGCTGCACCAGCGCGCTGCCCACCACCACCGCGTCCGCGAAGGCCGCGACCTGCGCCGCTGCCTCCGGGCTGCCGATGCCGAAGCCGACGCCCACAGGCAGTGCCGTTTGCTGCTTGATGGTATTGACCTTGCTGCGCACTTCAGTCAGATCGAGGTGCGCAGCGCCGGTCACGCCGCGCAGCGAGACATAATAGACAAAGCCACTGGCCACGCCGAGAATGCGCTGAATGCGTCCGGCGTCACTGGTCGGCGCGAGCAGGAAAATCGGATCGAGGTCATGGACGCGCATGACCGTGACGAAGTCATCCGCCTCTTCCGGCGGCAGATCCACGGTCAGCGCGCCATCCACACCGGCGGCAGCGGCGGCTTTGGCAAATGCCGGATAGCCGAACACTTCGATCGGGTTGAGATAACCCATGAGCACCACCGGCGTGCTGGAATCCTTGGCGCGGAACTCACGCACCATGTCGAGCACGTTGTGCAAGCTGACATGATGCTTCAGGGCGCGCTCGGCGGCCTGCTGAATCACCGGGCCATCGGCCATGGGGTCGGAGAACGGCACGCCCAGCTCCAGCACATCGGCACCGGCCGCGACCAGCGCGTGCATCAGCGGCACCGTGACCACGGGCTGCGGATCGCCGGCAGTTATATAAGGAATGAGGGCCACGCGGCCCTGCTGCTTCAACTGCGCGAATCGGGTGGCGAGGCGCGACATCAGAAACGTAGCCCACAAATGTCTTTGTCGAAACAAAGTCCGTAAGCTGCGCTTCGCTGCGTTCGTCTTGTCATATTAATAATCCTTCGTGCGCCGCGATGGTGTGCACGTCCTTGTCACCGCGCCCGGACAGATTGATGACCATGCACTTGTCCTTGCCGAGTTGCGGCGCGAGCTTCTGCGCGTAGGCGATGGCATGGCTCGACTCGAGCGCCGGCATGATGCCCTCGACGCGCGTAAGCGTGTGGAACGCCGCAAGCGCCTCGTCGTCGGTGATCGCGACATACTGCGCGCGCCCCGAATCCTTGAGCCAGGCATGTTCCGGACCGACGCCCGGATAATCGAGGCCGGCCGAGATCGAGTGGGTCTCGATGATCTGGCCGTCGGCGTCTTCCATCAGGTAGGTACGGTTGCCGTGCAGCACGCCGACGCGCCCGGCCGACAGCGGTGCGGCGTGATGGCCGGTGGCCAGCCCCTCGCCCGCCGCCTCGACGCCGTACAGGGCGACGTTCGGTTCGTTGATGAAATGATAGAACAGGCCCATGGCGTTCGAGCCGCCGCCGACGCACGCCACCAGTGCATCCGGAAACCGGCCCTCGAACTCCATGATCTGGTGCCGCACTTCGCCACCGATCACCGCCTGGAAATCGCGCACCATCGCCGGGTAGGGATGCGGGCCGGCGACCGTGCCGATGATGTAGAAGGTGTTGTCCACATTCGTGACCCAGTCGCGCATCGCTTCGTTCAGCGCGTCCTTCAGGGTCCTGGAACCGGAGGTGACCGGGACGACGGTGGCGCCGAGCAGCTTCATGCGATACACGTTGATCGCTTGGCGCTTCATGTCCTCCTCGCCCATGTACACCACGCACTCCATGCCGAAGCGCGCTGCCACCGTGGCGGTCGCCACGCCATGCTGGCCGGCGCCGGTCTCGGCGATGATGCGGGTCTTGCCCATGCGCCTGGCGAGCAGCGCCTGGCCGACGGTGTTGTTGATCTTGTGCGCACCGGTATGGTTCAGGTCTTCGCGCTTCAGATAAATGCGCGCGCCGCCGAACTCCTCGGTCAGGCGCCTGGCGGGATAAAGCGGCGAGGGGCGTCCGACGAACAGGCGCAGATCCTCGGCGAATTCCTCCTGGAAGGCGGGATCGGCACGGTAACGCTCATAGGCGTCGCGCAGCTCGGCGAGCGGCTGCATGAGCGTCTCGGCGACAAAGATGCCGCCGAATTTTCCGAAGTGCCCGCGCGCGTCGGGATACATGTAGGTCATAAGATTGCTGGATCCACAGATGAACGCAGATTAGATTAAATGTGAACCGGTCTGTTTATCTTGATCTGTGTTCATCTGTGGCTTCCGCCTTGCTTTTAGCCATTAACTGCCACAGCCCGGATGAACGCGGCGATTTTCGCCGCATCCTTGATGCCTTTGCTGTGCTCAACACCGCTCGATACATCCACCGCATAGGGATGCACCGCCTCGATGGCGCGCGCGACATTCCCGGGCGTCAGGCCGCCGGCGAGAATCACCGGCCTGCCGAGATCCGGCGGCACCCGCGTCCAGTCGAACGTCGCACCGGTGCCGCCCGCCAGCTGCGGATCGTAGGCATCGAGCAGCAGGCCTGCGGCCTGCGCGTAACGCCGTGCCTCGGCGGCGATATCCACGTCCGGCACCATGCGTACGGCCTTTATATAAGGTCGTCCAAACTGCCGGCATTCCTCGGGGGTTTCACGGCCGTGGAATTGTAACAGGTCGATGGGCACCTGGCCGAGCAGCTCTCGGATGTGGCCAGCGGGTGCGTCCACGAACAGGCCCACGACTGAAACAAAGGGCGGCAAGGCCGCGGCGATGGTGCGCGCCTGCCCGGCCGTCACGCAGCGCGGGCTGGCCTCGGAGAACACCAGGCCGATGGCATCCACGCCAAACACGGCGGCCGCCAGTGCATCCTCGACACGGGTGATACCACAGATTTTAACGCGCGTGCGCATGTTTCGGGCTCGCAATAGGTGCATCAGCTTACCAGAAGACGCGCCCGAACCGGGAGCCGGTGGAACCGTCCGTGGTGCGGCAATACATCCTGCAACATGCCGATCACGGCCAGACCCCAATGGCACCACCTTAAGCACTTTTGACCAAGGATACGGCGCCCGAACTGCATAAGGCGCAAGGGTGGGCACGTTGTTTGTGCCCACGCGTTTCGATTCGGAACCCGCGTTGGCAAAATACTGTTTGCCCACCCTGCGGCCTGCAGTTGTGGCGCCTATGCGGCAATATTTAGGCCGTCATGTTTAACCAAGGATGGATTTCAAACATTCCACCAACGCCTCACGGTCTTGCGGCGTTAACCGGCCCATTGGTTTGATGACGATACTCTTCTCGATCGTGGTGATGACCGGCTTGATCGCCGAAGGCTTGAGCAACCCAGCCTGCTGCCACTGATTCACTACCACTTCGCCAAAGGTATTGCTCGTTCCGATTTGGCTGGTCACGGCCTGGATAATGAGGTCAGGTCGCATGGTGTTGTAGGCCTGGGAACTAACAACGACGGCGGGTCGCTTCTTCGTGGCGCTCTGGTCCGTGAACGGAAACGGCACCAGCACAATATCCCCGAACTCAAAGCGAGTCATAGACCGCGTCGTCCGGGTTGTCCCACACCCTCTTGAAGCTCGGCGCTGCCGTTTGCACCGCGGCCTGCGTCAGGCGCCAGTCCTGGTCCTTGTGTCGCAGGAAGTCCACGAAATCCTCCACCTCCGCCACGCGCTCCGGCGGCAACTGGTCGAGTTTGTCGATCAACACGCGTATATGGTTTGAGCCCGTGGCCATCGTCGAATCCTCCAGTGCTTTGAAAAAGTATAACACCCGCCCCGTCGGCCCGGCATCCGCCGTATAGCGTTACGTGGCCCATCGGTTCCCTCAATACAAGAAGGCAGCCCTGCAGTTTCTAGCCACCTTGTCTAGATGCAGGGACGGTCGTGTTTCTTGGGCATCACCCGCCTGCGCTTCCACAGCCCCAAAACCACGGGAATCCGCGGAATCTAGGCTCCCTTGCTCGTCATCGATGAACACACGGACACAGGTTAGCGCAGCCTCGCCACATTCGTCACGCGCCGGCAAAATCCCGGACCCTGACGCCACAACCGACACGACAGGCCCAATCCCCGGTATTGATGTACGAATGGTGGAATCGTCCATACCGGCGGCGGCCGGATTATTGCGGATTAGTTCCGGCGCGGCGCCATAGCGCGATATAGTTACATTCGCGGCCCCCCAGTAGGCCGGGACGGAGAGCAGCTGTAAATCGCGGAGGCTTGATCGCATGACTTGGCGCATTTGGATCGTCGCTGTGTTGTTGCTTGCGGGTTGCGGCGGCTCGGGCGAGCCTGACGTTCCGGGGAGCACACCGCAACGCGGCGATCTGGTATCCATCACGTCTTCGACGTCCATTGGCGTGACGGAAGTCAACGCCTACATCGTGGCGCTCGCTGCCCTCGGCGTGGACACCAGCGCCCTGAGCGGAACCACGTATGGGGTATCGCTGCGCCGCATCGTCTACAAGACCCTCACTCCCGACGGCCGCCTGATCGACGCCTCGGGGGTCGTGGCATACCCACTTAAGATCGCTGGCGCGAGCAGTCCGTTGCTGAGTTTTCAACACGCCACCATTTTTTCGGATATCGATGCACCCAGTTCCGGCGCGAACTCCGACGCCGCGTTGCTGGCGTTGGCGGGCAGCGGCTTCATCGTGGCGATGCCCGACTATATCGGCTATGTCGCCTCGACCGCTGAAATCCACACCTATGTCCATGCCCGGGGTTTGGCGGCTTCGATCGTGGACATGCTGCGGGCCACCCGCCAGCTGCTCGCAGCCAACAATGTCGTCACCAATGGCCAGTTGTTCCTGACCGGTTATTCCGAGGGCGGTTACGCCACGCTTGCGGCGCAGAAGGAAATGGAGCAGAACCTGCCGGCCGAATTTCCGATCACCGCGTCCCTGCCGGCGGCCGGGCCGTATGACATGTTGGGAACCGCCCTGTACATGGTTGGACTCGCCACCAACCCCAATCCGGAATACGTAGGATTTGTTTTCAAGGCCTATGGCCACTGGCATGGATGGAACCGGCTGAATGACATTTTCCAGTCTCCCTACAATACCGTCGTGGCGACATATTACGATGGCAGCCAGAATGGCGGGGCCATCCACGCCGCACTGACCACGGACTCGTCCGCTCTTTTCAATACAACCTTCCGCAGCAATTTTCTCGGCAGCGGCGAGACCGCCATCAAGGCCGACTTCGCCGGCAACGATATCTACAACTGGGCCCCGTCAACGCGCACGCGTCTCTTTCATGGCCAGGACGACGATGTCGTGCCGTATTTCAACGCCAGCACTGCGGCCACCGCCATGACCGCAGCCGGTTCCACGGCGGTCACACTGGTGAATTGCACGACGCCCGCGCCTATCCCCCGGGGACATGCGGAATGCGTCTGGGACTATCTGAGTGAGGTTTTCGGCTGGTTTGTTCCCCTGGCGTCGAACCTCTAGTGTAGTGCTTCATTCTGTTTGGTACTTATAACTTCCCGGAGCCCCCTGTAGGTCGGGCTTCGCCGATGGGATCGAGGCGAGGGCCGCAGGCCAGGGATGGCCTGGTTGCGGCTTTAGCCCGACATGCCGGCCTGAAGGCCGACCTGCATTTCGAACAAGCAATGTTCCGTCAATTGTGAAGCACTACACTAG
>DATEYP010000078.1:0-3989 GCA_035256085.1 Acidiferrobacterales bacterium
CCGCCCACCTTGCGTGAAGCCATCCGCCGCGTTGCCAGTCTCGGCGGATTCCTCGGGCGCAAGAGTGACGGCGAACCGGGAACGCAAACCCTTTGGATAGGATTGCAGCGTCTTGATGACATCGTCACCATGTGGCGCTTGGTGACAGATGCGACACAAACGACCGTGTCCAGCAGAATCGATTCTGGGTAAAGATCAGGGCAGAGCCGGGGGTTTACCTCTGTGAATTATTAGAGGTTCCCATAATCATGGAACATATCGGGTTCACCGCCCACCCTCTTCCCAACCCTCTCCCGCCCTGCGGGAGTGGGGATGCAATACCTGCCCGGCGGAAGGTGCGAAGAACTGCTGCACATCGGCAAGCGCATGCGTTCGGGGCATGGCCGGCAGGCTGGCGAGGAAAATCTTCCCATAACCCTTGCTGCGCAGACGCGGGTCGCACAGCATCAGCACGCCACGGTCCTGTTCATCGCGAATCAACCGGCCTACGCCCTGCTTGAGGGCGATCACCGCCGTTGGCAACTGATAACTCATGAATGGATTTTGTCCGGCTTCTTGCATGGCCGCGGCGCGCGCCTGCAGCACGGGATCGTCCGGCGAGGCGAACGGCAGCTTGTCGATAATGACGCACGACAAAGCCTCGCCGCGCACATCCACGCCCTCCCAAAAACTGCCGGTGCCGAGCAGTACGGCATTGCCGATCTCGCGAAATCGATCCAGTAGCTCGGCGCGTGGCGCCGTACCCTGCACCAGCAACGGGAAGGCGATGCGGCCCGGCAGCCAGTCGGCGGCAAATTTCAGCGCGCGATGACTGGTGAACAGCAGAAATGCGCGCCCGCGGCTGGCTTCCAGTACCGGCAGCGCGGCCTCCAGCAGGCGCTCGGTATAGCCGGGCGCGGCCGGTTCCGGCAGATTTTGCGGCAGATAGAGCAGTGTCTGTTTTGCGTAATCGAACGGGCTTTCCCAGACAGCGGTTTCGGCTTCTTCCAGTCCGAGCTGCGCGGTGAAGTGATCGAAATTGCCATCCACCGCCAGCGTCGCCGAGGTAAACACCCAGGCACGTGGATGATCGGCCATGCAGGCGCGGAATGGTGTGGCCACGTCCATGGGCGTGAGCCGCAGCAGAAAACTGCGCGCGCCGGTCTCGAACCAGGGAATGGTATCGGGCGGCGGACTGTCGCTGAACAGCAACAACCGGTCGAGATACGAAGACGCACGCCGGAAACAGGCCGCAAGCCCGGTGCCGCGCGCCGCCGCCTGATCGAGCAGATTGGTGAGTCCGGTGAGGCGCTGGCGGGTATCGCTGAGCGCGGCCTGAAAGCCCTTGCGCCCGGCCATGACTCCCCAGGCGGCGCGCTGCTGTTCGACACCGAACGCCAGGCGCAGGTCGGCCACCGACTTCTCCAGTTTCCCGGCCGCGCCCTGCAAACCGGCCACGGCGCTGTTCTCCTTGATTTCTTCGGTCACGGTGTCACGACACAGGCTGATCAGCTGATGGCTGCTCAGGCTCTGGCCGAAGAAATTCGAGGCGATCTCTGGCAACTGGTGGGCCTCGTCGAAGATAACCGCTTCGGCGCCCGGGAGAAGCTGACCGAAACCCTCTTCACGCAGTGCCAAGTCGGCGAAGAACAGGTGATGATTGACGACCAGCACATCCGCGCCGAGCGCTTCACGCCGCGCCTTGTTCACGAAGCAATCGTTGTAGCGCTCACAGCCGCTGCCCAGGCAGTTGTCCGGGGTCGAAGTAACACGCGGCCAGATGTCCGAGTCCTCCGGTACCTCGACCAGTTCGCTGATGTCGCCGCTGCGCGTGCGCTCGCCCCACTCGCGTACCCGAACATACTCGGCGGATTCACGCCGGTTGCTGAACTGCGCTTCAAGCTCGGCGCGTTCCAGCCGATGCAGGCACAGATAATTGGCACGCCCCTTGAGCAGCGCCATGCTCACCGGCAGCGCGAGGGCATCGCGCACCATCGGCAGGTCGCGGTGAAACAGCTGGTCTTGCAGGTTGCGGGTACCGGTCGAGATCAGCACCTTGCGGCCGGACAGAAGCGCCGGCACCAGATAGGCAAAGGTCTTGCCGGTGCCGGTGCCGGACTCGGCAACCAGGATCGACTGATCGGCGAGCACCTGTTCGATGCGCGCGGCCATGTCCTGCTGGGAGCTGCGTGCCGAGAAGTCCGCGGTGCGCTGCGCGAGCGGGCCATCGGGTCCGAGTGCCGCGCGGCTATTCATAGGCAGGACGCAGCGTAGCAGGCTTTCATTTTTGCGTGTCGCGCTCAGCGAGGCAACGTTTCAGGCCTGCTTCCCAATCTGGCAGACGGATGCCGAAGACACGCTCGAGCTTGGCATTCGACAGCACCGAATAGGCCGGGCGTTTTACCGGTGTCGGGTAGTCGGCGGTGGTGATGGCGGTAACGCGCACGCGCTCGCCAAAACCGGCCAGGTCGATGATGCGCTTGGCAAAACTCCACCACGTGGTTTCACCCTGGCAGGTCAGGTGATAAAGACCGCAGCGCTCCGCGCGTATGACTCCGTTAGTAAACATGCCGTCCAGCATCTGCACACTGGCTTCGGCAACCAGGTCGGCATAGGTCGGGGAGCCATGCTGATCGTTCACCACGCGCAGCTCGTCGCGCTCGGCGGCGAACCGCAACATGGTATTGAGAAAATTCTTGCCACGATTGGAATACAGCCACGCGGTGCGCAGGATAAGATGCGCCGCGCCGGTGTCCGCTACCGCCTGTTCACCGGCGCGCTTGCTGGCGCCATACACGCCGAGCGGACTCGCGGGTGATTCTTCGGTGTACGGCGTACGCGCCGTGCCGTCGAAAACATAATCGGTCGAGTAATGCACCAGCAACGCCTGGTGCTCGCGTGCGGCCTCGGACATGACGCGCGGTGCCTCGGCATTCACCAACCGCGCATTCTCGGCGTCGGATTCGGCGGCATCCACGGCCGTGTAGGCGGCGGCGTTTACGATCAGTCCGGGATTGGTATCGTGAATGAGTGTGCGCAATCTTGCCAGATCGCGCAGATCCAGCTCGGCGTGTCCGACAGCGTGTACCGTGCCCTTCGTGGCGAGCAATGTGTTGAGCTTCGTGCCTAGCTGGCCGTTGGCGCCGAACAGCAGAATATTCATCCCGGAATCAATGCATCCTTGAATCGCTGACCCTGTGCATCCTTGCCGGCCAGGATCGGATTCTGCACCGGCCAGTCGATGCCGAGGTCCGGATCATTCCAGAGCAAGGTATATTCCTCGCCCGGTGCATAGTAGTCGGTGCATTTGTATAACACGCGCGCCGTGTCACTCAACACGCAGAAGCCATGAGCGAAACCCGGCGGTACGTAGAGTTGTTCATGCGCCCGCGCATCGAGCGTAATGCCGTGCCATTTCCCGAACGTCGGCGAGTCGCGGCGGATGTCCACGACCACGTCATAGATCTCCCCCTCGATCGCCAGTACCAGTTTGCCCTGCCAGGTCGGATACTGGTAGTGCAGCCCGCGCAGTACGCCCTTGTGCGAAAACGACAGGTTGTCCTGCACGAAGCGTTCGCTGAAACCGAGATTGGCGAGCTTACGCTGCTGCCAGGTTTCAAGAAAGTAACCGCGCTGATCCGGGAACACGCGCGGGCGGATGAGCTTCAGGCCGGTCAGCGGGAGATCGACGATTTCCATTTTTCAGGGCGCCTCAATAAATTCAATACAAAAACATCTCGCCGCAGAAACGCATAGACGTAAGGTCATTTACTTTGCGTCTTTGCATTACCCCCTCTCCCGCAAGGCGGGAGAGGGCCGGGGAGAGGGTGGGCGGCGAGTTGAATTTTCTCCAAAAGCACGATGCTGACCAAGCACCCCTCGGCAACCGCTCCCGGCGTTGCCCTACCTCCCGCATCCCTGCGGTCGTCTCCCTAACCCTCTCCCCGCAAGCGGGGAGAGGGGACATGTATTCTTCGCTGAGCGATTTCCTTCAACGCGCCTCGCGCCCA
>DATEYP010000079.1:0-19301 GCA_035256085.1 Acidiferrobacterales bacterium
AGTATCCCGATCGGGTGCTCCCCGAAAAGGTACCAAATGACCTTTGTGCCCATGGCCTATCTGCACAGCCTCTGGAGTCGGATCGCCCTGCGGCGCGCCGATATCCTGGGGCGCGAACAGGGTCAGGCGATTGTGCGTGTCATGGTCAGCACTACCGTAATCGGTTACCTGCTGATACGTCATGCGCCGCTCGATTTCACCCAAACCCCCCCATTCTGGCTTGTCTTTGTTGCTGTATTTCTGGCGTTTTCGGTGGTCGTAGCCCTATCCGCCTTGCGCGCCAGGGAATCTTCCGTCTTTCGTCGCGTTGCCGCAAATGTTGCGGACGTCACCGCGGTTTCCTACCTGATGACCAGCACCGGCGAGGCAAGCGCACCGCTGTTCATAATTTATCTGTGGGTCACGCTTGGCAATGGCTTCCGTTTTGGGCTAGTGGCCATGGGCATTAGTGCCTTATTGAGCGTCTCTGGTTTTGCCGTGGTGATGTTTACCTCCGAGTTCTGGCTGAAGCATCAGACACTGGCCACAGGTATCTTGGTGGCTCTGGTTGTGCTTCCGGCCTATGCCGCGCACCTCATCCGTCAGCTGCATCGGGCGCGCGAGCGCGCGGAAGAAGCCAGTGCCACCAAGAGCCAGTTCCTGGCGCGCATGAGCCATGAGCTGCGCACTCCGCTCAACGGCATTCTCGGCACCGCCGACCTGTTGCGCAACAATAACCGGCTCACGACGGCGGACCGGGAATTGCTGGGTGTCATTCGAGAATCCGTCAGTGTCTCGTTGCGCCAGATCGATAGCGTCCTGGACTTTGCCCGGATCGAGGCCGGAAAGCTGGTCCTGGAGCAAGCTGAATTCGATCTGCACCGGTTACTCAACGCAACCGTGCGCATGGTCAGCCCGACGGCGCGCGAAAAGAACCTGCGACTGCTGGTGCGAATCTCGCCACGGGCGCCGTTCCGGTTGATCGGCGACTCCCATCATTTACGCGAGATTCTGCTCAACCTCCTCTCGAACGCCATCAAGTTCACCCACACCGGCTATGTGGCCATGCAGGTGGAACCGATCGTCGTGACAGACGACGCTGTGCGCTTGCGCTTTGAAATCCGCGACACCGGCATCGGCATCGCCACGGAAGCGCTGGGTCATATCTGGGAGAGCTTCGCCCAGGAAGACTCCGGTACGAACCGTCGCTTCGGTGGCACCGGATTGGGGACGACGATCGCAAAGCAGCTGGTTGAGCTCATGAATGGAAGAATCGCAGTGTCCAGCATCAAGGGGCGCGGCGCGGTCTTCTGGTGCGATCTGCCATTCCAGCGTCCGTCCGGGCGCGACCAGACCGAAGCGGCGGTCGCGGGCGCCCGGGTGCTGGTGCTCACGACGGATGACGAATCGGTGCGACACCTGCAACAAAGCATCGCAGCTATCCATGGCACGATGCTGACCACGGCCACCATGGCGGAGGCCACCGCGGCCCTCGGCCGCAGCATCCGGCTCGGCAATCCCTGGCACGTGTTGCTGGTGGATGAAGGGCTGTCCGTCACGGCCGATGGCCGGCACCGCGCGAGTGAACTGTCCGAGAAGGCGCTGATCGCGCAAACTCCGTTTTATCTCGTCACTGAATCCGCACCGGGTATCGAGCAACTGTGTGAGTGGGGCTACGCCGGGGTGCTGCCGCGCCGGCCGGCGAACGTGGTGCTGGCCAACGCCATTCATGCCTCGCCGCACTACGATACCGATACGGACGTTGCATCCAGTGTGTTGCGTGTCGAACCCTGGGCGTGGGGTCGCGAGGCGAAGACGGCGGCGCGCATCCTGGTTGCCGATGACAATCGCATCAATCGCCTGATCCTGGAACAGATACTCGAATCGGCAGGCTACGCGGTCGATCTCGTGAACGATGGCGAGACCGCGCTCCAGCGCCTCTCCACCGGCCGTTACCAGGCAGCGGTGCTCGATTTGCACATGCCGGGGCTAGGTGGCGACGACCTGTTGCGCCGCTACCGGCTGATGAAGCCCGGGGTCCGGATACCCATTGTCATGCTTACCGCGGACGTGACATTCAATGCCAAAAGCGATTGCGCGGATGCCGGCGCGGACGCATTCCTCACCAAACCCGTGTCGGCCGAGACACTGCTGTCCACGCTTGAACGGCTGATCCACGATCGCCGGGTGCGTAACCTGCCCGTGCAGGCGCCCAATACCGACGGCGCACTGGCCGAGACTGACCCGCCGACGCTCGATGTCTCGGTGCTCGCTGAGCTCGACCGCGTGAGCCGCGATCCGACCAGCCTTATGGCAGTGATCGAAACCTTCGAGACCGAGGGCGAGACACTGCTGGCGCACATCACCGAGACGGCCGCCGCACGCAACCACTCGGCATTCACGGAATGGGTGCACGCCCTGAAAGGCAACGCCATGAATGTCGGCGCCACGCGACTCGTGGCCGCCTGTCAGCGTGCCGAGGCCGCCGGGGTGCTCGATTTCCGCCAGCAAGGCGAGGCACGGGTGCGTGAGATCGGCGAGCAACTGGTCGCCGCACGCCTGGCATTGCGCACACTCTGCCCACACGCCACCAGCCCCGGACAATCCGGCCCGCTCTAGCCGCGCTCCCCGGATTTTACGACTGTGGAAAGGACAGTTTGTGTCGGGATAGCGCCCTCGGCAACACCGGCGTCTTCAGCCTGCCTATGCAGCGCCCGCATACACTAACTGTTCGCCTTGCGCGGCAGACGCTACACCGGCACTGTCGTTACGCTTTGCCAGACGATGTTGCGCGGCCACAAGCTTCTCCATGGTGCGCAAATCACGTTCCGTCAATCGCATTGCCGTGTCCACCCAGATCATTACCACATCTTCCAGCTCCTGGAAGGCCAGTGGAGAAAGACGCTGGCGGACCTGCTGGATGGCCAGCAGGCCGTTGCGCGAGCGGCCGTGTTTGCGAATAAAGCTATTTACCGCGTGCACCCCCTGCCCGTCCTCGGCCAGCACATCCACGATGCCCAACTCGTGGAGTTCGGCGGCGGTGTATTGACGGGCACTCGCCAGGAAGCGTTCGGCGCGCGCCATATCGAGGCGCCGTGCGAGCAGGCTGTAGGCGCCCATGCCCGGAAACAGGTTGAAAAGAATCTCGGGGAGACCAAACGTTGCGCTGCGTTCGGCTACGACAACGTTATTCGCCAGTGCCGCCTCGAACCCGCCGCCAAGCGCAGTCCCCTGTACTAGCGAGATTGTCGTCAGCTGCGGGTTGCCGACGTTGGTAACGCTGTTGAAGACACACTCGATGCACAGCCGCCCATAAGCCAGCAGGCGGTCACGGTCGCGATTGCGGATCAGATCGGCAAACAGCTCAAGATCCCCGCCGAGCGAGAAGACACCCGGGATCGCGGAAGCGATTATCAGATAGCGGATTTCGGGCTCGTTCTCTCCATGCTTCGACAGATGCAGCTTCACACGTTCCTGGACATCCAGAATCTCGCCCAGCACAACCCGCGAGAAAACCGGGCGCGGCTCGGGATTGAGATAATGCCACAGGGCATAACGCTCGGTGTCGAGGTGGGTAAGGCTGTGGCGGTAATTCGGGAGTGTGAAGGAATTTGCTATGGCTGTCTGCGTCATGGTGATCTCTCCTTGATGTAGTGAATGGACGCCATCCTGGGCCGTACGACATCATCTCGACAAGCAGGCCAGCCGGAGCAGCCAGAATGGCGACTACTGGGTTGCATTTACTAGCGTAGCAGACAATTGAGTATCAGTTCCGTGACCCGGCCAGACCTTACGGGCACCTTCCCGGAAATATTTAATACGATAGCAGTGAAACGGTACGCCTCACCCGACCGATGACAGGTTGTTTTTTACCCCACCCTCGCCGTCACCGCCATGTCCCGAGCCGGGAATCGCTTTTGACCTGAGCAATAGCTACGGTCAATTAGACCTGGACTAGCTACGGTCAATGAAGGTTCGACGTAGACGGTAGCGGCGGCTAGCCCGCTAGCAACATCAGGAGCAGGTTGCGCGTTGATCATCAAACACTTGCATGCGCTCGCCAAGCTTTGGCCAGTCGTATACCTGCAGCACCTTGACCAGACAGTGCACTTCGCCGCTCTGGATCATGCGTTTGCGCTCGCCGCTCTTCTTGATACCATAAAATAATAGTAGTACGTCGAAAGCTTCGTCAGTGTAGTCGCGAATCGGGGTCAGCACGTCCTGGCGGCGCGTGTAGTAGGCGTCCTCGCCTTCCGTGCACACCGTGCCGAACACATTGAACTGGCGGCAGGCCATGGGGCGCAGCGGATGCACGGCGCAGGCGTTATCCACCAGCAGCGGGCAGGGCTCGCCCTTTTTATGGTCGCGCAGTTGTTGCTTAAGCTGCTCGCGCACCGGGGCGGTGATTTTTTCGACCACGTACCAGTTGATGCCGATGAGTTCGAGCGGATAGATGGGGATGGTGGTGTGGCTGCGGCAACAGGCGGCGCAGCCCTTGTGGCAGGCAAGGGTGCGGCCCTGTGCCTCTTCGCGGCGGGTGGCTTCGTTAATGCCGGCGTCGACGATGGCGTAGGCTTCGAGGAGCAGCGGTAACCACGCCTGGCGGGATTCGTCGTCCGGAAATGTCAGCCGCGTGGATCGGGCCTGGCGAATCTGTTTGGTGCCGCGGTCGGACATGTGGCCCCGGTTAAACCGAAGATTGGTCGTTGGGTTCCTTCTCCCTCCGGGAGAAGGACACGCATCCAGGGATGGGCGAGGTGGACCGCGTCGGGAACAAGCGGTCGAGGATGAGGGGAGTATTGCAACAGCTCTCCCTCACCCCGACCCTCTCCCGGAGGGAGAGGGGGAGTTAGAAGAAATTTTGTCAGGAGGTAAGGCGCGTAAGCGCCTCGCGGTATTTCTCCGCGGTTTTGGCGATCACTTCCGGTGGCAGCTTCGGGGCCGGGGCTTTTTTGTTCCAGCCGCTCGCCTCCAGCCAGTCACGCACGTACTGCTTGTCGAAGCTTGGCGGGTTGGCGCCCGGCTTGTACTGGTCGGCCGGCCAGAAACGCGACGAGTCGGGGGTGAGTACTTCGTCGATGAGCGTGAGCGTGCCCTGTTCGTCCAGGCCGAACTCGAACTTGGTGTCGGCGATGATAATGCCCTTGGTGAGGGCGTACTCGGCGCAGTCTTTATATATGGCGATCGTGGCCTGCTTGACCTTCTCGGCCAGGTCGCGACCCAGCAGCCCGGCGGCTTGCTCGAAACTGATATTCTCGTCGTGCTGGCCAACCGCCGCCTTGGTGGACGGCGTGAAAATCGGTTCGGGCAGTTTATCGGCTTCCTTGAGGCCGGTGGACAGCTGGATGCCGCACACCGTGCCGGACTTCTGGTATTCCTTCCAGCCACTGCCGACCAGGTAACCGCGCACGATTGCTTCGATCGGCAGGGCCTTGAGCTTGCGCACCACCAGCGCCTGTTTTTCCACCGGGGCGCGCTCGGCCGGGTCTTTGAGGACTTGGGCGAGCGGGATGTCGGCGACCTGGTTGGGGATCAGCGTGCGCGTGCGCGCAAACCAGAAATTCGACATGGCGGTGAGCATCGCGCCCTTGTCGGGAATCGGATCGGCCAGCACCACGTCGAAGGCCGAGAGCCGGTCGGTGGTAACGATCAGCATGTGCCGGTCGTCGATGTCGTAAATGTCGCGGACCTTGCCGCGGTGCCGGAGATTGAGGGATTTCAGGTTCGACTCGAAGAGCGGTGCGGTCATGGCGTGCAATGGGTCGGAAAGTGAGCCGCCATCCTAAAGGAGCGTGCACGGGAAAGGCAAATCAGCCGGTGAGTTTCTGCCCGGCCCAGTCCAGAATCGGCTGCAAGCGTGGTGGCAACAGCGTTCTGGCTTCCACAAAGGTCACCCAACGGAATTCGTCGTGCTCCGGGTGGCCGAGTTCCGGATTCACCGGCAGTACGATCCATTCCTGCCCAGTCTGCGCCAGGTAAAAGCTCGCCACCTTGTGATCACCGTACATCTCGGTATCGATGGACTCGGTGCCCCGGTAAAAGTCGAGATCGGTGAGTCCGGTCTCCTCTTCGGTTTCGCGCACTGCGGCTGCGAGCGGCTTTTCACCGGGCTCGATCAGTCCCTTGGGGAAATCCCAGTTGCGGTAGGCGCGCAGAATAAGCAGCCGCCATTCGCCGTTTTGCCGGCGGACGACCACGATGCCTGCGGAACGATGCTTGATGGGGACGCGCATGCTGCCGAGTGTACCCCGGGCCGGGCATCCGGCGGGCGGTGCGGCATGCCCGGCGGGCGTAGTGCGCCTGTCACAGATCCGCCTATATAATGACGGGGAACTTGCAAGGCTGTTAGCACTCACACTGACCGTATATGCCAACACTGCAACAGACCATACTGGAGAAAAAGGCCGCGCTCGCGGACGCCGTGAGTGCGCCGCTGGGGCTGCTCGCCGGCCGTATCGCCGAGGTCTGGCCGGACGCCGACGCCATCGACCAGAACCTGCAAGCGGGACTGGCCACGCTCCCGAACTGCCAGCTGCTGTATGCCTGGGACGTGAATGGCATCGAACTGTCATCCATGGTGCGTGCCAAGGGCCCGGACCCGTCGTGGCGCGGTCGCGACCTGTCGGATCGCCCGTACCTCAAGAACCACCTGCCGTTCAAGGGCGTGATGCTGTCGTCCGTGTACCTCAGCAAGTACACCTACGAGTTCTGCCTCACCGCATTGCAGGCGGTCAGCCGCGACAACCAGCTGCTCGGTTTCATTGCCGCGGATTTCGCGGTCAACGATTTGCTGCGCAACGACAAGCTGGCCGCGATCCAGGAAGTGAAGTGGAAACAGTTCCGCGGTGATCCATCGGTGCGCGGCACGGTGTTCATGCAGACACGCGCGCACAGCGTGTTCGACGAACACATCGACGACGCCAATGCACGCATCGACATGCTAATGCGCGAACACGGCGTGTTTCACAGTAAGATCCACTTTTCGAGCGGGCGTTGCTCGTTCTGGCTGTTCGACGACCCGTACAACTACCGCCTGCACGGCGTCGAGGAGATCATTGACCCGGAGCTGTGCCTCGCCTACCCGGTACGCCCTTATCCGGAGAAGGCCGTCACACCGGCTGCCGATATCATCAAGGTACTGGATCAGTTCAAGGCGCTGCGCTTTGCCGACGAGACCATCTACCTGCGTTCCGGCTCGCTCAACATCATGAATGGCATGATCGGCCTGACCTTCTCGTGCGACGGTTCGCACTACATGTCGGTCGAGGAATTTCTCCGGCACGACATCGGCTTCTGGCTGGGCACGACCACCGCCGCTCAGCCGGCGGCACGTGCCGCCGGCTGAGCGGCGTACCGCTTACGGCGCAACAAAGACCTGCGCACGCAGCAGACCGGCGAGGGTCTTGGCGTCGTCAATTTCCCCGTCCTGCGCCATTCGCAGCACCTCGTCCCACAGTCGCCAGTGCACTTCGATCACTTCATGCTCTTCGGCGCGGGTCGGCACGGCGCTGAGCGCGCGCGCCAGAAACAGATGAATCACCTCGGTGAACACACCCGGCGAGCTCACGATCTTGCCGAGCGGTTGCCATTCTTCCGCCTGCATGCCGGCCTCCTCTTCCAGTTCGCGCTGTGCACACTGGAGCGGCGCTTCACCGCCATCCAGCTTGCCGGCTGGCAACTCCCACATCCAGCCGCCGGCCGCATGCCGGTACTGACGCAGCAGGCAGACGCGGCCCGCGGCATCGAGTGCGACCACCGCAGCACCACCGGGGTGATGCACAATCTCAAGCTCGGCGGTGGCGCCATTCGGCAACTGCACCGTATCGAGCGTGAGACGGATGATCCGGCCTTTGAAGATCATGCGTTGCTGAGTCATTCGTGCTCATCTCTCAGGTGGGATGCCGTGGTGTAAACAGCGAGCTCGCGCAGCAGCGCGGTTGCATAGGTCCCCGCTGGCAACCCGAAGCGGAGCTGCAGCGATGTGTCATCCAGCCATTCGGTTTGCAGATCCTGCGGGATCACGCGCAGTGCACGCCGCTCCTGGTCCAGACCGGACCGCACCAGCCCGCGTGCCAGTTCCGGATGTTCATCCGCGATTGTCTGTTCCAGTGCGCGGGTCGCCGCACGGGTCGGCAGCTCGCCCCGCCCCCAGAGCGGCCCGCTCGTATGGATGTCGCCCTCGGCCAGCCGGCGCCGGATAGTGTCATCGACGGCCGCGGGCACAAAAAAGCTGCGCGTGCCATTCAGGATCATCGCGTCGCCGTCCATGACCTCGTCCCAGGTTCCCGCGAGTACACGCTGCGCCAGTACTTCATTGAACAAATAACTGCGTGCCGCCGATAAATAGATGCCGGTTTGCTTGCGGTCGCATCGTTTGCCTTCACCGGCAAACAGGGCGCGTGCCTCAGCAACATTCGCGCCACCGTGTCCGAAGCGCTGCTCGCCGAAGTAGTTGGGCACGCCACGTGCGTTGATTTCAGTGCTGCGCTGCAGCACGGCGTCACGATCGCCATGGCAGTCGCGCAACACGATCTCGAACCGGTTTCCGGACAGCGCGCCGGTTTTCAGCTTGCGGGTGTGGCGCGTGGCTTCGATGATGGTCAGGCCATCCGGAAGCGTGCCCCAATCCGGGTCGGCGCGACCCGGCAGATACAGGCTGAACCATTGCACTGCCACGGCGTGCCGGTCTTTCATACCGGCGTAGCCGACCTCGCGGCGCGTCACACCCGCCAGGCGCGCAAGCTGCTTCGCCACCTGCTCGGTGTTGAGGCCGCGCTTGCACACCTTCAACCACAGGTGCTCGCCGGCGCCGGTGAGGATAAACGGCAACTGTTCCTCGACCACGAAATCCTCGGGCAAGGCGCGCAGCACGGCGGCGATCAGAGGGGGTGTGGCAATCCGCGGCCACGAGAGCGGCTGGATCTTTGATGTGCGCGCAGGGTCGACGATAGATGACATAGGCTCCTGCGCACCGTCACGGTGACGGTGCGCGACGCCCATGATACCACTGCCTCAGGTTTGGTTACGGGAAGCGCTGTTGCACAAATACAGGTCTCTTCAGGTTGTGCGCCCGGCGCGTCAATTCAGGCATGCACCGTAACAGCAGGGACCGACCTCTCGGCATACTGCAACCAGACCAGCCCGAAGCGCATTCCGAGAAAGATCGCCGCCACGGCGAGGATGGCGCTCACCGAACAAGTCGAAAGTCCGCTGAGACCAAGACCGATGTTGCAACCGCCGGCCAGCATTGCACCTATTCCCATGAAGCTTCCACCGACCAGAAGCCGATGGAGCTGGGAAGCCTGGGGCACTGTCCAGTGAAACGAGCGGGTCAGCAGCGCACTTGCCGCGGAGCCGAACAGGACGCCCACGAGCAGAGCGGTTCCGAACAAGTAAGATGAACCACCGCCTGTGGTTGCGACCGCGATCTGTGCCATGGGACCGGCAAATCCCAGCGAAACCGGGCGCGCGACCGCAATGCTGAACTCGTCCTGGGCGAGTTGACCAGTGATCCACCATCCCGCCACCACCAGTCCGCCGATGGCGGCGCCGGCGGCGATGAGTGCGCCGCTGCGCGTTGCGCGGCCCACGAATGCGAAGATGACCAGTGCCGCGACTGTCGCCAGTGCGACGATCAACCCGCGTGGCAGGCCAAGCAGCTCCGCCAACGAAACCCCCCCGTCCGGTAGCTGCACCGCTGTTGTTTCGAACAGCCACAGACGCAGCGGTGCCAACGGACCGCCGACAACTACGGCCGCGGTCACGGCGCATACGAGCAGCACCAGCCAGGCGCCGAGGTTACCCTCGGCAGCGCGCACGAGAATACGGCCGACACAGCCGCCGGCCAATACCGTACCAAAACCGAAGATCAGACCGCCGCCGAGTGCCCCGGCCCAATCGACGCGCGCGCCGCGATAGCTCGACGCCGCCAACTCGACCACACCGGTCGCCTCGAGCAGTTGCGCACCTGCGATCGCCACCGCCACGGCCGCGACGTAGGCGTAGAGCTGGCGAAAGTCATGCATCAGTACCAGATTCGTTACCGCCGCCAGCATGCAGAAACGCGATCGCTGCACCAGCAAACCAAACACGATACCGAGCAAGGCGCCACCGCCAACGCGCCAGAGTTCAACGGATTCCCAACTAATCATATTTGTGAGCATGACACCCTCCTTGCCTGCGACGCGCATTAGCGCTCTCGGCGGCTATGGGTTACGACTCACGATCACGGTACCAAGGAGCGGAGGTGGTTGCTGTGAAACACGTCACAATTAAATGGTAATTTTTCCAGGCACAGCGGACTTTGTGCAGGCGTGCAGTTACTAGACGCTTGTCACTGTGCCGGGACGATGCGGTTTGGTGCAGGGGAAAAAAGATCCTCCAGCCTGAACGGCCGGAGGATCAATAGGAGGAACTCGATCCTGCCTGTGTTGTTCCCTTCGTGAAACGCGCCCTTCCATGGTTAGCCATAGAGATCAGCGCGGGCCGGGCTTGGCGCCACTGCAGTCCGGATGAACCTTGTTGGCCTCATAGAAACAATCAACGCTTTCATTGGAGTCCGAATACTCGGCCCTCATGCTGGAGGAACTGCGGCTCTCGATCTTCCTGATCTCGCCATCGCGGGCCAACTCGATGGCCTGGTTCTCCAGATCGGGCTGGCCCGGCTGGTTGTCCGACAAGCCCATGGACGGTGCTGCGAACAGCGTGAATGATATGAATGCGGTGGTGGCAATGAGATCGCGAAACATGGTCCTTACCTCCTAATGGTTGAATATTGATCCTGCGCTGCCTGGCATTTCACGAATCGTGTCGTTTCAAGCATTAGAAACAGTCTATGCGTGAATGTCCGTTACTTCTGTGAACTAAGTCACACAAACAAGAAAAAACAGCCTGCCGATCAATCCCGTGTATGGCAGCGTTCGCCTAAGCCTTTCGCTTCTGCTCTTCTGCTTGCAGCGCGCTATCACTGCCCAAACCGTGCCGCGGCGACCCGAAACGGGAAACCTGGTCCTTTGGCGCCTCGGAATAAATCTCGGTCAACAAGCTGAGTGCGAGCCCGCGTCCGGAAGCGGAACGCAACAGCTCTCCGACAATCACAAGCGCCCACCCGCGCTGCCCTTCCAGCAGAAAACGGCGCGCGGAATGATAATGGCTGGTTTCAAACATCGATGGCATCGGAGCCTCCCAAACGTGGGTGACGGCCAAAACCAGGACCGGTTCGCCACATCAGAAATGAATGTGCTTTGCTACCCGGTTACGTTAGTACTGCGCTCTGCGGGAGTCTGTGAGAAATCTCACAGAATGATAGGAATGACGCTGGGAGTACGTGAAGCCAGGTGAGTAAGCGGATCGGCTTTCTACCACTATCAATACCTTACAGAAGCCGCATCCAGAATCGTCGTTCTATGGCAGGAATAACAATAAGAATGGCCGGCGCGTAGGCCGGCCATTCTGCAACGACAACGGATGGGAATTGACACTACCTGAGGGCCGGTTTAGCCCCTAGAGTGAGTGAACAGTCCTTTTCCTACTCGGGTTCCGAATCAAAACGCGTGGGCACATACCACGTGCCCACCCTACCCGGCTAGTCCGGCAGGTAGATCTGGTACAGCTTCCCGCCAATATCAATGAGCACGAAATGCGAACCTTCGATATCGATGACACTGAAGGTCCTGACCCGTACAACCTTCTTTGCATTCACGGGACCCTCCACTAGTTTCGCCGGGATAGGATTGCCCTTCGCGTCCAGAATCATGGGCATTCCCTTGGCATCGATGCTCAACGTATAGGAAAACTTGTCTTTCTTGCCCTTCGGCGGCTCTTTGGAGCAGGCTAAGAGCGGCATAAACCCGATGCTCGAAACGAGCAGGCAGGACAGCAACTTCTGATACTGTTTTTGTTGCATGGACATTTTCTCCCTCTGGTTGGTGGTTAAAACACTCGGCTCGGCGGGCGGACGGCCAAGTGCGGCTCACCGATTCGCCCACGTGAATTTCTCCAGTCATTCAGAAGCTCAGGTTCATCCGTCCATAGACAACACGGTTATACACAAAAGACGGGTTCGCCGGATCGGTATCCTGGAACCTGAACGCCGTATCGAAAAGGTTCTTCACACCTATGGCGAGAAATCCATAACGCCTCGGCAGACGGTATCCCACTTCGGTATCCATTAACCAGACTTTCTCCTTTCCATCCGAGTAAATGTGTGGGTTACTGGTGGCATCAACAAAGGATCCTGTTTGATTCAGATATGTTGCCCGCACATTCCAGACGAAGCCGGACGGGTGAAAAAAACCAAGGCCAAGTGGAACCCGATGGGTACGCAGATTCAGGATTCCGTCAACCGACACGTCCTCCGGACGCTTGGCCAGCTCATACAGATATTCCGCCGAAACGACAAACTTCGGTCCGAGGGTCCAATACAGATAGGCGCGGCCCTGCTGTTCGTCCCAGGTGTGGAAAGACACGATGCCTGTCGTCGTATCTTCTTTTGGAACCTCCAGATCCCGCATGGAGAATTCGATGCCTGACAGCACGGCCGTCGCACGGTGGTCGAGCCCGATACCGTAGTGCCAGATATCCGCACTGTTTTGGTCATCATAAAACTGGTTGAACCCAGCCACCTGCGTGGGTTCGATGGTCTGGTCCGTCACGAGATCACGTTTGGTGGCACGGAAAGCGGCGGCCCGCAGCGTTGTCATCGGTTCGGGGGTCCAGGTTAGGCCCAACTTGGGGTTCAGCCGGTTCTCGTCAACCACGTTGTTGGAAATAAAATCTGCGCTTAAACCCAGCGTCCAGATTAACTCCGCAGATGTCCGAACGTTGGCATAGCTGTATGCGGTGGTGTGGCGTGTATCAGTCGCGTCCACAATATTGACCGGTGTCACAAATGGACAGAGGAACGGGAAGAGAGTGCAAGTTGGCTCCACGATACTGGATATGGTTCCGGTAACCCGGTTGTCTACCGAACCATCGAAGTAGCCCGCCCCGCTGACGATGTTATAGGTGGATGACCGATATAAATGCTGTATCTCAGAAAGCCTGTTGTCGATGTCGCCGGTCGACTCGGTGGTTAAGGTGCTGGTTGTGGTGGTCGGGGGTACGATACTGGATGTGGTGACGCTGTCATAGACGCGTGAGTCCCTGACTTGCGATTGCAACGACACCACCATATCAGACGCCGGAGACAGCTGGTAACGCAGGCCGAGACGCAGCGATTTGGTGGTGAGCTCCTCGGACCGCACGCTGGAGAAATTGGCCGGGTCGAACAGGCGCCGCAGGTCGCCATTGTCCCTGGACAGGCTGCGCACCTCGGCTTGCACACTAAGTGCGGGGGACAACGCCGCTTGCACAATACCGTCATAGACAGTCTGATCCAGGGAATTGTTGGGGCGGGAACCCTCGGTACTATAGTCGAACGCACCCACGCTATAAGAAATATTACTGGTTAGGCCAGAAATAACCGCCTCCGCACCATACGTCTCGTTGCTGCCGGCCAGCGTATTGACCTGGGCCGTTATCCGTTCTCGTGTGAAGAGTGAATTGTGTTCGTTATAACCCGAGGCGCTGGGACCGGAAAGCAACCCGGCTGGAATGTACGTGCCACCCTCCGTCAGCTGTGGCTGTAAAGGATTGAGGTTAAGCGGCTGAAGTAGCTGCGCCTGCAACAGTTCGCTCGAGCGTGCGATGTTGTAACGTGGGCGCCCTGCATAGGCGTCCGAGAGAAAACGGTGCGCAGAATAGTTCGATGGGTCTGTATTGACGGAATGCCATCCCTCCACTAACGCACGCTGCTGGAAGCCTAGGTCTTGATAGATTCTCGCTAGACTGGCACTGCGCGCGGCCAGATCCTGGTCGAGTTGCAGGCGCGAGCGGTACACCGCTCGGTTGTCGTTGAGCTCGATGGATTTCTGTAGATCCTGCAACGCCTCGACTGGCCGGTTCTCGGTCTGCTTGCGGATGGCGTCGTAGAACCAGGGAGTCGGGTCGTTCGGGTCGAGCTGCCGGGCCATGTCGAGCTGTGCGGCGGCCAGCCGGTTGCGTTTTTCCTCGTAGTAGGCCTTGCCGAGGTAGCTGCGGATCAGGGCGTTGTTCGGGTCGAGCGCGGCGGCGATCTCGATCTCGCGCCGGCCGGCCTCGAGCTCGCCGGTGCGGATCAGGGCGAGGCCCAACCCCAAGCGCGGCAGCGGATCGGCGGAATCCAGGCCAATCGCTTTTTCGAACGCCTGCTTGGCATCGGCGGTTTTAATCTGAGTGAGGTAGGCGAAGCCGAGCACGGTCTGGGTGCGCGCGATGTTCGGGTTGAGCGCGACCGCGCGGTTGGCCGTCTCCACGGCGCGGTCGAGATCGCCGAGCGACAGCCACAGTTCCGACAGGCGCGCCATGACCAGCACGTTGCGCGGGTCGCGGCGCAGCGCCTGTTCGACACTCGCGCGCGCGCCTTCAAGGTCGAAGGCCGCCTGTTGCGCGTACGAAAGCGCGATCCACGCCGGGGCTGACTCCGGATCGCGCGCGTTGGCCTTGCGGGCGAGATCGAGCGCCGCCGGTTTGTCGTTGCGCGCGAGTGCGACAATCGATTGCAGCGCCTGCGCATGTGCGTCCTCGGCAGCGAGGCCGAGCGCGCGCGCGATGTCCGCCTGCGCCTCGTCCACCCGGCCCACTGACAGGAGCAGCCCGGCGCGGTAATTGAAGAAGCGCGCATCGGCGACGTTCTCCGGCACCGCGTCGATGGCCGCAAAGGCGCCAGCGCTGTCGCCGGCCAGGTAGGCATCCGCCGAGCGCCGTGCGGACTCGGTCCAGTCGGCGGCGGTGAGCGCGTTGGGATCGAACAACGGCGGATAATACAGCGACCACTGCACGGCATCGCGCGGACGCGCGACCAGCCGCGTCGCCGGCGCCTGGCCGGCGCGTGCGGCGGCCGATTCGCCGCCGCCGAGTACGACCACACCCTGCGGGTTGTCGGCGCGCACGCGGCCTTCGAGCACGGTGACGCTGCCCTCGTCCCGGTCGGCGCGCACCACGAACTCCGTGCCTTCGACGCCGGCATTGACGTAGGGCGTCTTGACCTTCAAGGCACGCGGCGTGCGGCTCAGGAAATGCGCCGCGCCATGGAGCAGGTCGACCCAGGAGGTGGCCTGGTCGTCGAGGCCGGAGAGCGTGAGGGTGGTGAGCTGGTCGAGGCGAACGATGGTTTCATTCGCGAGCACGAGCGCGGCGCGGGAGCGCGCGCCGGTGCGGAGTGCATCGCCGGGGCAGAAGCGGTCATCCAGCCGGGCCGCGCGCCACGTAGTCTGCTCCGGGGCGCGCGCCTCGACCTTGCCTTGCAGCGACACCAGTCGGCCTACGGGCTTCGCACAGCTGTCTGCCTGGACCGTGCCGGCGAAGGCAAAAAGAAAACCAAACAGCAGAATAATCCCTTGAACCACGGCGCGCATGCGCGTGTCCCTCTACTTCCTTATTGTTATTGCCCTGCGGGTAAGATGCTGAATCCATGAATCCGAACCGGCTGGCAGCCCGATGCTCCTGTGCCACGCACCGGTAGACGATGCGCTCGCCGGCCAGGCATCCTGCCGCCCCTACGACTGCTTGTCACTTCGGGGCATTATTGCGACACGCCGCAACAGATGTCAAACGAACAATGGATGAAAAACGAGAACGGCATCAACCGCGAAATACTTAAGGCAACGCTTATATTAAAGCTTGGTGGTCGGTGACACTCACGACGCCGTCCCAGGCGGACGCGGGTGGCCGGACAAGATAGTGATCGCACAGTGCCAGGTAGTAGCGGGCGGGTCCATCCTGGGGAAGGCGTTCCAGGCATTGCACAAAACCGGTGCGCGCTCTGGCAAAACTGCGTTCTTTGAATTCCCGGAGTGCGGTGGCAAAGTCTTGCGCGAACTCGCGCTCAACGTCCGTGGCATTCTGTGCGACGCCCTGTAGTTCCAGCACGGCTGTCGGCCGGGTCTTGCCGGGCAACAGGAACATGCCCAGATCGCGCACCCGAAACTCGTCGAGCCCGTCTACCGTTTCGCGCGAAGCGAGCACGCGCGTGCCGAGGAGCTTGTTCAACGCCTGTAGCCGCGCGGCGGTGTTCACAATGTCGCCCACGGCGCGATACTCGAAATGATCCGCCGCGCCGATGTTGCCGAGCAGTATCGGGCCGGCATGCAGGCCGATGCGTGTGGACAGACCTGCGGATTCGCGCGCCTGACTGAAGCGCTCTGCCGCCCGCGCCACTTCGAGCGCCGCGCGACAGGCCTGCGCCCGCTGGCCGGCATCGGGCTTCACCTGCGCCCAGACCGCGAGCATCGCGTCGCCCACGACATCGGAAATGAATCCTCCGTGCTCGCGCACCGGCTCGAACAGCGATTCGTAATAGCGGTTCATGAGCGTCGCGAGCTCGTCCGGCGCCATGCGCTCGGCAAGTGTCGTATAGCGCGCGGCGTCCGTGGCCAGGCACACGCCGTGCATGAGCTCACCACCGGGCGCGGCGCTCAGGTCGCGCGCCAGCGCCGCCACCGCGCGCTCGGGCAGGTAATTGCGGAACGCCCGACGAATGCGGTTGCGCTCGCGCGCGACATCGCGATAGTGCCACAGCAACGCGGCGAACAGCGCGGACGGCGTCTGAATCGCGAGCGGTACGACCAGCGGCAGCCACAGGGCATGTGCCGTAAACAACTGGAGCGTTACGAGCAGATAGGCCAACGCCGCGACCGCCACCGCCGCGACCCCCCAGTCAGCGCGCCAAACCATTGCCAACATCCCAAGGAGCAGGCTCCACAACAGGACCAGCGCGAGTTGCACGCCCGGGTTGAGTGGCGTCACCGGATTGTCTTCGACCATGTTCGCCAAGGCGGTGGCGGCAATCTCCACCCCGCTGATATCCAACCCGCTCGCCTCCTGCGTGTAAACCGTGTAGAAACCGTCCTGCTGCTCCGGCTGCAGGCGTTCGGAAAAACCGACCAAGACCATCTTGCCGCGCAGATCGAATGGCGGCGCGGCGCGGCTTGCGTCCGTCTGCCAGACGGCGTGGTACGGCAGCGTCGTGATCGAGCGC
Source organism: Acidiferrobacterales bacterium (assembly GCA_035256085.1). GTDB lineage: Bacteria > Pseudomonadota > Gammaproteobacteria > Acidiferrobacterales > UBA6901 > UBA6901. The sequence goes on from DATEYP010000079.1 coordinate 17,036, forward strand.
GGCGGACCATAATAGTTGAGATAACGGCTGTCCTGGCCCTGGTATACATGCACCAGCGCCGTGAGCAACCGGCGCGTCGCTGGCGCCAACGTCGTGTCGTCCGCAAGCCGAGTATGCACACGCTCGCCCACCCCGGGTAGCCGGAGAAGCGTGCGCAACTGCTCCATGACCGCACGCAGGTTTCGTTCCTGCCGGATGACCCCGGCGTCGGCGGGGAGACTGGCCGCCGCCGGGCTGGCTGCGCGCAGCAGGCGCAACAGATCCGGGTAGGCGGCGAGCGCGCGCAACTGAAACATCACCGCTGGCAAGGTCGCAGGATCGCCGGCGCTACCCTTGAAGAGCCAGAACTGGCTGACCTTGGCCGGCACCTTGGGCAGGGGAAACGGCGCGGTCGCTGCTGCGGCCTGCGCCAATGACGGCAACGGCTGAATCAGATGCTCGGTCACCATCTCACCGGCGTTGTTGCCCGTGCTATCGGTGAGCGGCATGGTCTCTTTTTTCAAATACTCGAACAGCACCACGTTCCCGGCCCGGCGTACGGCTTGCACGAACTGCCGGTCCCCGACCGGATCGCGCGGCTCTTGGAAACTGATGTCGAAACCGATCACGGCGGCACCGGCGCGTGACAGATTCTCGACCAGCTGCACGTGCAGCGCGCGCGGCCACTTGCTCGGGTCATTTGGAAGTCCAAAACGCCTGGCCGACTCCATGTCGAGGGAAACCACCACCACCTCGGGCGGGGCCGGGCGCGGACCGCGCAGAAGAAACAGCCAGTCAAGCCCGAAACGCTCCTCGAGGTCGAGCCCGGGAGGCGAAATACTCAAGAGCGCGCCGGCCAGACCGGTCAGCAGTCCGAGGATCAATCCCTGAACAATCCGCCGAGGTATCATCGCGTGCCCTGCCGGTACGGCCCGGACCGGACCAGTATCGATTCTCGGTTTCGTTGCTGCATTCGCGCTTTACGCCGGGCGTGCTAGAGTGATTTCCGCCATGTTCGATAACATCCCACTCTTCACCGGTCTCGGCAAGAAGGAACTGGATATTATCGCCCAGCATACGCTGGCCAAGACCTTCCCGGCCCATGCCATCCTCCTGCGGGAGGGCGAGAGTTCCGACTCGCTCTTCATTATTCTGTACGGCAAAGTGAAGATTTACGTTTGCGACGAAGAGGGGGACGAGGCAATTCTCAACATCCAGGGTGCCGGCGACTACTTCGGCGAAATGGCCCTGCTCGACGAGGCGCCGCGCTCGGCCTCCGCGATGACCATGGAGTCCACACGCGTGGCGATCATGACCAAGAGCGCGTTCAAGAGCTGCCTCGCCAGCCACCCGGATATCGCCTACAACCTCATCCGCACCCTGACCCAGCGGGTGCGCTCACTCTCCGGCAGCGTGCGCAACCTCGCGCTGCTCGATGTCTATGGGCGCGTGGCACGCACACTGCTCAGTCTGGCCACGCCTTCGGACCAGCACCTGGTCATCGATCAAAAGCTCACCCACCAGGAAATCGCCAGCATGGTCGGTGCCTCGCGCGAAATGGTGAGCCGCATCCTGAAGGACCTTGCCAGCAAGGGCTGCATCAAGGTCGAGAGGCGCCGCATCATCCTGTTCGAGAAGCTCTCCCGCGAGCGATAGGGCGCGAGGGTGCCTCAGCCAGTCATACGGCATGCAGGACATCCGGGTCGCTCAAGTGCTTACAGGTCGAGAGCCGGGTGATTGACGCGCGGCATATTCAGATAATAGCCCTGCGCCATGTCGACGCCAAAAGCCTTGAGCATCAGCAGGGTCTCGGCATCCTCAACAATCTCGGCCACGGTGATTTTGTTCATGCCGCGCGCCACGTCCGCGATGGATTTCACAAATACCTGGTTGTCGTGGTCATTCAGCAGGTCGTGAATGAACAAGCCGTCAATCCTGAGAATATCGGTCTTGTGGTAGGCGAATGAAGAAAATCCAGTGCCAGTAAGCATCTGTGGGTGAAGCCGCACTTGCGCATCTTGAGCCACAGGCGATCACCTTTCCGGCCAGCGCGAATGGCATCTGCTCCTCTACTACGAAATCCTCGCTGGTTACGGAAAGCACACCGGCACAAAGCCCATTGCGCCAGTTAACTGACCCCCGGCAAAGCCCTGATCTTTACCCAGAATCGATTCTGCTGGACACGGTCGTTTGTGTCGCATCTGTCACCAAGCGCCACATGGTGACGATGTCATCAAGACGCTGCAATCCTATCCAAAGGGTTTGCGTTCCCGGTTCGCCGTCACTC
>DATEYP010000080.1:0-20329 GCA_035256085.1 Acidiferrobacterales bacterium
CCAGTACTCGATCGCGGCCTTGATGATCGCCGCCGCATCCGGTTGCTGGGCCCGCGCGCCGGAACAGAGCAGGAACAGGAGGAATGCAAGGCTGCCGGCAATTCGTTTGCTGGACATGTGTGTCTCGATCAAGTCGCGGGACGCACGGCGTGCGATGCGTGTGTCGCAATTTAATCGCAACCGGACGGACCCGTCCAGCATGGTAACGCCAGACCTCCGACGAGCCGGGATATCGATCGATGCCGTGGGCCGGAAGCCGGCAAGCGGGTCAGGCTCAGAAGCGGCGCGTGAGTTCCATCTTGTTGCCCTCGCGCTTCATTTCGAGCGCGTTCAGGAACGACATGCCGAGCAGCGGGGTCTCCGGCTGCGGGCCGTCGATCACGCCCGCCTCCACGTTACGCAGCACGATCTCGCCGACCTTGACGGTGTCGAGCCGGATGCCGTACATGCGCGTATAACCGGAGGCGGTACGGGCCGTCCCGGCGCGGCCCTTGGTGTAGTCGATGCCGGCGCGTTTGGCGGTCGCGCTGTTGATGGCAATGGTGTTGGCGCCGGTGTCCACAAGAAAGGTTACGGCGGCGCCATTGATCGAACCTTCCGCATGAAAGAAGCCGCTCGCGTCGGCAAACAGCGTGGCGCTTTCGCGCGCCGTGCCCTGGAATGCGGAAACCACCATGCCCAGCCGCAGGATTTCGCGTTTACCGTTCAACTCCACCACCGCCTCTTCGGCCTGGGTGTCGGTGCTGACAAGTTTCACACCTTCCGGGCTCTCCGCACCAATAGCCAGCACACGGCGCGCGCCTTCCACATGCAGAATGGCCTTGTCCTTGAACAACGCAAATAAGCTGATGTCGGCGGCACCGGCTACTGCCGGCAGCACGGTAAGCAACACGAACAGTAAGCGGGCCGGCAACTGCTTCATGGTTCCTGTCCTGATCAAGCCGCGCTAGAATCGTCACGGTGAAAAAAGAGGTTCTGATCTTCCGTCATTTCCCGACCGAGGGCCCCGGCTACTTCGCCCGGTTCCTCGATCGCCACGGGATTCCGCATCGCACCATCAAGGTGGACGCCGGCGAACCCATACCCGAAAGCATAGTCGATATCCCCGGACTGGTGCTCATGGGTGGACCGATGAGCGTGAACGATCCACTGCCGTGGATCCCGAAATCCCTGCACCTCATCCGCCAGGCGGTGGCCGCCGGGGTGCCGGTGCTCGGCCACTGCCTCGGCGGCCAGCTGCTGAGCAAGGCGCTTGGCGGGCGCGTGCACCGGAATCGCGCGAAGGAGATTGGCTGGTTGCCGGTTTCTCCAGTAGATTCTCCGGAAACAGAAAAATGGCTCGCTGGCCTGCCGCCGCGTTTCGAGGTGTTCCACTGGCACGGCGAGACCTTCAGCATACCACCGGGGGCGACGCACATATTAAAAAGCCGCTACTGCCGCAATCAGGGATTCGTCATGGGCAGGCACCTCGGCCTGCAATGCCACGTCGAAATGACCCCGGAACTGGTGCGCAGCTGGGCGCGCGCCGGCACCGGTGAAATCAACCATGCCCTGCCGGCCGCGAGTGTGCAGCGACCCGCGCAGATGCTCTTTGACCTGCCGGAACGGACCGCGCGCCTGAACCGTATTGCCGACGTGTTGTATGCACGCTGGATTCAGGGGCTGAAGCACTGATGGTTGCAGCCAGGCGCGCTCTTGCCGCCCCTCTCCCGCCCTCACCCTCGGCAACTGCTCCCGGCGTTGCCCTACCTCCTGCATCCATGCAGTCGTCATTCCCTCTCCCAATGGGAGAGGGAGGCGAGCCGATGCGCGCGTGGCGCGCACTCCTTCACTTTGGGAGAGGGGGAGTTGGTGAACAACTGAAGGAGGCCCTCACCCCTTGCCCTCTCCCGCTGATGCGGGAGAGGGGGAGTTGGTGAACATCTATGTTAAGAATCGGGGTTGATCTCGGCGGTAGCAAGACCGAAGGCATCGTCATGGACGAGTCGGGCGAGATACTCGCGCGCGAACGTCGCCCGACACCGCAGGCAGACGGCTATCGCGCGATACTCGCCAACGTCCGTGATCTCGTGCTGGAACTGGAGCGGCGCGCCGGCACAAACTGCCGCGTTGGCGTCGGCACGCCGGGTGCGATCTCCACCAAAACCGGATTCCTCAAAAACGCCAATACTGTCTGCCTCAACGGCCAGCCCATAAAGCAGGACATGGAGATATTACTGGCGCGCGAAATCCGCATCGCCAACGATGCCAACTGTTTCGCGCTGTCCGAGGCCATCGACGGCGCGGCGCAGGGCGAGCCGGTGGTATTCGGCGTGATCCTGGGCACCGGCGTCGGCGGCGGGATTGTGGTCAACGGCCGTCTGCTGGAAGGCGCGCAGCACATCGCCGGCGAATGGGGACACAACGTGCTCGAAACGGACGGCCCGCCCTGCTACTGCGGCAAGCGCGGCTGTGTCGAGACGTTCCTGTCCGGGCCGGGACTGGCACGCGACTTTGCCGCACAGGGCGGCGCCACGCTCGATGCACGCGCGATCGCAACGGCCGCCGGACAGGGCGACGTGCTCGCCGATGCCGCGATGCAGCGCTACCTGGATCGCTTCGGGCGCGCGCTGTCGGTGGTGGTCAACATCCTCGATCCCGACGCCATTGTGTTGGGCGGCGGCATGTCGAATATCGCCCGTCTCTATACCGAAGGTCGCGACTACGTCGCCCGGCACACCTTTAATGATGAATTGCGCACCCGAATCCTGCCGAACCGGCATGGGGACTCCTCCGGCGTACGCGGCGCCGCCCGACTCTGGCCAGTTTGACCTACCGGGCGCAATGCCCTGTGGGCGATGTGGTCTGCAAAGGACCCCGCCTGATCGAACTTGACCCTCTTCAAAGCAACAATACAACGACGCCTGACAGAATTCGCGTTCGGCCGGAAGGGCTCCGGCTAATCTCGAAAAGGAGCAGAACCATGAAACTTCGATTCATGCAGGGAATCCTCATTGCCGCCGTGGCCACCGGTATTTCGCTGCCGACCCTGGCCCAGGACCAGACCCGCGCCCAGGACCAGACCCGCGCCCAGGACCAGATCCGCGACCAGGACATCTATGGCTCGCAGATGATGACCGTGCAGGAGCGTAACGAGTACCGCAACAAAATGCGCGCCGCCAAGACCGCGCAGGAACGCGAGCGCATCCGCGCCGAACACAACGAGCGGATGAAGGTGCGCGCCAAGGAGCGTGGCATGACCCTGCCGGACGAACCGCCGGCGGGGCGCGGCCCGGGTATGGGCCCCGGTCCAGGCGGCGGCATGGGCCCGGGTGGCGGCGGTCGGAAGTAAAATTTACCCGCGCGGCACCTCTACCCTACAGGCGCAGCCCAACAAGCGGTATCATCCGGGGCGCGCTGCGCCCCGGTTTCTTTCCGGCGCGGCCCCAATCCACTCACCGCGGGAACTATCAACTATGGCCATGCGCATCCTCCTTGCATTTTTTTTCGTCCTCACCCTGCTCATCCCCGGCGCGTTGCTGGCCGGCGCCGCGGACACCGCCCCGGTGGTGCGCTACGCGGTGGAAGGCAAATACGAATATGTGCGCGATGACCTCATCAACGCCATCACCGGCCGCGGCCTGGTGATCGACCACAACTCGCACGTCGCCAAGATGCTCGACCGTACCGGCAAGGATCTCGGCACCACGAAAAGAATATTCGGCGACGATCAGGGCCAGACGTTCTCGTTCTGCAGCTCGGTGATTTCGCGCAAGACCATGGAGGCCGACCCGCACAACATCCTGTTCTGCCCGTACACCATCGCCCTCTACACCACCCTGGCCGAGCCCAGGAAGGTCTATCTCGCCTATCGCCGCCCGCAGCGTACCGACGACAGCGCCACCTCCAAGGCCGCGCTCAAGGAAGTCGAGGCGCTGCTGGACGGCATCGCCCGCGAGGCGCTGAACCTCAAGTAGCGAAAGCATTTCACAGGGAAGCTCTGAACAAGCGCGCCCTCCTCATTAATGGGATTGCAGGGTGGGGCCCTGCCCCCACCATCTTTGAGGCAGTAAATTGGTGGGGCTGGGCCCCACCCTGCAAACAATCAGCTCTCCGGGTTTGACGCGCATCAACGACTGCATGCGGGGAATGGGCTAGAAAGGTGTTTGCCGGCGCAGTTGTCGCCTCGGCACTTCCATCCAGCTCCATCCAGGCACCCCGCCAAGGAGGCGTCATGCGTAATTCCCTGCTGATTCTTTTCGCTGTCATGCTCATTGCCGCCTGCACCCCGCCCAAACCGGCCACTCCGGCGACCTCGGTCGTACGCTACAGTGTCGAAGGTGAATTCGACAGCGTGCGCGATGACTTGCAGAATGCCATCATCGCCAAGGGGCTGGTTATCGACAACACCTCGTTCATTGCCAAAATGCTGGAGCGCACCGGCAAGGACGTGGGTTCGACCAAGGCTATCTACACCGAAAACCACGGTCAGGCCTTCTCGTTCTGCAGTGCCACGACCTCCCGCAAGACCATGGAAGCCGATGCCCACAACATGGCCTTCTGCCCGTACTCGCTCGTGGTCTACAGCACTGTCGCCGAACCCAAGAAAGTGTACGTGGCCTATCGCCGTCCGGTGCTGACCGAAGGCAGTGAAGCGGCCAAAGCCTCTCTCAAGGAAGTGGAAACACTGCTCGACGGCATTGCGCGCGATGCGTTGCGCCTGAAGGAAACGGCGAAGTAAGCCAGGCCCCAGTCCTGCCCCGAACAGGGCGGGTCCGACATGGCACAAGAAACGGCCCGGCCAGCCGACCGGGTCGGGCCGTTTATCCTAGAAAAAGCAGTCAGCCGCAGATGAACACAGATATACGCGGATATTCAATGCGCTGCCTGTATTCGCCAGTCCGCCAAACGGGTGAATGACCTCGGTGCGTCAATAACGTGATTCATTTGCGTGAATCTGCGTTCATCTGCGGCTAAAGCCGTTTTTAGGTTTATTACGCGCTACACAGGCAGCGGGTATACTACGCGCAAACGAAAACGAGGATCCCATGCGCGTCTCCCGCTTCCTGCTGTCCACCGTCCGCGAAACCCCGGCCGAGGCCGAAACCATCAGCCACCAGCTCATGCTGCGCGCCGGCATGATCCGCAAACTGGCCGCCGGGGTGTACAGCTGGCTGCCGCTCGGCCTGCGTGTACTGCGCAAGGTGGAAGGCATTGTGCGCGAGGAAATGAACCACGCCGGCGCCCAGGAAGTGCTGATGCCGGCGGTGCAGCCGGCCGAACTGTGGCAGGAATCCGGCCGCTGGGAGAAATACGGCCCGGAACTGCTGCGCCTCAAGGACCGCCACCAGCGCGAATTTTGCTTCGGACCGACGCACGAGGAGGTCATCACCGACCTCATGCGGCGCGAGATCAAGAGTTATCGCCAGCTGCCGGCCAACTTCTACCAAATCCAGATGAAGTTCCGCGACGAAATCCGCCCGCGTTTTGGCGTGATGCGCGCGCGCGAATTCCTGATGAAAGACGCCTACTCCTTTCATTCCGACGAGGCGTCGCTGCGCGAAACCTACGAAGCAATGCACGCTACCTACACGCGTATCTTCAAGCGCGTCGGCCTCGAATTCCGCCCGGTGGCGGCCGACACCGGCAGCATCGGCGGCAATGCCTCGCACGAGTTCCATGTGCTGGCCGATTCCGGTGAGGACAGCATCGCGATCTGCAATCAATGCGACTACGCCGCCAACGTCGAACTCGCCCAGGCGCTGCCACCGGTGGGTAAACGCGCCGCGGGCACGGCGCCAATGCAAACGGTGGATACGCCCGGCAAGCACTCCATTGAAGAAGTCAGCCAGTACCTCAAGGTGAATCCGCAACAGACACTGAAGACGCTGCTGGTGAAAGGCACCGGCGGCGTGATTGCTCTGGTGCTGCGCGGCGATCACGATCTCAACGTAATCAAAGCCGAGAAACTTCCGCAGGTTGCAAAACCATTGATGTTTGTCACGCCCGGCGAAGTCGAGCTTGCCGCCGGCTGTGAGCCGGGCTCGATCGGACCAGTTAGCCTTGGTATCACCGTAATCGCCGACGAGTCGGCCGCGCGCCTGAGCAATTTTGTATGCGGCGCGAACGTGAACGACAAGCACCTTATCAATGTGAACTGGACCCGCGACCTGCCGGAGCCGGTCGTGGCCGACATCCGCAACGTGCTTGCCGGCGACCCCTGCCCCAACTCGCAGGAGAAGAAATGCCAGGGAACGCTCACACTCAAGCGCGGCATCGAGGTCGGACATATTTTCCAGCTCGGCATCCGCTACAGCGAGGCCATGCAGGCGACGGTGCTGGATGAAGCCGGTAAATCGGTCTTGATGCCCATGGGTTGCTACGGCATCGGCGTGTCACGTGTGGTAGCCGCCGCTATTGAACAAAATCACGACCACAACGGCATCATCTGGCCGGACACCATCGCCCCCTTCCACATCGCGCTGGTGCCCATCGGCTACCGCAAATCGGACAAGGTACGCGAAACGGTCGACAAACTTTACAACGAACTGGTGCACGCCGGCTATGACGTGCTACTCGACGACCGTGACGAACGTCCGGGTGTGATTTTCGCCGATATGGATCTGATCGGCATCCCGCATCGCCTCGTGATCGGCGACAAGGGGCTGGCCAAGGGTGTGGCCGAGTACAAGGGCCGACGCGATGCCGCCCCGCGCGAAATAGACTTGGGTGACGTTGCCAATGAAATCGGGCAACTGGTGCGTTGCTGATGCAATTCCAGTAACATGCCGCGAAGGCATGCCAGCCGCCGGTCATTACCGGGTTGCATCTCTATCGGCAAATGCCCGGATCGCAAGCCAGTTTGCCCGCGCCGCCAGCGGCGCCCTCTTGTTCAACCACAGGGAGTGAGTCGATGAATAACAACATCAGTGCAGCAATGCGGTTCTACTTTTTCGTTATCGGGAGCGTCGTCTTGCTCGGTATCTGGCTCACCGGTTTCGGCGTCGCCCACTGGCTGCTATACCTGCCTGTTGTATTTTTCTATTTAGCCACCGTCACCGGCATTTGTCCCGGCCTCAGGTTTTCCAACATGCTGTTCCCAGCCAAGACTCCGGCTAAAACAAAAACCAAAGCGCGCCGCAAAAAACGCTGATTCGGTTTTTTTCCAAATTCCGTGGGCGCATACCACCCCCCCGGTGGTGTCGTCGCTTACTGTGCCTGCGCCTCAATTTCTTTCACTTCCTGATGGCCACGCGGCAATTTCGATCCCCGTAATGCCCGTTCGCTGATGTATTGATCGATGTCGTTACCGGATCGCAGCAGCAACTCGCCCTTGCCAGTACGCAGCAGCAGGCGCTGGCCTTCCTTGAAGACCGCAATACCCGCCAGATACTCCTCGCGTTTGGCTACACGCGCACCGGGAATGGCGAGGATCTTCTCGCCTTTGCCCTTCTCCATTGGCGGCAATTCCGCAACCATGAACACCAGAATGTTGCCCTTGTTGGTCACGGCGGCGAGCCAGTCCTCGTCGTATTTATTGACTCGCTGAGGTGGCAGTGCCTTGGAGCCTTTCGGTACTTTCAGAACGGCCTTGCCGGCGCGCCGGTCGGTAAGGAGGTCGCCGAGTTTGCAGACAAATCCGTAACCGGCATCGCTGGCAATGAGATACAGATCCTCCGGCGTGCCCATCATCACCCCCGACCAGGTGGCGCCGGGCGGAGGGTTGAGGCTCGATGCGAGCGGTTCGCCGTGGCCGCGCGCCGACGGCAGCTTGTGCGCCGGTAACGTGTACGAGCGGCCGGCGGAGTCGAGAAACACCACCTGCTGGTTGGTCTTGCCACGTGCCGCCTGCAGAAATTTGTCGCCGGTCTTGTAATCAAGTGCGCGTGCGTCGACCTCGTGTCCCTTGGCGGCGCGTACCCAACCCTTCTCCGACAACACCACGGTAATCGGTTCGGTGGGCAGCAGTTGCGTGACGTCGATCGCCTTGGCGGCCTCGCGCTCGATGAGCGGCGAGCGGCGTTTGTCGCCGAACTCTTCGGCATCGCTGACGATCTCGTCACGCACCAGCGCGCGCAGTTTCTGGTTCGATTTGAGGATCTTCTCCAGCTCGTCACGCTCCCGTGCCAGTTCTTTCTGTTCGCCGCGAATCTTCATTTCCTCAAGCTTGGCCAGGTGGCGCAGCTTGGTTTCGAGAATCGCTTCCGCCTGGATCTCGGTGAGCTTGAAGCGTTTCATCAACACTGGTTTTGGTTCATCTTCACGGCGGATAATGCGAATGACCTCATCCAGATTGAGAAAAGCAACCAGCAGGCCATCGAGGATATGCAGGCGCGCCTGTACTTTGTCGAGCCGGTGTTGCAACCGGCGGCGCACGGTATCGATGCGAAACTTGAGCCATTCGCTGAGCAGGTCCTTGAGGTTGTACACGCGCGGCCGGCCGTCCAGGCCGATCATGTTCAGGTTGACCCGGTAGGAACGCTCGAGATCGGTGGTGGCGAACAGATGGTCCATGATCTCCACCGGGTCGATGCGCCCGGAGCGCGGCACGATCACAAGGCGTATCGGGTTCTCGTGGTCGGACTCGTCGCGCAGGTCCTCGACCATCGGCAGCTTCTTCTGCTGGCGCTGCTGATCGATCTGCATCAGCACCTTGGCCGGCGATACCTGGTGCGGCAGCGCGGTGATGACGATCTCGCCGTTCTCGCGCTGCCACTTGGCGCGCGCGCGGATGCTGCCAAGGCCGGAGTTGTACAGGGCGCGAATCTCGGCCTTGGACGTGACAATCTCGGCCTCGGTCGGATAATCCGGACCTTGAATATGCTTCATTAACTCGCCGGTGGTCGAGTCCGGTTTGTCCAGCAGGCGCACACAGGCGGCCGCCACTTCGCGCACGTTGTGCGGCGGGATGTCGGTGGCCATGCCGACTGCAATTCCGGTGGTGCCGTTCAACAGTACGTGTGGCAGGCGCGCCGGCATGATCTTCGGCTCCTCCAGCGTACCGTCGAAGTTCGGCACCCACGCCACCGTGCCCTGCTCCAGTTCGGACAACAGCACCTGTGCGAATGGCGTGAGGCGCGACTCGGTGTAACGCATCGCCGCAAAGCTCTTCGGGTCGTCCGGCGAACCCCAATTACCCTGCCCGTCCACCAGCGGGTAGCGGTAGCTGAACGGCTGGGCCATGAGCACCATGGCCTCGTAGCAGGCGCTGTCGCCGTGCGGGTGGAACTTGCCGAGCACGTCACCGACGGTGCGCGCCGACTTCTTGTACTTGGCGGCGGCCGACAGACCGAGTTCGGACATGGCGTAGATGATGCGCCGCTGCACCGGCTTGAGACCGTCGGCGATGTTCGGCAGCGCGCGGTCCAGCACGACGTACATCGAGTAATCGAGGTAGGCCTTCTCGGTAAACGTCGCGAGCGGCAGGCGTTCGATATTCGCGACGCGCGGCCGCGCTGCTGGCGCGTGAGCCTTGCCGCGCCTGGCAGGAGCCTTCTTTGAGGATGTGGACTTAGTGGTTGCTTTCTTGGCCATAAATCAGTTCTGTAATGAAAAACTCAACGCGAAGGCGCAAAGACGCAGAGAAAAAACCATTCAAGAATGAAATCGAGATCAGCATATCCTTTCTTTGCGCCTTCGCGTCTTTGCGTTGAGTTGTCGCATTAAATAACTTCTGCCTTATTGCCGTTCTTCTCCAGCCATTCCTTGCGGTCGGCGGCGCGTTTCTTGGCAAGCATCATGTCCATGATGCGGTTGGTGCTGTCGCCGGCCTTGATCTCGAGCTGCACCAGACGGCGCGTATTCGGATCCATGACGGTTTCGCGCAATTGCGGCGGATTCATTTCGCCCAGACCCTTGAAACGCTGGATGCCCGGGCGGGCGCGCGGGTTTTCCTTCTGGATGCGCTCCAAGGTCTGCCGGCGTTCATCTTCATCGAGCGCGTAATATACCGTCTGACCGACATCGATACGGAACAGCGGCGGCATGGAGACATACACGTGCCCGGCGGTTACCAGCGGTTTGAAGTGTTTGACGAACAGTGCGCATAGCAGCGTCGCAATGTGCGCGCCGTCCGAGTCGGCATCCGCCAGTATGCAGACCTTGCCGTAACGCAATCCGTCGATATTGCTCGAACCCGGGTCTACACCGAGTGCGACCGCGATGTCGTGCACCTCTTGCGATCCGAGCACCTCGCCCGAATCCACCTCCCAGGTGTTCAGGATCTTGCCACGCAGCGGCATAATCGCCTGGTAGTCTTTATCGCGCGCCTGCTTGGCCGAGCCGCCCGCCGAGTCGCCTTCCACCAGGAACAGCTCGGTCATATTGAGGTCGTTCGAGAGACAATCGGCGAGCTTGCCCGGCAACACCGGACCCTGGCCGATTTTTTTGCGCTCGACCTTCTTGGAAGTTCGCAGGCGCGCCTGCGCCGATTCAATGGCGAGGTTGGCAATGCTCTCGGCATCGGCCACGTGCTGCATGAGCCATTGTGCGAAGGCATCCTTGGTCACCGTGCCGACAAAGGCCGCGGCCTCGCGTGAGGTAAGACGCTCCTTGGTCTGGCCGGAAAACTGCGGGTCGTGCATCTTGTAGGACAGCACATAACTGGTTAGCCCCCACACGTCTTCCGGCGCCAGCTTCACACCGCGAGGCAGCAGACTGCGGAATTCGCAGAATTCGCGCAGCGCGTCGGTGAGGCCCTGGCGGAAGCCGTTCACGTGCGTACCGTCTTGCGCGGTTGGAATGAGATTGACATAGCTTTCCATCAACGGCTGGTCATTTTCCGGCGCCCAGACAATGGCCCAGTCGATTTCGCCGTCGTTGTCCTTGAAGCGGCCGACGAACGGGTCCTCGGGGAGCAACTCCTGCTTGCCGAGTTCATTCAGCAGGTAATCCTTGAGGCCGTCTTCGTAGCACCACTCCTCGTTGTTCTTTTTATCGGACTCGTCTGCAAACGAGATCCTGAGACCCGGACACAATACCGCCTTGGCGCGCAGCACATGCTTGAGCTTGGGCACGCTGAACTTGGGGCTGTCGAAGAATTTTTCGTCCGGCCAGAAGTGCACGGTGGTGCCGGTGGTGCGCGCACCGACGCTGCCGATCGCCTTGAGTTCGGCGGTCTTCTGGCCGCCGGCGAAGGCCATTTTGTATTCCTTACCGCCGCGCTTCACGAAGACCTCGAGCCTCCTGGAAAGCGCGTTCACCACCGACACGCCCACACCGTGCAGGCCGCCGGAAAACGAGTAGCTCTTGTTGGAGAACTTGCCGCCGGCGTGCAGGCGCGTAAGGATCACCTCCACGCCGGACACACCTTCGCCCTTGTGCTTATCCACCGGCATGCCGCGGCCGTCGTCGGTGGCCGCCAGAGAGCCGTCCTTGTAGAGCACGACGTCGATGCGCTTGGCGTGGCCGGCAATCGCCTCGTCCACCGAGTTGTCGATGACTTCCTGGGCGAGGTGATTCGGCCGGGTCGTGTCGGTGTACATGCCCGGGCGTTTGCGCACGGGTTCGAGACCGGTCAGGACTTCAATCGCAGACGCGTCGTAGGTTCGGCTCATGCTCGGGAAAATTGAAGGGGGTGCGTGGCACCGCGATAACAGAACCGCGGAAGGGAGCCGGAGAAAACGGGACCAATCGCTTGCATTGGTGCGGGATTATAAAAGAAATTCGCACAAAAGTCCGTTCCGGGCTTTGGCTTATGCAGGGACAATACAGGGCGTCAATAGCGCCCCACTGCGCGTGGGACCTGCAGTGTGACTTAGGCGAGATCCTGGGCGAGCGAGGTGCGTGTCGCCTCTGGCACCAGGCTGACACTGTGTGTGTAGGCCGGATGCTCGATGCCCATGCTGAGGGCCGCGCCGCGCTTCACCGCCTTGACCATGCCCGGAGCCAGCTCGAAACGCAGAAAATGCACGGACGAGGTCTTTTCCTCGGTGGTGCGCTCCAGGTCCTCGTCGGCAATTGGCCAGACCTTGGCGAAGCCTGCGACCTGCACCCAGGCCATGTGCTCGACGCCGATCAATTTGCCAAGGGCGACACGGCGATCTTCATCATCGCCGTACTCGAGCATAAGCGTCACCTTCCAGTTACTGCCGTCCGGGATCATCGGGTTGTAGGCATTCAGCTCGTCCTCAATGCCCGCTTCTTCGAAGATGCGTTCGGCGCGCAGCATTTCCTGCACCTGGTAGTGCATGGTAAGCCGGTCCTCGAAGTAGAGGGTCGCGTGCGGCCCGATCTGCACCTGGCGGTTCTTCTTATGCGCCATGACCTTGGCGCGGAAGTCGTTGCGCTGCTTGGCGTACTGCTCCAGCGGCATGAGCTGGTCGCGGGTAAGCTTCTGCATGGTTGCGGTTCTCATGAAATACGCCTCAGGGCTCGTGCTTGCCTTCGAGGGCAACAATCGGTTTGTCGGTAAACAGATAATCGCGCAGTTCCTTGTCGAACCTCGGGTCACGGCGACGTATCCACTCCAGCACCATGGCGGCGTGTTCCTTTTCCTCGTCGCGGTTGTGCGCGAGGATGGCGCGCAGCTCTTTGTCCTGGCAGGCATCGATCCGCTGGTTGTACCAATCCACCGCTTCCAGCTCCTCCATGAGCGAGACAATGGCGCGGTGCATGTCGCGGGTTTCCTCGCTCAGGTTCGATTCGTGATAGCCCTCGTTAGCCATAACTCCTCCTGTGAGTATCAAATTCCATATGCCACACGCAGCAGCGACATCGGGTGCTCCGGCTGCTTACCGGTCTTCAGGCCGTTCTCGATCTGGTGCCCGGCCATCGGACAGTCACTGCTGTAGTGGTCGCACTCGCTCGCCGTGACGCGATCGACCACCGGACGGCAGATCTTCATCGAAGTTGCGTGGAACTCGCTCTTCACCGCGTAGGTGCCATCGTGCCCGGAGCAGCGCTCGATGGTGTCGATCTTGGTGTCCGGCACGAGCTGCAACAGTTCACGCGTCTTGAGGCCGATGTTCTGCACGCGCAGGTGGCAGGGCACGTGGTAAGCGACCTTGCCGAGCGACTGCTTGAAGTTGGTACTCAGCTTGCCCTCTTTGTGGCGCAGCATCAGATACTCAAACGGATCGAACATCGCCTTCTTCACCTTCTGCACGTCCGGGTCTTCCGGAAACATGAGCGGCAGCTCCTGCTTGAACATGAGCGCGCAGGATGGAACTGGCGCCACGATGTCCCAACCTTCGTCCACGAGTTTCGCCAATACCGGGATATTCGCTTCCTTGGCACGCACCACCGCTTCGAGGTCGCCAAGTTCAAGCTTGGGCATACCGCAGCACTGCTCCTTCACGGCGATGGTCACAGGAATGCCGTTGTGGCGGAACACCGCCACCAGATCTTCGGCGACCTGCGGTTCGTTGTAATTGCCATAACAGGTGGTATACAGCGCCACACGCCCGCGTGTGCTGGCCGTCGCTACCGCCGTTCCCGCTGCGGCGACATCGTCGTAACGCTTGCGGAAGGTGCGGCTGTGATACTCCGGCAGGATCGCGTTCGGGTGCACGCCCAATATCTTATCGAGCGCCTTGCGGAACACTCTGGTTTTGTTCGAGGCATTGACGGTTTGCACCACGATCGGAATTCCCGCGAGCTTGCCGACTGTGTCGGTGCTGGTGAGCAAGCGGTCGCGGAACTTGGTGTCGCCCTTCTGAAACTTTACCGCCTTGGCACGCAGCATGAGGTGCGGAAAGTCGAGATTCCACTCGTGCGGCGGTACATACGGGCACTTGGTCATGAAGCACAGGTCGCACAGGTAACAGTGGTCCACGACCTTCCCGTAGTCTTGCTTCTTGACGCCGTCGACTTCCAGGGTGGGCGACTCGTCGACCAGGTCAAACAGCGTCGGGAACGACTGGCACAGGCTTACGCAGCGGCGGCAACCGTGGCAGATGTCAAACGCGCGTTCGAGCTCCTTGTTCAGCGCCTCCTCGTCATAGAATGCCGGATTCTGCCAATCGACTGGATGGCGGGTGGGCGCCTGGAGACTGCCCTCGCGCTTGCCTTCGGTCGGTGCGGACATGGGTTTTTCCTTCTTTACTATTGAGTGAGAACAAGCTACCCAGCGTGCAGCGGACGTGAATGCCGACCGGCTTTGTTCCAGGCTCTCGAAAATGCAGGGCCGGCCAATCCGGCCCCGCTTGCCGTTCAGCCCTACTTGCCGAGCGTGTCCAGCGCCTTCTGGAAACGGTTGGCGTGGGAGCGTTCTGCCTTGGCCAGGGTTTCGAACCAGTCGGCGATTTCAGTAAAGCCCTCGTCGCGCGCGGCCTTGGCCATGCCCGGGTACATATCGGTGTACTCGTGGGTCTCACCGGCAATGGCGGCCTTCAGGTTGTCGGAGGTGCCACCGATCGGCAGGCCGGTGGCCGGATCGCCCACCTGCTCCATGTATTCGAGGTGGCCGTGCGCATGACCGGTCTCACCTTCGGCAGTGGAACGGAACACAGCGGATACATCGTTAAATCCTTCGATGTCAGCCTTGTTGGCGAAGTACAGGTAGCGGCGATTGGCCTGGGACTCACCGGCAAAAGCGGCTTTCAGGTTATCATGGGTTTTACTGCCTTTGAGCGACTTCATCTTGCATCTCCTTCATTTATGCGGTCAGTTGATGGGTGAGATTCATCTCGTCAGTAATTCCCACTGATTTAGAATTATTCTAATTCTTGCCATTCAACGTGTCAATGTCATCATGGCACGCATTTCTGGCCGGGCATTGACCCCAATCAAACATCTACTGCCTACAGAATTAGCGCGCGCCGTGGACACGACATGCATAAATAATGGGCAACAATAAAACGGATGAGCAGAAACAACACCGATTTCGGCAATATGGCATTTGGCGAACCGGCTTCTCTCATCTACTATTAACTCTTGAATCGAATGGCCTGATCAGGCACAACATTTTTCAATTTTATCCCAGAGAGATATGGCAATTCCCACACCTGTGAGTAGTAACCTGAGTGGTCTGGCCCTGCGTCTCGTACGCGAAGGCTATTTGCCCGCAGCTGACGCGACACGCTTGCAAAGCGAGGCCAACACCCAGAAACTCCCGCTGATTACCCATCTGGTCAATAGCAAGAAGCTCAATAGCGGAACGATCGCCAAGGTTGCCTCTGAGGAGTTTGGCGTTCCGTTGTTCGACGTTACCGCACTCGATACCGAGAATGCACCCTTCAAGCTGGTTAGCGAGAAAATCCTGCGCAAACACAAGGCCTTGCCGCTATTCAAACGTGGCAACAAGCTGTATGTGGCGGTGGCTGACCCGACCAACCTCCAGGGTCTGGACGAGATTAAGTTCAACACCGGCCTAGCCACTGAGCCTGTATTGGTGGACGAGACGAAGCTGACGCTCGCGCTCGACAAGATGCTGGAAGCGGCTGACACCAGCCTCGTCGACTTCGCTGGCGGCGGGGACGACCTGGAAGGCCTGGACATTGGCGGCGACGAGGACACCAGGAACAAGGGTCCGGAGTCCGAAGACGAGGTTAATGATGCGCCCATCGTCAAGTTTGTGAACAAGCTGCTGCTGGACGGCATCAACCGTGGTGCCTCGGACATCCATATCGAGCCCTACGAAAAATTCTGCCGTGTGCGCTACCGTGTTGACGGCATGTTGCACGAGGTCGCGCAGCCGCCGCTGGCGCTCGCCGGACGTCTCGCGGCTCGCATGAAGATTCTGGCGCGCCTCGACATTGCCGAACGTCGTGTGCCGCAGGACGGTCGAATCAAACTGCGCATTTCCAGGAACCGTGCGATCGACTTTCGTGTCAGCACCATGCCCACGCTGTTCGGCGAGAAAGTGGTGGCACGTATCCTCGACCCGAGCTCGGCAAGTCTCGGCATCGAAAAGCTCGGCTATGAGCCGGAACAGCAGCGCCTGTTCCTCGATGCCATCCATCGACCCTATGGTATGGTGCTCGTCACCGGCCCGACCGGCAGCGGCAAGACCGTGAGCCTTTATACGGCAGTGAATATTCTGAATACGCCGGAGACCAACATCTCCACGGCCGAGGACCCGGTGGAAATCAACCTGCCGGGCATTAACCAGGTCAATATCAACGACAGAGCCGGGCTCACCTTCTCCGTCGCATTGAAGGCTTTCTTGCGCCAGGATCCGGACATTATTCTGGTAGGCGAAATCCGCGACCTCGAAACCGCCGAGATCGCCATCAAAGCCGCGCAGACCGGCCATATGGTGCTCTCCACGCTACACACCAATGACGCGCCGAAGACCCTCAGTCGCCTGGTGAACATGGGTGTCGCGCCATTCAACATCGCATCCGCAGTGCTTCTGATCGTGGCGCAGCGCCTGGCAAGACGGCTTTGCCCGCACTGCAAGAAATCCGTGAACATCCCCAAAGAGGCCTTGCTCAAGGCCGGCTTTAAAGAGTCTGAATTGAGGGACCTTAAAATATACGGCCCCAATCGTGACGGCTGCGACAACTGCAGTCTCGGCTACAAGGGACGCGTCGGTGTCTACCAGGTGATGCCGATCACGGAGGGTATCAGTGCGATCATCATGCGCGGCGGCAATGCTCTGGACATCGAGATACAGGCCAAGAAAGACGGCGTTGCGGACCTGCGTGAATCAGCACTAAAAAAAGTGCGCGACGGCCTGACCAGTCTGGAAGAAGTCGAGCGCATCACTAACTAGCGGTCATTTATACAGGAAGATTCATACTCATGGCTGAACAGGCGGCGGTAAAGGCCGGGAAAGTGGAGAAAGTCGAGAAGCAGAAGCTCTCCCTCTTTAACTGGGAAGGTATCGACAAAAAAGGCAAGAAAATGCAAGGCGTTACCGAGGCGATCAGCGTTGCCTACGTCAACGCCATGCTGCGTCGCCAGGGCGTCAATCCGACCAAGGTGCGCAAACAAACCAAGTCGATCTTTCAGACAAAAAAGAAAATCACACCCAAGGACATCTCGATCTTCACCCGCCAGTTCGCCACCATGGTGGAATCCGGCATTCCGATCGTGCAAGGCATCGAGATCGTGGCCAAGGGCCACGAAAACCCGAGTGTGCAACAATTGCTGACCGCGGTTAAACAGGACATCGAATCCGGCACCACCCTGAGCGCAGCGCTCGGCAAACACAAGCTGTACTTCGATGCCCTCTACTGCAACCTGGTCCAGGCCGGCGAGCAGGCCGGTATTCTCGACGACATTCTCCAGAAGGTTGCCACCTACAAGGAAAAGATCGAAGCCATCAAGGGCAAGATCAAGTCCGCACTCTTTTATCCTGCAGCCGTTATCGTGGTGGCCTTCATCGTTACCGCGATCTTGCTGATTTTCGTTATTCCGCAGTTCGAAAGCATGTTCAAGGGATTCGGCGCGGAATTGCCGGCATTGACCCAGTTTGTGGTTGAGCTTTCCAGGTTTATGCGTGAATGGTGGTGGCTGATCTTCGGCAGCCTGGGCGGCTCGGTGGCTTTCATTGCCTATAGCTACAAGCGCTCAGAAAAGATGCAGCACATGGTCGACCGGCTGGTCCTGCGCGCGCCGGTTGTCGGCGAGATCGTAAAGAAGGCAACCATCGCACGTTACGCCCGCACCCTGGGCACCATGTTTGCGGCCGGCGTACCGCTGGTTGAGAGCCTGGACTCCGTGGCCGGCGCCGCCGGCAACCGCGTGTACTACGATGGTGTCAATGCCATCAAGAACGAGGTCTCCACCGGAACACACCTGCGCGTCGCCATGGAACACACCGGCCTGTTCCCCAACATGGTCGTGCAGATGGTGGCCATCGGTGAAGAATCCGGAGAGCTCGA
This sequence comes from Acidiferrobacterales bacterium, assembly GCA_035256085.1. Classification (GTDB taxonomy): domain Bacteria; phylum Pseudomonadota; class Gammaproteobacteria; order Acidiferrobacterales; family UBA6901; genus UBA6901. The sequence continues at coordinate 17,751 of DATEYP010000080.1, forward strand.
CAAGATGCTTGGCAAGGTGGCGGACTTCTACGAGCAGGAAGTGGATGACGCAGTCGAGTCGCTGAGCAGTCTCATCGAGCCGATGATCATGGCGTTCCTCGGTGTCGTTGTCGGCGGTCTGGTTATCGCCATGTATCTGCCGATCTTCAAACTCGCGGCGGTGGTCTGACACACAGGATTGCGCACCCCAGCCGATCTTTACGGGTTTCTCCTCCGCCGATGACATTACTGGCCCTCCTTCAGACGAGTCCGCTCGCCTTCGGTCTGCTCGTGGCGATCCTCGGCCTGATCGTGGGCAGCTTTCTCAACGTCGTCATTCACCGCACGCCGATTGTGCTAATGCGAAACTGGCAACGGGATTGCCTGGAACTGACCGGGCCGGCTGCAAACACCGCTACCCATGAGAAGTTCAACCTCATCACGCCTCGTTCACGCTGTCCGCACTGCGGGCATGCCATCAGCGCGCTGGAAAACATTCCGGTCGTGAGCTATCTGTGGCTACATGGAAAGTGCTCGGCCTGCCGGAAACCGATCAGCCTGCGCTATCCGTTTGTCGAGATTCTGTCCGCCATGCTCGCCGCGGTTACCGCCTGGCATTTCGGTTTCAATGCAGCCGGTGTCGCGGCAATTGTGCTCACCTGGCTGTTGATCGCACTGGCCTTCATCGATATCGATCACCAGCTCCTGCCAGACGTGATGGTCCTGCCGTTTCTGTGGATCGGTCTACTCGTGAATCTCTTCAATGTGTTCACAACACCGTCAGACGCCGTGATCGGGGCTGTCGCCGGTTACCTGTCCCTCTGGATCGTGTTTCATCTGTTCAAGCTCGTCACCGGGAAGGAAGGCATGGGCTATGGCGATTTCAAGTTGTTTGCACTGTTTGGTGCCTGGTTCGGCTGGCAGAGCCTGCTGCTCATCATTCTTCTTTCATCCCTCATAGGCGCACTCATCGGAATCGGGCTGATCGTCTTCCAGGGGCGCGACCGCGCCAAACCTCTGCCGTTTGGCCCCTACCTGGCCGTCGCCGGCTGGGTGGCCATGCTCTGGGGTGATGAAATCACACGGCAATATCTGCAGCTGGCGCGCCTCTAGAAACCACCTGCCATGTTGCGGATCGGGCTTACCGGCGGCATCGGCAGCGGGAAATCCACCATCTCCGCGTTGTTCGCCGCACACGGCGTTCCCGTCATCGATGCGGACGCGATTGCCCATCAGCTCACCGTTCCGGGCTCACCCGCCACGACCCAGATCCTGCAGCGATTCGGTCCGGATATCGCCACCACCGCTGGCGGTATCGACCGCCAGCGCCTGGCGCGGCGCATCTTCGATGATCCCGGCGCGCGTGTCCAGCTTGAGGAAATTCTGCATCCGCTGATCCGTGCTGAACTGCTGCGTCACCAGGAAAATATCGATGCGCCCTATTGCCTGCTGGTGATCCCGCTGCTGATCGAGACCGGCCAGCGCGACATGGTGGACCGGGTGCTGGCCGTGGATGTCGACGAAGATTCGCAGATCGCGCGTGTTGCGGCGCGTGACGGGCGGAGTGCCGCCGAAATACGCGCCATTCTTTCGGCCCAAGCCGATCGCGCGCGGCGCCTGAAGATGGCGGATGACGTCATCGACAATACCGGAGATATGGCCGCACTCAAGGCCCAAGTCGATGCCTTGCATCGAAAATATCTGGCCCAGGCCGCAAACAAGTCCAGCCGCCGTTAACCCAACATGGCCTCCATGGCCAATTCGATTGACGGTGCCTCCCAGAGACCCTGGATCATCGCAAGACCCTGGGCGCCCATTTGGCGCGCCACATTCAGATTCTCCGGCCGCATGCCTCCCAATGCGTAGACCGGCACGTCAGATTGGAGTCGCTGCTGCCGGAAACCTTCCCAGCCCAATGGTATAGCCTGCGGATGCGAACTGGTTGGCAGTACCGGTGACAACACCGAAAAGTCCACGCCAATCAGCGATGCCTGTACCAGTTCCATCCTGTTGTGGCAGGAGGCTGCGACCAGGCTGGACCGGGGAAGCGGTCGTTCTGACAAGGCCATGAGCCGGCGGCCGCTGAGATGAACACCGTCCGCAGCACATACTCCGACCAGCGACGGATCGGCATTGAGCAACACGCGTGCACCAAACCGACGGGTAAGTGCAACCACACTGCGCGCATATTCTGAATATTCTGCCATGGACATATGCGGCTCACGAAGTTGCAAAAGCCGCGCACCGGCGCGCAAGGCGCGCTCGATGAGCGCCAGCATTCCGGTTTTTCCATACCGGCGGCTGTCAGTGATGAGATAATGCAGCGGCAATTGCAGGGTGCGCACAACCGGCAGGTCGGCGTCAGGAAGATCGAGGCCGGTCAGTTCCTGCGGCGTCACCCAGCGCAGCGGTTGACCCTCGCGACCGTGCGGCTCGCCTGTATAGTCCATTACCCGCCAGACATCGAGCAGCACGCTCCGGTCGGGGTAGTCATGCCGCACACGTTGCATTGGGCATGCATCACGCAGCGTGATCCCCAGCTCCTCATGCAGCTCGCGCGCCAGTGCATCACGCGCGGCTTCGCCGGCATGCATTTTCCC
>DATEYP010000081.1:0-11820 GCA_035256085.1 Acidiferrobacterales bacterium
CGGGTGAATGAAACCGTGCGCCTGATTCCGTCTGGTGTGCGTGATCGCAGCAGCAGTCGCACCCTGCACATGCGCCCGGTGGATGCGTTATTGATCGCTCCCACCCAGAACATCGGTGAAATCGCGATGCGTCACAAGCAGCATTTTCCGCGCAGCGTGCGCGTCATGCTGCGCGGCATGGGCGCGTGGAAACGCACCGGTGGCGATCTGCTGAGCTACCTGTTGTTCGAGAAGCCGTATTGTCGTGAGCTGATCGAGCTCGGCTACCATGATGCCATGCAACGGCGCGCGGAAATCGAGGTGTTTTTCCAGGAGCCCCTGATGCCGTTATAATGGCCACGGTTCACTTGTCTGGGATCTTTACCGCATGTCGCCTTGCGTGCCTCCTCGCGCCGAACCGGAGCCCGTCGGACTGTTCTCATTATTCCATTAGGGGCGCAATCATGTGGCATCGCTTTCCGGTCGGAGCACGTGCCTGGCTCGGCATCGAGATAAATCCGGTCAGTCACGCGGAGCGCGTGGTCTCTGCCATCGGCGGATTCCTCGGCATCCTGTTTATCCTGCTGGCGAGCTGGGCCGTACTCGGCGATCGCACCGCCGCCGCGCTGATCGTGGCCTCGATGGGGGCGTCGGCGGTGCTGTTGTTCGGCGTGCCGCACGGACCGCTGTCCCAGCCGTGGGCGCTGATCGGCGGGCATACGGTATCGGCCATTGCCGGCGTCAGCTGCGCCATGCTGGTCCCGAACGAGTTCGTGGCCGCGGCGCTGGCCGTGGGTCTGGCCATCGGCCTGATGCATTACCTGCACTGCCTCCATCCGCCCGGCGGCGCCACGGCGATCACCGCCGTGATCGGCGGGCCGGCGGTACACGCGCTCGGCTTCCAGTATCTGTTCATGCCGGTGCTGCTGAATGTCGCGATCATTCTCCTGACTGCGATCGGCGTGAATTGGTTCTTCACCTGGCGGCGCTACCCGGCCGGACTGACGCGCGTCCGGATGGCGGATGCCGAGACCGAGAACAAGCATCTGGCCGAGGGCAGCCTGTCACACAGCGACCTCGAGTACGCCATGCGCCAGATCAATTCCACGCTCGACATTACCGAGGACGACCTGGCGCGCATCTACCAGATCGCCGCCCAGCACTCGAAGAGCGCACGCATGGAACCGTGGCAGGTGCGGCTGCACCATTTCTACTGCAACGGCCGTTACGGCGACGACTGGCAGATCCGCCAGGTGGTGGACGAATCGCAACAGGTCAATCCGGACAAGGATCTGGTGATCTACAAGGTCCTGGCCGACAAGGGCCGGCGCAAGAGCGGCGTGAGCACACGCGCCGAATTTGCCCGCTGGGCGCGCTACGAAGTCTTCCAGGACGAGGCCTCCTGGCAGCCGCGGCGCCTCTGATCGCCGGCCGCTACTTCCGCGCTTCGGCGGCGGAAAAGTCGCGCATCAGCTGACGCGCGCATTCATCGCGCGCCATGGCCAGCAGTTTGCGCAGTTTCGTGCCGCGCGTCAGTTCCGTTCCCGTCAGGCGCAGTTCGCGGTTACTGGCTGTGCTGCCGCCGACGCTGCAGCGTCCGGTCGACCAGAGTACCCGCCCGTCCTCGACACGCGCCAGGCGGCCGCGCGCGCTGAGCATCATCAAATAAATCCTGGTGTCCGCGGGCAGCGGGCTGAAGCTCCATTCCTCCACCCACAGTTCCAGAACCAGCCCGCGCCGGTATTGCTCCCGGTAAAGGCGCGCGTCGTTCGCGACCGGCCGAGGCAGATGGCGCGGTTCGACGTGCAGGTTGTTGAGCTTTTGCTTTTTGCCGAGCAGGCGGCTGAAGCCCTGGGCAATCACGGCCGCGGGATCGACGGCCGCGTGTTTGCGCACATCGAATGCGGCGGGCGGCGGATGCTTGCTGCCTTTCTTGATTCCCGGCAAGGGCGTTTCGTAGTGCAGCACCTGGATCGCCGGCTGGCTGGCGAGACTCGCGCGGTCGGCGTCCGCCAGGCGCACGCCCTGGTTTGCGCAGGCAGAAACCAGCAGGCCGCACAGCATGGCGACGCATGCGCCAGCGCGCGCCGCCGGTGTGACAGTCGAATTCATACCTTCTTCCCGAAGAGTGCCGCGCCGAAAGGTGATAACCGGGAGTATAGGATGCACATACGCACGGACCAAGGCCGGATTTGGCGAGCAAGGCCGCGTGGTCCCATTCTGGCCACGATTGAGTAGAATCGTGGCACAGCAACGGCCAGTCAGGGCGTGGCCGTTCCATCCCACATTTTCGAGGAGTGCAGCATGAGTGATGCATTGGATTACCTGGTCAAGGCGCGCCCGGATGCGCTGGCCCCGTACCTCAAGTTCATGAAGGAGGCCGGCAAGCACCTCGACCCGAAGACGCGTGACCTGATCTCGGTAATCACCAAGGTGCATGCCCAGACCGAGCGCGGCCTGCGCCAGTACCTGATGCGTGCCCTGCGCAACGGCTGTTCACCGCGCGAGGTCATCGACGCCCTGCTCATGGCCTTCCCGGCGCTCGGGTTGGCCAAGATCGTGTGGGCGGCGGACGTGATCCTGGCCATGGACCTGCCCGAGTTCCGCATCGAGAACCTCGATGCCCGGCCCGAGTGGCACGATCTGCTGGCCGCGGATGACGCCAGGAACGACGAGGTCACCTATGTCGATTGCAGTGGCCGCAGCCTGTTCGTCTACCGCAACGGAACCGACTACCGCGTGTACGACAGCCGCTGCCCGCACCAGGTCACCAACATCCCGCATCTCGCACTGGAGGGAAAACGCCTCACCTGCCCGAAGCACCAGTGGGCGTTCGACGTCACCACCGGCCAGTGCGTGGACAAGGGCAACCGCCCGCTGCGCGAGTTCAAGGCCAAGGTCGAGAGCGGCCGGCTGCTGGCCTTCTGGTGATCGCATGCCGGGCGCGCGCCGCATCCGGTTTGTCCGTCTGGTGGCGGGCATCGCGTGTGGCGCCGTGCTTGCCGGCTGCGCCTCAGTGCGAACGCTCAGCGATTACCGAACTGGCGACCCGGTGTTCATGAGCGGCACACGCTTTGATGTGGCGGTGATCCGCCAGGATGCGGTGGCCCTCAAGCAGTTCCGCTCCCGGCCGCCGGCCTGGCCGTGGATCGATCTGCCGTTCAGCTTCACCGCCGATCTGTTTTTCTGGTTATTGCCTCGAACGGCGAATCCTGCGCCAGACGCACCGGACCGCAATTAGCCGTCCCGCCGTTCCCACGGGCTCGTCACAGCATCCGCCGGAAACGCCATACCGCGAACGCGAACAGGCCGCTGCCGAGCACCAGGATGCCGAGTATGTCCTGCCACACGTAGGCCAGGCCGTTGCCCTTGAACAGCACCTGAAAGCCGAGATCGATGTAATAGCGCATCGGCGACAGCAGGCTCAGGTACTGCATCCACGGCATCATGCTCTCCGGCGGCGACATCGCCCCGGACAGGAACATCATTGGCCACAGGGTCAGGAACATCAGCATCATCGCCTGCGGCAGGTTGCGGGCAATCACAGCCAGCGTCAGCCCGAGGCTGGCGATCGAAAATACATAGAGGATGGTGACGACATAGAACAGCAGAATGCTGCCACGCAGCGGCGTGCCATGCACACCGTGCACAATTGCATACAGCGACAGCGGCGACAGCAGCAGCACCACAATCACGGTCGGAATGATTTTGGCGGCGAACAGTTCGGCCGGCCGCAGCGGGCTGACCAGCAGCTGTTCGAGCGTGCCGTGCTCCTTCTCGCGCACCAGCGCCGCGGCCGTCAGCAGCAGCGAGGTCATGGTGATCATATTGAACAGCTCAAACAGGCTGGAAAACCAGGCAACATTAATACTTGGATTGAACTCGATCCGCACGCGTGCGTCGACCTGCGGCAGGTTGGCAAGTTGGTCGGCGCTTGAGCCGATGCGCCGCTCCAGCAGCTCGATGCCGTACTGGCCGGCGATTTGGGCGATGTAGGCGGCGGCCAGAATGGCCATCTGCGCCTGGGTGCCGTCCGAGATCACCTGGAAGCGGCCGCGGCTCTCCTGCACCTCGCGCGCGAAGCCCGGCGGAATAATCACCGCCAGGCTGGCGCGCGCCGCGTCCAGGGTTTCCACCACCTCGCGGTCGCTGTGCACCATGCGCACGATCTTGAAATACGGCGCGCGCAGCCGCGACACCAGTTCGCGGCTCTCGTTGCTGTGCGACAGGTCCAGCACCACCACCGGATAATTGTTGAGGTCTACGGCCCCGGCATGGCCGGAAAGATAGACGGCGCCGAAAAAGCCCCACAGCAGGATCAGCACAATCGGCCAGTCCGCGCCCAGCTGGCGGAATTCCTTGAGCAGCATGGCGAGCAGGCGTCCGTGCATCAGCCGATCCGCTTCTTCAGGAACAGCCAGGCAAGGGAATAGAGCACCAGCGTGTACAGCGCGAGCGCGCCGAGCTGCGGCCAGTAGTAGCCGAAACCGAAGCCCTTGAGGTAGCTGCCGCGCACCACGGTCATGAAGTGCGTGGCCGGAATCAGCTGCGCGATGAACTGGCCGACCGCATCCATGGATGCCACCGGGGTGATGAAGCCCGAGTAGTTGAACGCCGTGGTCATGGTGACCATTAATGTCGTGAACATCGCTGCCAGCTGGCTGCGCATCAGGACCGAGATCAGCAGGCCGATACCGATGGTGCACACCGAATACAGCACCGCCCCGGCGGTCAGCACCAGGAAGCTGCCGGTAAAGCGCACCTCGAAGATCCAGCGGCTCACGGCGAAGATCATCAAATAGTCGAGCATCGCCACCGCCAGGTAGGGCAGCAACTTGCCGAGGATGATTTCCAGGCGCCCGGTCGGCGAGGCGTACAGGTTGAAGATGGTGCCGGTTTCCTTCTCGCGCACAATCAGCAACGCGCCAAGCAGCGCCGGGAACAGCATCAGGATCAGTACCAGCAGGCCCGGCACCACCGCGTTCTTGCTCTCGAGCGTCGGGTTGTACCAGACCGACAGATTGGCCTGCACCGGCAGCAGGCTGGAGGCGGCCAGGCCGCGGCGGGCGGCGAGATCGGTGAGCAGCTGCTGGTTGTACAGCGCGTTGATGGCGCTCACGTAGCCGGTGATGATGGCCGCGCGGTTCGGAAACGAGCCGTCCACGGTCACGCCGACCGCCACCGGCCGGCCGCGCGCCAGGTCGCGACCGAACTCCGGCGGCAGGTCGATGATCACGCGCGCCCGTCCGGTGCGCATCCATTCCTCGATCTCGGTGCGGCTGTCAAGCACGCCGACCAGGTCGAAGTACTCGGAGTGCACGAAGCGGTCGCGGTAATCGCGGCTCCACGGCGAGCCGTCGTGGTCGACGAATGCCACTGGCAGATGTTTGATGTCGAGGATCAGCCCGAAGCCGAACAGCAGGATCATGATCATCGGAATGACGAACGCCAGGCCGAGATAGATCGGATCGCGCAGCAACTCGCGCGTTTCCTTGATGGCAATCGCCGGCACCCGTTCAAGCATGGTTGGCCTCGGCCTGGGCGATGAAATAGATGAACGTCTCTTCCATGGTCAGCGGCTGGACGCTGACCATGGCCTCGACACCGGCATCGCGCAGCAGCGTTTCGGCCGTGGTCATATCGGCGCCGGCCTCTCGGCTTTGCCACTGGACACGCCGGCCGTACAGCATGGCCCCGGGGAAGTGTTCACTCAGCAGCGGGTAGGCGCGCTCGAACGCGCGCGCCGTGACCACCACCGCCGGGCCGCCGGCGCGGGTGGCGCGCGCCTTGAGTTCCGCCGGGCTGCCCATGCCCGCCAGCCGCCCCTGATGCATGAGCGCCAGCCGGTCGCAGTGTTCGGCCTCGTCCATGTAGTGGGTCGAGACCAGCACGGTGATGCCCTGTTCGTGCGCCAGCCCATGCACGATGTCCCAGAACTGGCGGCGCGCCACTGGATCGACGCCCGAGGTCGGTTCGTCCAGGAACAGCAGCTGCGGCTCGTGCAGCAGCGCCGCGGCCAGCGCCAGCCGCTGGCGCAGCCCGAGCGGCAGCGCCTGGGTGCGGCGCTCGGCGAAGTCGGCGAGCCGCAGTTCGGCGAGCAGGGTCTGGATGCGTGCGCGCCGTTGCGCGCGCGGCAGGCTGTACAGGCCGGCATACAGTTCGAGATTGGCGCTGACGGCGAGATCGCGATACAGCGAGAAGCGCTGCGACATGTAACCGATCCGGCCGCGCAACAGCTGGCGCGCCGCCGGCTGCGCCAGATCGAGTCCGGTCACGGTGGCCTGACCGTTGCTCGGCGCCAGCAGCCCGCACAGCATCTTGAGCAGCGTGGTCTTGCCGGCGCCGTTCGGGCCGAGCAGGCCGAAGATTTCGCCGGCCTGCACGTCGAGGCTGACCCGGTCGACCGCCACGAAGTGATCGAAGCGGCGCGTGAGTTCCTGGGTGCGTACCGGTGCGGCGGATTCCGTATCCCGATTGCTGACCGCAGCGGTGAGGCGGGCGCTCTCAGCGGCTGCGGTCGTCTGGCGTTCGACCAGGCGATGCACGAACACATCTTCAAGATTCGCCGGGATGTCGTGCACCTGGGCGCCGGTGAGCCCGGCGGCCGTAAGGCGCGCGCCGACATCGGTCGCCGGGTCGCGCAGCAGCACATGGGTCTCGGCGCCGTACAGTGCGACGCTTTCCGCCTCCGGCCAGCCAGCGGCGGCGCGTGCCACGTTCTGCGGCCGCGCGCCGCCGATCGCGACCAGCCGTCCGGGTAGCGCGGCCGCCAGCGCATCCGGCGCGCCTTCGGCGATCACTTCGCCCTGATGCATCAGCAGCACATGGTGGCAGCGTTCGGCTTCGTCCATGTAGGCGGTGCTGAGCAATACGGTTACGGCGCGGCGCGTGACCAGGTCGTGAATAATGGTCCAGAAATCGCGCCGCGACAGCGGATCGACGCCGGTGGTCGGCTCATCGAGCAGCAGGATGTCGGGCAGGTGAATGAGCGTGCAGATCAGCGCCAGCTTCTGGCGCATGCCGCCGGACAGTTTGCCGGCCGGGCGGTCGAGAAACGGTTCCAGCCGGGTCATGGCCAGCAGCCGCGCGCGATTCTCGCGGTACGCGGCCTCCGGCACCTGGCGCAGGGCGCGGAAGAACTCGATGTTCTCGGCGACGCTGAGCGAGTCGTACAGATTCAGCCCCAGCCCCTGCGGCATGTAGCCGATCAGCGGCTTCACCCGCTCCGGCTGGCGGCGCACGTCGATGCCGGCGATGCCCGCGCGGCCATCGTCGGCCGACAGCACGCCGGCGAGAATCTGGATAATGCTGGTCTTGCCGGCGCCGTCCGGCCCGATGAGCCCGAGTACGCGCCCGCGGTGCACGTCGAACGACACGCCGCGCACCGCGTGCACCTTGCCGCGCGCATAGCGCTTGTGCAGTCCGGCCACGCGGATGACGTTGCGATCGGCCGGTGGGGCGGTGGGCTGGGGTGTTGTCATAAGCCGGACCGGCGCGCCCGCGCGGGCCTATTTCTTTGACTGTCCGAACAATTTGCGCTTGCCGGGCACCGGCGTGATCCAGTCCGGACCGTCTTCGAGCCGCACCACGGCATCGGCCGGCATGCCGGGCTTGAGCACGCCGCCGGGGTTTTCGTCGAGCGCCAGTTCCACGGCGAACACCAGTTTCACCCTTTCCTCGCGGGTCTCGACGTTCTTCGGCGTGAACTCGGCTTCGCTGGCGATCTTGCTGACGCGCGCCGGGAAGAACCGCTGCGGGAAGGCGTCCACGTGCACGCGCGCCGGCTGGTCGTGCACGATCTTGCCGATGTCCGGTTCGGGCACGTAGATCTTCAGGTACAGCTGGCTGAGATCGACCATGCTGAACAGTGGAGTGCCGGGCTGCACCCATTCGCCGCGTTCGATAGTGCGCACCAGCACCGTGCCGGCGGTCGGTGCGCGCACCGTCATCTCGTCGAGGTAGCGCTGTTGCTCGGCCAGCGATGCGCGCGCCTCACGCAGCGCCGCGCTCTGCACGTCCGCTTCCAGGCGCGTGCGCTCCATCATCTGCTGGGTGATAAACCCGTCGGCGATCAACCTCTGGTTGCGCACCAGTTCGCGTTCGGCCTGGGCGAGGCTGGCCTCGGTGCGGCGCACGCGTGCCGCCAGCGAGTTGATACGCTCACGCAGCGCCGGATCGGCAAGCACCACCAGGGTCTCGCCGCGCTCGATGCTTCGGCCCTCGTCGGCCTTGATTTCCGCCACCCGCCCGGCGGAGCGGGCGCTGAGTGTGGTCAGCCGGCCTTCGATGCGGCCGCTGGCGATCAGGAACGCCGTATCCGGCGCGCGCGTCAGTCGCTGCCAGGCCAGCACGGCGGTCGCCGCCACGATGACCACAGCGATGATGGCCAGAATCCAGACACGTTTGTTGTTCATGGGCTTTGTTGTCGGTGGTATGGCCGTGCCGGCAGACGTTGCAGGGTCAGAAGAGCACATCCGCAAACCGGGCGTCAACCGGTTTGCGGTTCATTGCCTTTCGAACCACCAGGCACCGGATGCGGCGACGATCCCGGCCAGGCGCGCGTAGCCGGCAGCACGTGGATGCGCACCATCGTTGTCGCGCACCTCGTCGCGCCAGATTCGATCGTCGACCAGAGCCGGAAGGGTCGCGACATACGGGACGCCGAGTTGACCGGCCGCGTCCCGCATGCGTTCCGACAGCCGGGCCAGACGCGCATTGTGTTCATCGTCGGCCGCCGGCGGTGTACCAACCAGCAGCGTGCGATATCGTGTCCGGGCGTTCTCCAGCATGGCGTACAAGTTGGCGATGGTGTCGTCTTCGTGCACGCGCGGCACTCCGTCGGCCAGAGCCACGTCATTGGCGCCGAATGAAAACACCACGTGGTTGTCGGTGGCCGGCAGCAGGCGCGGTTCGCACTCCGCCAGCCAGCGGCGTGCAATGTCCGTGCTGGTCTCGCGCCGTACGCCGAGGTTGTAATAAGTGATGTCGTGGCCGGCGCGCCGCGCGCCCGCGCACAGCCGCCCGGCCCAACCCAGGCACTCGTCATCACCGGTGCCGTGCACGTAGGAATCGCCGAAGAAGCAAATACGGATGTCGGGAATGCCCATGGATTTTAATTCAGAATAGTTCAGCCGCAGATGAACGCAGATGGATACAGATATCAGTGGTGCATTGTCTGTTCGTGTCCAGGCGGGCCTGGAGTCACCCGGAATTTATCCGCATTTATCTGTGTTCATCTGCGGCTAAAATAATTAGCCAGCATAGGTCCGATTAGCGCAGCGTAATCGGACGCACGCCTACACCCGCGCGATCTTATTGGTCGCGAACAGGTGTTCCAGCCACAGGTTGCTGAGATGTTCGCTCAAGCGATTCTGTGCGAGGCGTTCCTGCAGGCTGTCGTAGTCCGGCATGTCGAGCGGCTGGTCCTGCCAGGAGCAGGCGAATACCGCCTTGGTGCGCTTGCCGGTGGCCGGATCGACCTGCCACTGCAGGCATTGCGAGCACACACCTTTGAGCATGCACTGCATGCTGCCATACACCGAGCCGGTGGCTGGCGGATTTTTGGCGAATTTATCCTTCAGCTCGTTGTGCTTGAGATCACGCAGCCGTTGCACCAGGCAGCCGCCGCCCATGAAATACAGGCGGTCCAGGTCTTCGAACCGGAAGGCGCCGCCGAGCTTGCCGTTGGCATAGGCCTTGAGCGCGTCGCGCACGTCGCCGGTGTAGCTCCTGTCCTGGACACGTCCCGGCTTGATTTCGCCGTCGAGGCACACCCACACGATCTCATCGCAGCACTGCTCGAACTCGTCGCGGCAGAACACCTCGCCCGGATTGCGGAAGGAAATGAAGAACAGCAGCTTGTTGCCGGCGGCGCGCAGCGCCGGGCCGAGCGCACGCACGCCGGTGGCACCGATGCGGTCGGCGACGATCAGAAGCGTCTGGTTGTGCGGGACGTGGGCCGCGGTACCGCTCGGGCCCATGAGTGCGATCGGCTCGCCCGGCCTGAAGATGGCGGCGAGGCGCGAGCTGGCGCCGCGTTCCAGCACAATGAGCGTCACCGTGCCCTGATGCGGGTCGACCTTCGAGCCGGTGATGGCCAGGGTCTCGGTTTGCAGGCGCGTGCCGGCCACGACCGGCGCCAGGCGCTCATAGTTCTGCAAACGGTAAATCTGCCCGGGCCTGAAACGCTTGGCCGCCATCGGTGCGTGAATCACGAGCTCCACGGCATTCGCCGCGCAACGCGTGACCGAAATGAGACGCGGCTGGAAGAGATCCTGCATGTGCTCGCGGAACGCCGCATACTCCATGTCATCGCCCGGCTGTTCAGTGCGCGCGCCGAACGCGGCGACGATCTTGGGGTAGGTACGCAACCCGGAGGCCACCGCCTTCACCACGCTGCCGTTGAAGCTCGGATGGGTGTCGCCGATGAAGCTGACATACTTACCGTTGTTGTTGTAGGAGGTAAACGGGCCGAAGTCCGGAGCCTTGCAGTACTTGACGGCCGCGACCGGCACCAAGTTTTCATCCTGCGACTCATGCGATTTGTAATGGTTGCCGTCCAGTTCGAGACTGCCGCGATGCTCGAAGAAGTAGGCGATGTTCGGCTTCGCGCCGGTGGCCACAAAAATCGCGCGCGCCGGGAGTTTCACTTCTTCGTCGCTTTCGACCAGTTTGCCCTCGGCGTTTTCTTTCATGCGCTTGCACACCAGCGCCGACACGTGTGCGTGTTCATCGAGCGCCGCGGCCACCGGACTCAGGGTATCGGCGTAATAAATGCCTTCCTCCATCGCCTTGATCACTTCCTCGTGATTGCGCTGGTAGGCGGGCGATTCCGCGAGCCTGCGCCGGTAGGCGACCGTCACGCCGCCCCACTGCCGGAGGAGCGCGGTGAAATCCGGCGTGCGCTTTTCCCCGCGCGCCTGCTCACGCTCGGCGCGCGCGAGTTTGCCATGCGCCAGGAATTCATCCAGCACCCGTTTCGATTCTTCATCCAGGCCCTGGCGCACGAACTTATCATCGTGGTTGGCAACGAGCTGTTCGTAACGCAGCAGGGTTTTCTCCACCTGCTTGATGTAGTAGGCCTGTACCTCGGTGGCGGTATCGATGCCGGTCAGACCGCCGCCGATCACCACCGCCGGCAGCCGCACCTGCAGATTCGCAAGGCTGGCGTTCTTGGCGGCGCCAGTGAGCTGCAGCGCCATGAGGAAGTCGGCCGCCTGGCGCATGCCGCGCGCCAGGCTGCCGGGAATCGGCAGCGCCTGCGGCAGGCCCGCGCCCACGGCGATCGAGACATGGTCGAAGCCCAGTTCCCAGGCGTCGTCGAGCGTCACCGTGCCGCCAAAGCGCACGCAGCCAAACACCTGGAAGTGGGTGCGGCGCGCGAGCGTCAGGTAAATGAGCTTGAGGAAGTTCTTGTCCCAGCGCACGGTAATGCCGTATTCGGCCACGCCGCCGAAGCCGGCCATGACGCGGGTGTCGAGGTCTTCCTCGAGTTCCTGATAGTCGTATACCGGGCCTTTCAGCAGTGCGTCCGGCAGGGCTTCGATCTTGAGGCCGTCCACGCCCACCACCGCGAAGCCTTCCTGCAGCAGGTGATTGGCGAGCGTGAAGCCGGCCGGACCCATGCCGGTGACCAGTACCTTGAGGCCGTTGTACGGTTTCGGCAGCCACTGCTTCGGGCGCAGCGGGTTCCAGCGCGTAAGCAGATCGTAGATTTCCACGCCCCAGGGCAGCGACAGCACGTCGGTCAGGCAGCGCGTCTCGATCTGCGGGATGTTGACCGGGTCCTGCTTCTGGTAGATGCAGGACTTCATGCAGTCGTTGCAGATGCGGTGGCCGGTG
>DATEYP010000082.1:0-4253 GCA_035256085.1 Acidiferrobacterales bacterium
CTGATGATCGAACGCCTCAAGCCGCTCGGCTTCGAGGTGCATCGCCTGCGCTTCGGCGACGTGGACAACTTCTGGGCGCGGCGCGGCAGCGCCAAGCCGCTGGTGGTGTTTGCCGGCCACACCGATGTCGTGCCGACCGGCCCGACGCAGAAGTGGACCAGCGACCCGTTCACGCCCGTGGTGCGCGACGGTTTCCTGTACGGGCGCGGCGCCGCCGACATGAAGGGCTCGCTGGCGGCGTTCATCACCGCGATTGAGGATTTCGTCGCGCAGCACCCGAACCATCAGGGCTCGATCGGCTTGTTGATTACCTCCGACGAGGAAGGCCCGTCGGTCGACGGCACGGTGAAGGTGATCGAATGGCTGGAAGCACGCGGCGAAAAAATCGATTGCTGCCTGGTGGGCGAGCCGTCGTGCGTAACAACCCTTGGCGACACGCTCAAGAACGGCCGGCGCGGATCGCTCAACGGCACGCTCACGGTGCTCGGCAAGCAGGGCCACATCGCCTACCCGCACCTGGTACGCAACCCGATTCACCTGGCGGCGCCGGCGCTCGCCGAACTGGCGGGGATCGAGTGGGATCGGGGCAACGAATTCTTTCCGCCGACCAGTTTCCAGATTTCCAATATCCACGCCGGTACCGGCGCCGAGAACGTCGTGCCCGGGCATCTCGACATCAAGTTCAACTTTCGCTACTCCACGGCCGTGACCGACGACGGGCTCAAACAACGTGTCGAAGAAGTGCTGAAGCGCCACGGGCTGCAATACGAGCTCAGCTGGGCCCTGTCCGGCCGGCCGTTCCTGACCCAGCCGGGCACTCTCGTCGATGCCCTGCGCGACGCGATCCGCACGGAGCTGGGCGTCGAGACCAGCCTGTCGACCAGCGGTGGCACCTCGGATGGACGTTTTATTGCCCCGACCGGGTCCCAGGTGGTGGAACTGGGGCCGTTAAACGCGACCATTCACCAAATTGACGAGTGTGTTCGGGTTGATGACCTGGCGAGCCTGTCCCGGGTCTATGCGCGCACCCTGACCCAGCTGCTCACCTGACGTCCCATTCCGCAGCCCCTGAGCGCCGCAATTTTTGCGCCGCCCAGCTTTATGTACTATATACTTGATATTATTGAACTAATATAAAAACCGGGGTTGGGAGATGGTCGAGGGGGGGTTGCTCAAGAAAGACTGGTTTTTCGCCCTGGTCTTTTCACTCCTGTTTCTGATCGGCGTCGTCAATGGCGCGGCTTTTCTTGAACGGTTTGAGTACATCGCTTATGACCTTGGTATCCAGTATGCGCACCGCAATCCGGTACCGGTCGAAAACATTGTCATCGTCGCCATCGACGACGAGAGCATCCAGAAGCTCGGCCGCTGGCCCTGGCCACGCAACGTGCTGGCCGAAGTGGTCGACAAACTGAGTGCCGCCAAAGCCAGAGTCATCGGCCTGCAGATGTTCCTGAGCGAGCCACAGGCCAACGCCGGGCTTGATTACATCCGCCGTCTGAGCGCGCTGCTCGGCAAGGCGTCACGGAAAGGCGAGGTTGCCACCCTGCTCAACCAGGCCGAGCGTGAGCTCAACACCGACCGGCGTCTGGCCGAGGCTATCCTGGCTGCCGGCAACGTGCTGCTCCCCATGCACTTCACCCTTGGGCGGCCGGTTGGCAAACCGGATGCGCCGCTCCCGGATTTTGTACAGCGCAACCATCTGCCGCGCATTGTGGTACGCAACCAGAATGCCGGGGCACCGCGCCAGGCCAGGGCCGCGAGCCCGCCGCTCGCCGCGTTCGGCCAGCATGCAGCGGGTATCGGTCACCTGAACCGCATTCCCGACTCCGACGGCGCCGTGCGCAGTGACACCCTGGTCGTGGAATTTGACGGTGGCTATTACCCTTCGCTGGCGCTGCTGCTCGCAGCCCAAAGCCTCAAACTGAGACCGGCCGACATCGCCGTCACCCTCGGTGAAGGCGTAAAACTCGGCAACCTGGACATTCGCACCGAAAAAGACCTGCGCATGCTGACGAGCTTCAACCGGCGCGCCGATGGTGGCACACCATTCACCACGTATTCGTTCAGTGACGTGCGTGCCGGCCGTATTCCGGCTGCGCATTTCAGGAATAAGATCGTGCTGATTGGCGTGACCGCAATGGGTGCCGGCGATCGGCACGTTACGCCGATCAGCCAGCGCATGGAGGCTCCGCAGCTGACCGCGCATGCCGTGAGCAGCATTCTCAACCAGGACTTCTACACACGCCCGGCTTGGGCCGTGGCCGCCGAGGCCATGCTCTACCTGACGCTCGTGCTCTATCTCATGCTGCTCCTGCCGCGCATGCCAACAGTGATTGCCGGGTTTGTGTCGTTTGTGCTGCTGATGCTGCTGCTTGGCGGTGGCCATTACCTGTTGTTGCGTGATCAGGTCTGGTTGAAAACCGTTTCGCCCGCGCTGCTGCTGTTGTGTGGACATATGCTGCTCACCACCAAGCGCTTTTTCGTGACCGGGCGCCTGAGACGGCGGGCCGAGGCCGATTCCAGCCTGACCAACCGCATGCTCGGGCTGGCCTTCCAGAACCAGGGCCAGCTCGACATGGCGCTGGACAAATTCCGTTCCCTGCCAGTGGACGATTCGGTACTCGAGCTGATCTACAACCTGGCGCTCGACTTCGAACGCAAACGCCAGTTCAGCAAGGCCGGTTCCGCCTATACCTATATTATCGAGCACCGCCCGAAGTTCCGTGACGCCGCCGAGCGCCGCAAGCGTGTCCAAAAAGCCGACAACACACTGGTGCTCGGCGGCGCACGCGCCAATCCGGCCGGCACGCTGGTGCTCGACCAAAGCGATCAAAAGCCGGTCCTCGGGCGTTACGAGGTCGAGAAGGAACTCGGCAAGGGTGCGATGGGCACGGTGTATTACGGGCGCGATCCGAAAATCAACCGTGTGGTGGCCATCAAGACCCTGGCGCTCGCCAGCGAATTCGAAGGCACCGATCTCGCACAGGTCAAGGAACGGTTTTTTCACGAAGCCGAGACCGCCGGCCGCCTCAATCACCCGAACATTGTCACGATCTACGACGCCGGCGAAGACCAGGATCTGGCCTACATCGCCATGGAGTACCTGGAGGGCCAGGACCTCACGATCCACACCAGGCCCGGGCAGCTGTTGCCGGTGAACGATGTCGCGGATATCATCTGCAAAGTCGCCGAGGCTCTGTCTTATGCGCATGCCCAGGACGTGGTCCACCGTGACATCAAGCCGGCCAACATCATGTACGATGCGCGTACCGGCAGTGTCAAGGTCATGGATTTCGGCATCGCGCGCATCACCGACTCCAGCCGCACGCGTACCGGCGTGATTCTCGGCACGCCCTCCTATATGTCACCCGAACAACTCTCCGGAAAACGCGTAGATGGACGTTCCGATCTGTTTTCACTGGGCGTGATGACATACGAACTGCTCACCGGCCACCTGCCCTTCCAGGGCGATACCATGACAACCCTGATGTACCAGATCGTCAACGAGCCACACCCGAAAATCCACGGCCTGCATGCCGACTTGCCGGCCTGCATGCGCGCCGTGGTCGACCGGGCACTCGCCAAGAATCCGGATCAGCGTTTCCAGACCGGCGAGGAATACTGCCAGGCATTGCGCAAGTGCCTGGATGCAAAAACCCAGAAAAAAAAGACGGGGACGGCATGAGCGCTCTGCAAATGACGGGTAAAACCGACTCCGGCATGGTGCGCGATCACAACGAGGATTGTTTTCTCGTTCTGCCGGAAAGCGGCATCGCCATCCTGGCCGATGGCATGGGCGGCCACCTTGCCGGGGAAGTGGCCAGCGCCATGGCCATCGAGCGGGTGAAGCAATATGTGCTCAATGCATTAAACGGCGCGCCGTCGGTAAACCCTGAAGGCGCGCAGGGCGCCACTAATGAGTCGGCGATGCTTGTGGAAGCAATCAAGGACGCCAACGCGGCTATCTATCAGGCGTCCATGAGCCGCCCGGAACAAGCCGGCATGGGAACGACCATCGTGGCCGCGGTTTTTCACGACCATACGCTCACCGTTGCGCATGTTGGTGATTCACGCCTGTATCGCTACCACCGCGGCACACTCAGTCAGATCACCGAGGATCATTCCATGGTGCAGGAACTGCTGCGCCGCGGACTGATGACGCCGGACGAAGCGCGCACCTCGCTGAACCGGAATCTCGTGACGCGCGCGCTCGGTATCGACCCGCTGGTCGAGGTCGATGTACGTGAACA
>DATEYP010000083.1:0-4467 GCA_035256085.1 Acidiferrobacterales bacterium
TTCTGCGTGGACAGCTGCATCACGCCATTGCGCAGCAGTTCCACCGGCCGCACCACCAGCCGGGAGAGAAAAACGCCAACCGCCACACTGATGGCCACACCCAGCAGGGTGATGGAGGCGAACAACAGCAGACGGTTGGTCAGCAGTTCTTCGAAACCACGCCGTTCCAGGCCACTAAACAGGATCGCCTCGACGCGCCCCTCGGAATCCACCACCGGCGTGTACACGCCGCGGAAGCGGTTACCTTCGGCGCGTGGACTGTAGAATGGTTTCTTGTCCTTCACCATGCGGCGCATGGCCTCTTTCGACAGTTCCTTAAGCTCGGTCACCTTTCCGGGAGTGGTGAACACGTCGAAGAAGCGCGCGCCTTCCCGGTAGTACAGGCGCGACGTCAGGCCCGTCAGCTGGTTGAGCTCATCGATGAAGTCATTGTTAAGCAGCCCGCCCAGCACCAGGTAGTAGCGCGGCTTGCCCTGGCGCGGCACCGGGGTGATGCCCACGGCCGCGAGCAGGTCCTTCTTTTTCTGCACCACTTTCATCACCGCCTGGGTCTGGCCCAGTTCCCACAAGACGTTCATGCGGATGGGCATCGAGGTATACAACAGGATCTGCTGCGCGGTATAGACCTGCAGGATACTGACATTCAGCTCCTTGGCGATGCGTTCCACCGGTTGCTTCATCGTGCCCATGTGGCCGCCGCGGTCGAGCGCGGCAACAAAATCCGGGTCATCGGCCAGTACCCGGCCGAGCATGACGGCATCATTCTGGTAGGCCCGCAGCCAGGTCTGGCCGGCGGGCGAAGAGTCCTCGATCCAGCGCTGCAGGCGTTCCTCAAAGTTTGAGGACACCCACTCAGAGGCGAGCATACCGGCCACAAGCATGGGCACCACCACCATCACCAGGATGGTGTTCACGACCTTGCGTTGCAGGCGGTTGAGGGGGAGGAGGCGGCGTAGCAAAATAGAAGCCCTACTGCGTTCGTCTTGCCATAAGATTAGAAGCCCTATGCTGTACAGGGACGTACGAATGCCGCGAGCGCAGGATGCGCAGGAGCGGCCTTCGTTCGTCTTGCCATAAGATTAGAAGCCCTACTGCGTTCAACTTGTCGAATGCAGAACACCTGTATTGAGGCATCCTACAAAATTTGTAGCTTATTACCAGTGCACACATCCGGACCAATCCGGATCTATTGTCATAACTTGCTGATTATAAATATTAATAATTAATTTCCCCGATTGGCACAACGATTGCTATAGCACTAGCGACGGGAACCGACATGTGTCGGAGACCGGTTGTCAAACCATAACCCCTAGAGGAACTGTCCATGAAGAAGATTCTTGCCGCTGTGCTCGCCCTGTCCCTCAGCTTCGTGTTCGGCGCAGCGTTCGCTGCCGATGCCGCCAAGCCGGCCGCTGCCGAAGCCAAGAAAGAAGTTTGCAAAGACAAGGCCGGCAAAGAAGTGAAGTGCCCGGAGAAGAAGAAGGTCGAAGAGAAGAAGGCCAAGTAAGTCCTTTTCTCCGCTGTACTAAAGCGCCCCTCGTGGGGCGCTTTTTTATGCCCTGTGGTACTACAGCCAGCGGCTGATCCAGGCGTTCAGGCGGCGCGCATCCAGTGCTCCGGACATCCGTTCCAGCTCGCGCCCTCCGCGGAACACTGCCAGGGTGGGAATACTGCGAATCGCGAACTGACTGGCGAGCTGCGGTTCCGCTTCAGTATTCACCTTGACCAACTGCGCGTGTCCGCGTAATTCTCCGGCTACCTGCGCAAATGCCGGCGCCATCGTACGGCATGGCCCGCACCATGGGGCCCAGAAATCCACCACCACGGGAAGGTCGCTGCGCTCGATATGGGTACGAAAATTACTGCTGCCCAGATCCACCGGAAGACCATCAAAGAGCGCCGCCTTGCAGGCACCACATATGGGATTCTCCGCCAGGCGTTGCGCCGGTACGCGGTTAACACTGTGGCAATGAGGACAAACAATGTGCTGATATGACATGCCGTTCACCATGATCGTGCGAGAGCGGCCAAAATGGGGGCTGTGCACACGTATTTAAAGCAGGCAAACCTGCACAACATCAGCCATATCAAGCGCCGATGTCTGGCCATGATATAGTGAGGCCGCAACTGAACCGATTCTCCCCCGATTTTTGTCGCGCACCATTCACCTGATCATGTTGAACCGTTTTCTGCGACGCACACGTCGCTTCACGGCCAAGGCCCTGGCCGTTGCCGGCCTGCCACGGCCTCCGCGCCGGCCGGATTCGCTCACCTCCGGTGATTGGGAATATCTGAAGAATCATCTGCGCTGGTACATTCTGCGCGCCATGCGCAAGGCCGGCTTGCCGGCGCTGAGCATCGCGCTCGTGGATGACCAACAGTTGGTCTGGGCCGAGGGATTCGGCTATGCCGATCGCGAGCGTCGCGTCGCCGCGACGCCCGAAACCGTCTACCAGATCGGCTCGATTACCAAGGTCGTGAATGCACTGGCGGTCATGCAGCTTGTCGAACAGGGGCGCATGCATCTGGATCGTCCCATCACCGACTATCTCCCGGAATTCTCCATGCACTCGCGCTGGCCGCGGGCCGCGCCGATCACACCGCGCGCCCTGCTGTGCCACCACGCGGGTCTGCCGACCTACCTGCTCAAGGGATTTTTCTCGGATCGCTCACTGACCGACCTGTTGCATGTACTTCAGGACGAGCATCTCGCCTTCGAACCGTACACTATTTTCAACTACTCGAATCTCGGTTACAGCCTGCTTGGATCGGCGCTCGAACGCGTTACCGGACGGCCCTATGCCGAGGCCGTGCGAGAGCGATTGCTCGCGCCGCTCGGCATGCGCCTCACCGGCTTCGTACCGGATGGCCATATTGGCGCACACCTGGCGCGCGGTTACGTACACGACAGGCCGATGAATCCCACACCGATGCGGGACATCCCGGCCGGCGGCCTGTACAGCAACGTGCTTGATCTTGCGCGTTTCATGCGTTGCGTGCTGGCTCGCGGCACGCTCGACGGCACACGCGTGCTGGACGAAAACACGATGCGCACTACCTTTGAGCCTCAATACAGCGGCCGGCCGCT
The DNA here is from genome assembly GCA_035256085.1 of Acidiferrobacterales bacterium. Taxonomy (GTDB): domain Bacteria; phylum Pseudomonadota; class Gammaproteobacteria; order Acidiferrobacterales; family UBA6901; genus UBA6901. The sequence goes on from DATEYP010000083.1 coordinate 3,089, forward strand.
CGATTTCGGTCAGCGCTTCGGTCTCGGCTGGATGCTCAACGGACTGGCCATCGAGGGCGGTGGGCAACAGGCCTGGCACAATGGCAGCACCAAGGCGTTCGTGAGTCAGCTTGCGCTGCTGCCGGAAACGAAGCTCGGCGTGGTGGTGCTCGCGAATGCCGACAACGCCGGTGACCTGGTGAGCGCCGTCGCCGAAGAGGCGCTGCGGCTGGCGCTCGAAATCCGTAGCCGTATTGCTCCGCCGAAGAAGGCACTGGAACCGGCGGTTGTGCTGGCACGCGAGGCGCTGGCGGAGCGGGTCGGCGACTACAGTCTCATGGGCTCGCTGGCACGCATTTCGCTCGGCAAGAAGCGGCTCAAGCTGCATGTGCTCAAGCATACACTCGAACTCGTGCCGGTGGCAGCGGACCGGTTTCGCGTTGAATTCAATCTGCTCGGTCTCAAGTCGGTACCGATCCCGTTTCCACCGGTCGAGTTCGCTCAGGTGGGCGAGCGCGAATTTGCACTGCTGCGCGACAGAATCGCGATCCCGGCCGAGAAAATTCCGGCCTATGCCATCCCGGAGACCTGGCGGCGTTGCGCCGGCGACTACCACATCACCAATCCGGATGAAGAGTACCTGGTGGACCTCGATCACTGCCGCATGCTCATCGAGAAAGGCAAACTGCTCATGGACATCCGCATCTCGGGCATCGAGAACCGGCATGTGAAAGTGGTGGTGGTGCCGTTCTCCGACAGCGAGGCCTATGTGTTCGGGCTTGGCCGCAACGTTGGAGACGTGGCGCGCATACTGGCGGAAGGAGACCGGCTGCGTATCCGCTACTCGGGATATGTGTTCGAACGCAGGTAACACCCTGCGCCGCCTGGTGGCAGGATAAACCGTCTCTCAATACGTTCTAGTGTAGTGCTTCATTCTGTCTGGTACTTAAAACTTCCCGGAGCCCCCTGTAGGTCGGCCTGAAGGCCGACCTACATTTCGAACAAGCGATGTTCCGTCAATTGTGAAGCGCTACACTAGCCTATTTACGGTGTTTCGTCGCAGATGAACGTAAATGAATCATGCCATGGAGGCACCGACGCCATGCACCTTGTTAGTGGGCCGGCGAATACAGGCAGCGCATTGAATATCCGCGTTTATCTGTGTTCATCTGCGGCTGACTGTTTCTTCCGGGATTACAGTGGGCTGCCTGGAGCGACGTTGCGCAGCCCATGCAGATTGCCGTAGAAATGCGGGCTCTCCACCCGGCTCAACGAAAAAAGCACTTCGGACATGACCGGCGCCACCAGTGCCGCCTCGCTTCCGACAATCCGGCTGCCGGCGATGTCGAGATGCGCCGCGATGGCGGTAATGGCAACCTTGCCTTCGATCACGCTACTGG
>DATEYP010000084.1:0-7129 GCA_035256085.1 Acidiferrobacterales bacterium
CAGCTCCAGATAGCGGGCGCACAGCATCGGTGTGAGCGTGAGCGATACCCACAGCGAGGCCAGCACGCCGATCACCACCACCAGCGCGAACGAACCGAGGAAACGGCCCATGATGCCGCTGATGAAGGCCACCGGCAGGAAAATGGATACGAGCGTGAGGGTCGAGGCGAGCACCGCGAACACCATCTGGTTGGCGCCGTTCACCGCCGCCGCCGCGCGGTCCTCGTGCTCCTCCTCGCGGTGGCGGAAAATGTTTTCCAGTACGACGATGGCGTCGTCCACCACCACGCCAATCAGCAGCAGCAGGCCGAGCAGGGTGATCTTGTTGAGCGTGTAGTCGGCGAAATACATGACCGCGAAAGTCGCCATCAGCGACACCGGGATGGCGGTGGCGATGATCAGGGTCGAGCGGCCGCTCTTCAGGAACAGGAACACCATGGCGGCGGCCAGCAGGGTGCCGATGATCAAATGCTCGTTGAGCGCCGCGATCGACTGGCGGATGCTGATCGAGTCATCCGAGGAGTAGCTGAGTTCCAGTCCCGCCGGCAGGCTGGCGCGCAGCTCCTTCTCGACACGCGCCTTGGCGGCATCCACGACCGCCACGACGTTCGCGCCGCTGGCCTTGACGATGCCCAGGCCGACGGCCGGTTGTCCCTTATAGCGGGCCAGCTTGCGCGCGTCCTCGAGCCCGTCTTCGACGCGGGCGATGTCCTGCAGGTAGACCGGCGCGCCCTGCCGGTAGGCCACCACCATGCGGCGCATGTCGGTCAGCTTGTCGAACTCGGCGTCGAACTTGATCAGCCATTCGCGGCTGCTGCTGCCGAGGAAGCCGGCCGGCAGGATCAGGTGTTCCTTGCCAAAGGTGTTGGCGACATCGATCGGCGACAGGTTATAGGCCTGCAGCCGGTCGGTGTTGAGCCACACGCGGATGGTGCGCTTGATCTGGCCGCCGATCAGCACCTCGCCCACGCCGCTCACGGTTTCAAGCCGTGGCTTGATGACCTCGTCGGCGTAGGTGTTGAGTTCCTGCAGGGTGCGGTTGCCTTGCAGCACGATCCACAGCACGGCGCTGGCGCCGACCTCCACCTTGCGCGACACCGGCGGATCGGCATCCGTGGGCAGCTTTTTCACCACTGCGTCGACCTTGGCCTTCACCTCCTGGTAGGCGAGGTCCACGTTCTTCTCCAGCTCGAACTCGATGCCGATCACCGAGGCGCCGATCGATGAGCTGGAGGTGATGGACTTCACGCCCGGCACCTGGTTGACGGCCTCTTCGAGGATATCGGTGATGTTCTTGTCGATGATCTCGGGGTCGGCGCCCTGCATGGTGGTCACGACCGTGACCGCCGGGAATTCGATTTTCGGGAACTTGTCGATGCCGAGACGCGACAGGCCGATGATGCCGAACAGCACCAGCACCAGGCTCACCATCAGGGTGAAGATATGGCGCTGGATGGAAAAGGACGGGAGGCTCATGGCTTGGCGGTCCCGGCGGCGGCGGATTCGCGCAACTTGATTCTGGCTCCATCGGTCAACAGACCGGCGCCATCCACAACCACGCTCTCGCCGGCCTTGAGGCCGGCGAGAATCTCGATCTCCCCGCTGCGCAGCAGGCCGGTCTGCACGGCGCGCTCCTTCACGCTGTCGCCTTCCGGCACATATACCACACTGCCCGCCGGCCGCAGTACCGTGGACTGTTCCGGGATCACGATCGCGCCACGGCGCACATTGATCACGACCTCACCGCGCACGCTGCCGATCGAGTACCACTCCTGACCGGCCGGCAGTTCGGCAATAACCTCCATGGTCTGGGTGCTGCTGTTGAGTGCCGGGCGGATTTCCTTCACGCGTGCAGTCGCCGCTCTGCTGGCATCGTCGAAGCTGGTGAGGCGCACGCTCTGGCCGATGCGCAACTGGCGCGCCACGTGTTCCGGGAACGGCAGGCGGATGGTGAACGTGCCGCGGCGCATGCTGTTCGGGTCCAGTGCCTGCGCGACACTCAGCGACGTGGTGCTGCCCACCGCCGATTCAGTGACCGGCAGGTCCTTCTTCACCGCCACGGCAGTGGTGATGTTGACGAACTTCTCGATCGGCTTGTCGGCTTCCTTCTTGCCGCAGCCGGCAACGAGCACGGCAAGGCCCGTGAGCAGTACGGCCAGGGTTACTCTGTTCATGTCCGGTTCCTGTTTTTTGTTGTGGCGGAGTCCGGCGGCAGGATGCCGTGCAGAAGCAGTTCTGCCAGCATCGTGCTGTAGCGCTCCGGTTGTTGGGTGAAGGTCACGTCCGGGAAATGGCGCAAGACCGCGCGCGACTCGAAAAAAAACACGTTCGCGCCAAGCAGCACGGTCGCGACCATGGCCGGATCGATGTCGGCACGCAGCGCGCCGGCCTGCTGGCCGGCGCGCAGGATGGCGACGAAGCGCGAGAATTTTTCGCCGTAGACCTTTTCCGCCAGCTCCTGGCCGTGACGCGGGTTGTCGCTCAGCAGTTCGCGCAGCATGAGGCGCGCCACCTGGGCGTGTTCCAGCAGGTTCTCGAGGTGGGCGCGCGCGAACTGCGGCAGGCGCGCAGTCAGGTCCGTATTGTCGTTGCCCAAGTCATCCAGATGCTGAGCCGAGTCGCGGCAGGCGTTGCGCAGCACGGCGATATACAGATCGTTCTTGCAAATGAAGTGGTGAAACACGTTGGCCTTGCTGACGCCGGCGGCTTCGGCGATGGCGTTCATGGACACGGCATCGAAGCCGTGTTCGGCGAACAGCGCTTCCGCCGCCGCCAGAATACGGTCGACGGCGTCGGTACTGGCGGGCAGGCGTGTAGTTTGTGGCGCGGCCATAGTTGACTAAAACCCTTGGAGCGGGGATTAGACCACTGACCGATCGGTCAGTCAATGGCCAAACCACTTGCATGGAGTTGGACTATTCCTTGCACTGAGTTGGACTATTCCTTGCATGGAGTTGGACTACTATTCTTAAGTGTCTGCCATAGAAATAGCTTAAGGAACCCCCTTTTTCAGCCGGGATACAGGACCAGGCAAGCTCTTCTGCCTCAATCCAGAAAAAATCGGACTGAACCTAATCCTCACATGACCGCTCCTGACAAACACAACGCCCGTGCGCGCGCGCTCTCCATGACCCAGCTCGGGCAGCGGTTGCTCGTGGCCATCGGATTGGTGTCGGTGGCTATTCTGGCCGCCTGGTTGTGGTTGTCCTGGGAGCAGACGCGGTCTGCACAGATTGCGCGTATGACTACCACCGTCAAACTGCTCGCTGCCCATGCCGATCATTACTTCGCCTCGGTCGGCAACAAACTGGAGGCTGTGGCGAAAGAGCTGGAAGACATGAATCCGCGGCATGATTCGCAGCAGGTCGCCGCGCTGTTGCTTGCGGCCAAGGCCGGCAATCCCGATATTCATCAGATCTCGCTTGCGCGTCCGGATGGGCTGGTGCTGACCACCACTGCTGTGGGTGAGCATGCGATGCCGAATCTGCGCACCGACCCTGCCCGGCGCGTAGAATTTGATACGGCACTGAAGGCCACAGGCCTGAGTATCGGCTTGCCGCGTCTGTCGTTAATCCAGTCGCAATGGGTTATCCCGCTGCGTTATTCCGTGCGCGACCGTAGCGGGCGGATACGTTACGTCATTCTAACCGGCATATTGCTCGACCAGCAGCAGCAATTGTGGCGCAACATCGGCTTGCCGGCAGACGCCGCGCTCGGCCTGTGGCGCGAAGACGGCTATCTGGTCAGCCGGATACCGGCCGGACCGGACGGCAAGGTGTACGGCCGGCCGACCGCGGGCGGCGCCCTGAATGATGCCGTCCGGGCGCAGCCGAACAGCGGTTCCTATGAAGGCCGGGTGATTGTCGACGGCACCTATCGGATCGGCGTCTACCAGCGGCTCGGCACGCAACCGATGTATGCCTTCCTGTCGCACCTGCGTTCCACTTTTGTGTCGCTCTGGTGGGCCCAGGTGCGCCTGCCGCTGGCACTGGCCGCGGGATTCCTGATCACGCTCTTCCTGGCCTACTGGCAGTTGACGGCACGCTACAGCGGACGCATGCGCGCGATCGAAGCGCATCTGGCGCGGCCGGAAACGGCCGAGGAACTGCCGAGCAGCGGCGTGCTTGAAATCGACACGCTGGTGGCGGCACTCGCGCAGTCGCGCGAGCGGTTGCAACTGGCCGCGCACAATCGCGAGAAGCTGCTGTTGGCGGCGGCCGATGCCGGAACCTATGCGGTGCGCGAGCGTGATGGTGTGGTGGTGGCGGCGGACAGTGCCTTTCTGCAAATGCTGGAACTGAACGAAGCTGGCGTGGTCGGCCGTTCCTGGAATGAGTTCCTGTCGGTGGAGGGCGGTGTGGCGGACGACGACGGCGCGCAGCCCCTGGCGCGTCACATCGTGCGCGTGCAGACCAGCCGGACAGCGCGCTGGCTGTCGATTGCCGAATACCCGGACACCCTGCCCGACGGCGCACGCGTGCGCTACGGCCTGGCCATCGACGTGACCGGCCGCGAGCAGCTGCTTAGCCGGGTCAATCTCCAGTCACAGCGCCTGCAGGCGCTGTGGCAGCTGGCCATGTCACGCGGCAAGACGGACCGCGAGAAGATGCAGCTCATGCTCAGGCTGGCGCTCGACGTGCTGCAAATGGATGTCGTGATGGTGAACGAGTATCAAGCTGGCCGCCTCTACCTGCGCGAACTGGCCGACGACCTGCGCCAGTATGCGGTTGGACAGGTCTTCATGCTGGAAGACAGTCTTTGCCGTCAGGCGGTGATCGAGCAGCGCAGCGTGATCATTTCCGATCTGCGTATCGATATCGACCATTATCGCCACCCGGCGGCCGTGAACGTGGGAGTGCGTGGGTTTGCGTGTGTCCCGGTTCTTTCCGGCAGCACACTGTACGGGACCGTGGCATTCCTGCGGCGCGCACCGCTCAGTGAGGAATTCGGTCACGACGAGCGGGCCTTCATCGAACTGCTGGCCGCCTGGATCGGGCAGATAGTGCTGGAGCAGCGTCAGCGCCAGGAACTTGAACACATGGCCTTGACCGATGCGCTCACCAAGCTCACCAACCGGCGCGCGGCCGAGGCCCGGTTCATCGAGGAGTTTGCGCGCGCCCAGCGCGCGGGCGATGTCTTTTCGATCGCAGTCTGCGATCTGGATCGCTTCAAGCTGGTCAACGATCAATACGGCCACGATACCGGCGACCTGGTGTTGTTGCATATCGCCGGGATCATGAAGGCCGAGCTGCGCGAGGGCGACTGGGTAGCGCGCTGGGGTGGCGAGGAATTCATTATTTTCCTGCATCAGTCTGACGCGGCGGCGGCGCATGCCGCCATGGAGCGCCTGCGCCGTGCGATCAAGGGTAATCCGGCATCAACCGCGCACGGGCCGCTTGAAATCACCACCAGCATTGGTATCGGCACCTTCCGTGGCGAGAGTGACCTGGCTTCAGTGCTGTCCGAGGCGGACGGCTGCCTGTACGAAGCCAAACGTGCCGGGCGCGACCATGTCGTGGTAGGCGATTCGAGCGTGCGCGGCACGCTCTGGAAGGCCGGCATGTTGCAGCATGCCCTGATCGAGCATCGCCTCGTACCGGCGTATCAGGTGATAGTGGATCTGCGCACCCATGACGTGGTGGCGGATGAAGCGCTGGCACGGCTTGTTGAACCGGATGGCCGCATCGTGGTGGCGGGCGAGTTTATCGAGGCCGCTGAAGGCATCAATCTCATTCATGTCGTGGACGAGGTCATTGCCCGTCAGTCCATGCAACGCTGTGCGCTCAACCTGCGCAGCGGCAAGAACAAACCGGGATTTGCACACTTCATCAATCTGTCGCCGCAGTTCCTGGCACGGCGCGAGCTGGTGCAGGCCATGCTGCACCAGGCCGGCCAGCACTGCGTGGAAACCGACATGGTCGACGAGAAGGTCAAGCCGATGGTGCTGGAAATCACCGAGCGCCAGTTGATCGGCAACTTTGAAGGCCTGATGAAGGATCTGGAGCCGCTACTGGATTTTGGTTTTCGCCTGGCACTGGACGATTTCGGCAGCGGCTACTCGTCGTTTCTGTATCTCGCCAGCCTGCCGGTGAGCTTCCTCAAGATCGAAGGCTGGATGGTGAAGAACATGCGATCCAATCCGAAAGTGCTGGGCATGGTGAAAAGCATCATCGCGCTCGCTCGTGACCAGGGCATTATCACCATCGCCGAATGCGTGGAAGACGCAGCCACCGCCGACCTGCTGCGCGAGCTCGGCGCCGACTGGGGGCAGGGCTGGTACTTCGGGCGCCCGGAGTGCGACATCGATCTGGCGGAGGCGATAAAGGTCGCGAGCACCGGCACGTAGGGACGGGTTTTCGGCCCATGGTAACAAATCCGTAGGGGCGGGGGTTACACCAGGTAGCGACCGCTGCTCGCCACCACAATCAGTGCAATTCCCAGAATCAGGTTGATGCCGATCAGCTTGCGGATCAGGGCAAGGTGCTTGCCGGCTGCCGCAAAATCGCCGGCGACGACCGTCTGTTTCAGGCGCCGGTAGGGTGCGAAGAACACGTGCAGAAAGATGAGCATCATCAGGATGCCGATGCCCTGCATGATGTGAATGTAGAGCGCCAGGCTGGCGAAGCCGCCGAACACGTTCAGGATCATCCAGTAACCGGTGACCGGCAGCAGGATCACCGCCGCCCATACCCACGGGAAGAAGCGCGCGAAGGTCTGCGACCACAGCGGCATGCGCAACGGCGGCTCCAGCAGGTTGGCCGCCACCGGGCGCAGCGCCATGTATGCAAAGAACATCCCGCCGACCCAGATGACGACGGCCAGCAGGTGCAGGGTAATGGCGATGAACATGTTTTTCTCCCTGGATGCGTGTCAGTAACTCATTATCCCGAATCTACAGCATGCCATCGGCTGGCGGCAAACCGGTTTGTTACACTCCGTGTCCAGCGCTCAGGCTCTGCACAATCGGGCAGGCGGCGTCGCGGCCGGTTGCGCAGGCGCGGATCAGGCGCGCGAGCATGCCGCGCATGGCTTTCAGGTCAGTCAGACGTGCCTCGATGTCAGCAAGACGACGTTCGGCGATCTTGCGCGTGGCGTCGCAGGACTGGTTGCCGAGCGATAGCAGTTCGCG
>DATEYP010000085.1:0-6642 GCA_035256085.1 Acidiferrobacterales bacterium
GAAGTCGAGCGCGCCCTTGCCGAACAGGAAGCCGGACGGATCGCCATAGGCGCTCGGGCCGCCCCAGAACCAGACCATGTGCGCCATCGGCAGGTAGGACAGCGTGAACCACAGCACGCTGAACACCAGCAATGCCGAGAATTTCACGCGCTCCGCCAGGCCGCCGACGATCAGCGCCGTGGTGATGGCCGCGAACGTGAGCTGGAACACCATAAACGCCATCTCCGGAATCACCACGCCCTTGCTGAAGGTCTCAACCGTCGAATCGACGGTCAGGCCCTTCAGGAACAGCCGGTCAAGACCGCCGATGTAACTGTTGAGACTCCCGCCGGCGGTGAACGCCAGACTGTAGCCATACACTACCCACAGTACCGCGATCAGACAGAAGATCACGAATACCTGGGTGAGCACCGACAGCATATTCTTGGTGCGCACCAGGCCGCCGTAGAACAGCGCCAGGCCGGGAATAGTCATCAGGATCACCAGCAGTGTCGACACCAGCATCCAGGCGGTATCACCCTTGTTGGGCACGGGTGCCGGAACCGCGGCCGCGGCCGGCGCCGTATCGGCGGAGACCAGCATTGGCAGTGCCACCATGCCGATGGCGAGCAATGCGCCCAGGAACTTCAGAAATACGGATTGTATTTTCATTTTCATATCTCCTGTCAGAGCGCTTCCTTGCCGGTTTCGCCGGTGCGGATGCGGATCACCTGTTCCACTTCCGACACAAAGATTTTGCCGTCGCCGATCTTGCCGGTACGCGCGGCCTTGGTGATCGCTTCGACCACCTTGTCCAGCATCTTGGAGTCGATCGCGACCTCGATCTTCACCTTGGGCAGAAAATCCACCACGTACTCCGCGCCGCGATACAGTTCGGTGTGGCCCTTCTGCCGCCCGAATCCCTTGACCTCGGTGACGGTCACGCCCTGCACGCCGACCTCGGCGAGCGCGTCGCGCACGTCATCAAGCTTGAAGGGCTTGATAATGGCTGTTACCTGTTTCATGTCGCCTCCTGTTTTTAAAACCGAAACACCGCACGTTGCGGTGTCGCCCAACTTGACGACCTGGCGACCGCGGAGAGATTCCTCGGTCGCAGGTCCATGCATATAGCAATTTTTCGGCGTCCCTTTGCCAAGCGTTTCCTGTTACACCCAAGCGGTTTAGCAGAATCCGTGCCAAGGTTTTTACTGTTTATAAACAATGTATTGCATATCCCACCGGCCTTGACGCCGATACCTGTGCACCAAAATGGTGTGTGCTTATTGCATAGCGCACCAGGAAAATGCAGAAATCAAACTACTTAGACGACAAGAAGACTGCGCACCGCGTCTGCATCCATGTTGTTCCCGCTGCCGCGTTTCACGATTTCACCGCGCGACATCGCCACAAACTGGTCGGCCAGCGCCCGGGCAAAATCGAAGTACTGCTCGACCAGCAGAATTGCCATGTCGCCGCGCTCGGTGAGGCGCCGGATCACGCGCTCGATGTCCTTGATGATCGACGGCTGAATGCCTTCGGTCGGCTCATCGAGTATCAGTAGTTTCGGCCGGGTGAGCAGGGCGCGCGCGATGGCCAATTGCTGCTGCTGGCCGCCGGACAAATCGCCGCCGCGGCGGGCGCGCATCTCCCTCAGCACCGGAAACATGTCGAAAATATCTTCCGGAATATCACGCGCGGAATGACCGGCGAAACCGGTCAGCAGATTTTCCTCCACGGTCAGGCGCGGAAAGATTTCGCGCCCTTGCGGTACATAGGCGAGCCCGCGCCGCGCGCGCGCATGCGGCGGCAGTGAGGTAATGTCCTGGCCATCGAAATGAACCGTCCCGGAACGCACCGGCAGCACGCCCATCAGGCACTTGAGCAAGGTGCTTTTACCAACGCCATTGCGGCCGAGCAACGCCGTGCAACTACCGATCGCAATTTCAAGATCGATATCGTGCAGCGTGTGGCTGCTGCCGTAGAAATGGTTCAACTTGCTGACGGAAAGCATCGTTAGCGGCCCAAATAGACTTCGATCACGCGTTCGTCGTTCTGGACCTTGTCCATCGACCCTTCGGCGAGCACCCGGCCTTCGTGCAGGACCGTCACCGTGCGCGCGATGCTGCTGACGAAGCCCATGTCGTGCTCGACCACCATGACGGTATGGCGCCCGGCGAGCGATTGCAGCAGCTCGGCGGTGCGCTCGGTTTCCTCGTCGGTCATGCCGGCGACCGGCTCATCGAGCAGTAATATCTGCGGGTCCTGCATCAGCAGCATGCCGATCTCGAGCCACTGTTTCTGGCCGTGCGACAACAAGCCCGCCAGGAGGTCGGCGCGCTCGCGCAGACCGATGCGCGCGAGCATCGCCTGCACCTGTTCGCGCTGCGCGGCGCTCAGGCGATTGAACAGCGTCGCCCACACGCCCTTGTCGGCCTTCATCGCCAGTTCCAGGTTCTCGGTCACGGTATGGTTCTCGAACACGGTCGGCTTCTGGAACTTGCGGCCGATGCCGATGCGCGCGATCTCGTATTCGGTCAGTTGCGTGAGGTCGATGGTCTGGCCGAGGAACAAGCGGCCGCTGTCCGCGCGGGTCTTGCCGGTGATGACATCCATCATCGTGGTCTTGCCGGCGCCGTTCGGACCGATGATGCAGCGCAACTCGCCGGCATCGAGCGTGAACGACAGGTCGTTCAGGGCCTTGAAGCCGTCGAAACTGACGCTCACACCTTCGACGTACAGGATCGGGCCATGCGAGATGTCGATGGCGCCCGGTACCGCGACATGCGCCATGCCGGTGGCATCACCGCTCGGCGTGATGGAAAGATCGGATGCGTGCGTCATGACTTGCTCCGGCGCCAGCTATCCCGCAGCCCCATGACGCCCTTGGGCAGGAACAGCGTCACGCCGATGAACAACGCGCCGAGGAAGTACAGCCAAATATCCGGGAACGCCACGGTGAACCAGCTTTTGGCGCCGTTCACCAGGCCGGCGCCGAGCAATGGTCCTACCAGCGAGCCGCGCCCGCCGACCGCGACCCAGACCGCAATCTCGATTGAGTTGGCCGGCGACATCTCGCTGGGGTTGATGATGCCAACCTGCGGCACGTACAGCGCGCCGGCAATGCCGCACAACACCGCCGACAGGGTCCACACGAACAGTTTGTAGTCGCGCGTGTTGTAACCCGAGAACATGGCGCGCCCTTCGGCGTCGCGGATCGCCGCCAGCACGCGCCCGAACTTGGAGGTTACCAGCCAGCGGCACAGCAGCAGCGTGCCGATCAGGAACAAGCCGGTGATCATGAACAATGCCGTCTTGGTGGTCGGCTCGGCGAGCGAAAAGCCGAGAATGCGTTTGAAGTCGGTGAAACCGTTATTGCCGCCGAAGCCGGTATCGTTGCGGAAAAACAGCAGCATGCAGGCGAAGGTGAGCGCCTGGGTGATGATCGAGAAATACACCCCCTTGATGCGCGAGCGGAATGCAAACCAGCCAAAGACATAGGCCAGCAAACCGGGCACCAGGACGACCTTGAGCACCGCCAACCAGAAGTATTCACTGCCTGCCCAGTACCAGGGAAACTCCTTCCAGTCGAGGAACACCATGTAATCGGGCAGATGGCTCTGGTATTGACCCTCGGTGCCGATCTCGCGCATCAGGTACATGCCCATGGCGTAGCCGCCGAGTGCGAAGAACAGGCCGTGGCCGAGCGACAGGATACCGGCGTATCCCCAGACCAGGTCCATGGCCAATGCAACCAGCGCGTAACACATGATCTTGCCGATCAGCAGCACGTAGTAATCGGACAGGTACAGCGCGTGATCGGGGGGCAGCAGGCGCAGCAGCGGAATGACGACCAGCGTTACGGCGGCAAAGCCGCCCAGCAGCATCCAGCCGCGTGCACCCCACAGGCGTGTGAGCGGACCCATGATTACACCTCGACGGTGCGGCCCTTCAGGGCGAACAAGCCCTGTGGCCGTTTCTGGATGAAGAGAATAATGAACACCAGCACAATGATCTTGGCGAGCACGGCGCCGGCATAGGGTTCGAGAAACTTGTTGATCTCACCCAGACCGATGGCCGCAATCACCGTGCCGGCGAGCTGCCCGACCCCGCCCAGCACCACCACCATGAACGAATCGACGATGTAGCTCTGGCCGAGATCCGGCCCGACATTGCCGATCTGCGACAGCGCCACGCCGCCGAGTCCGGCGATGCCGCTGCCCAGTCCGAAGGTCAGCGCATCCACGCGCGGCGTGGGAATGCCCATGCAGTCGGCCATGCCGCGATTCTGGGTCACGGCGCGCACGTACAGCCCGAGGCGGGTGCGGTTCAGCAACAGCCACACCAGGAACACCACGAACGCGGCGAAGAACACGATGACCACGCGGTTGTACGCCAGCACCACGTCGCCGCCGAGGGCAAAGCCGCCCGACATCCACGCCGGATTCTCGACCTCGACGTTTTGCGCGCCGAACAGCGTGCGCACCAGCTGAATGAGTATCAGGCTGATGCCCCAGGTTGTCAGCAGCGTCTCGAGCGGCCGGCCGTAGAGGTGGCGGATCACGCCGCGTTCGAGCGCGATGCCGACCAGCCCCGACACCAGAAACGCGGCCGGCACGGCGACCACGATGTAGGCATCGAACGCACCGGGAAAATACTGCCGGAACAGCAGCTGCACCAGGTAGGTGGTGTAGGCGCCGATCATGAGCATTTCACCATGCGCCATGTTGATGATGCCCATCAGCCCGAAGGTGATGGCGAGCCCGAGCGCCGCGAGCAGCAGCACGCTGCCGAGGCTCAGGCCATAGAACATCGTACCGAGCACCTGCGGCAGCACAAAACGGCTGTCGATCGCGGCGATCGCCTTGCGCGCCTCGTCGCGCACGCCGGCATCGGGCTCGGTGAATGCGCCATCGGCGCCCTTCTCGAGCAGCGCACCGAGCATCTGCTTGGTTTGCGGATTCTCGCTCAGCGACAGCTGTTGCACCGCCAGGCGGCGGCGCGCGGCATCGGAGCTCTTGAGTTCGATCGCGGCGCTCGCCTGTGCCAGCAGCGCCTTTACTTCCGCATCCGTCTCCTGCGCGACGGCGCGCTGGATGAGCGGCAGCATCTCGGCGTTCGCGTCCAGGGCCACGGCCTTGGCGGCGGCGAGGCGCGCGGCCCGATCCGGCGCGAGCAGTTGCAGCGCGGCGATCGCCGAGTCGAGCGCGCCACGAATGCGGTTGTTGATCACGATGCCTTCCGGTGTCGCACCGGCGACATCGATGGCCTCTCCGGTCAGCGCGTCGCGGACACCGGTATCGGTCGAGATCACGACACGGCCCTGGTAGACCTGCAAGACATCGTCCTGCAGGGCCTTGAAAATTGGAAGTGCGGCGGTATCGCCGGACGTCACCAGCTTGTTGATCGCTTCGAGTTTGCTGTCGCTGTCTTCCGCTGCCAGCTGCTTGACCGCGGCCGCGTCGAGGGCCTGTGCCGCCGGGGTCACGCCCAGCAACCAGAGCATCGCCAGCAACATCGTCCAGCCATTGCTTCGGTTCATGGGAGATTCACGCGTTGTTGGCGGTTATCCACCGCCCGGGTAATTTCAGAAAACAGGGTGCCGGCAGCCTGCGCTGCCGGCACCGGTTTCACACAACGCTACTTCTTCTCGGGTTCGTCCTTCTTCTTGTCGTTACCGGCAATGTACGGGCTCCACGGCTTGGCCTTGATCGGGCCGGGGGTCTTCCACACCACGTTGAACTGACCGTCGGCCTTCACCTCGCCGATGAACACCGGCTTGTGCAGATGGTGGTTCTTCTCGTCCATCTTGGCGACGAAACCGGACGGCGCCTTGAAGGTCTGGCCGGCCATGGCCGCAATCACCTTGTCGGTGTCGGTGGACTTGGCCTTCTCGACCGCCTGCTTCCACATGTAGATGCCGATATAGGTCGCTTCCATCGGGTCGTTGGTCAGCGGCTTGCTGCTGTGGCCCGGCAGGTTCTTCTTCTTGGCGTAGTCAGCCCACTTCTTGGTGAACTCGGCGTTGGTCGGGTTCTTGAGCGACATGAAGTAGTTCCAGGCTGCGAGATGTCCCACGAGCGGCTTGGTGTCGACACCGCGCAGCTCTTCTTCACCCACGGAGAATGCCACCACCGGCACATCTTTCGCCTTCAGGCCCTGGTTGCCGAGTTCCTTGTAGAACGGCACGTTCGAGTCGCCGTTGATGGTCGAGATCACCGCGGTCTTGCCGCCGGCCGAGAACTTCTTGACGTCGGCTACGATCGTCTGGTAGTCGCTGTGACCGAACGGCGTGTACTTCTCGTCGATGTCCTTGTCGGCGATGCCCTTCGATTTCAGGAACGCGCGCAGGATCTTGTTGGTGGTGCGCGGGTAGACGTAGTCGGTGCCGAGCAGCACGAAGCGCTTGGCGCCGCCGCCGTCCTTGCTCATCAGGTACTCGACCGCCGGAATCGCCTGCTGGTTGGGCGCGGCGCCGGTGTAGAACACGTTCTTGGACAGTTCCTCGCCCTCATACTGCACCGGGTAGAACAGCAGCCCGTTCAGACCTTCGAACACCGGCAACACGCTCTTGCGCGACACCGAGGTCCAGCAACCGAACACCACCGCGGTCTTGTCCTGGCTGATGAGCTGGCGCGCCTTTTCGGCGAACAGCGGCCAGTTCGA
>DATEYP010000086.1:0-13422 GCA_035256085.1 Acidiferrobacterales bacterium
CTGTACGCCGCGCACCACGGCGGGAAGATGAACGTCGGCGAGACTATCCAGGGCATCAATAACCCGCGTCTGGATGAAGTGCTGGGCGAACAGGCTTCGGAACTGCGCACCGAGGTCGAGCTGGTGAAAGGCGCGGCGCACATGTTCGACAAGCAAGCCTACCTGGCCGGCAAGCTGTCGCCGGTGTTCTTCGGCAGCGCGGTCAACAACTTCGGCGTACAGGAACTGCTCGACAGTTTCGTGGAAAACGCCCCCGGCCCGCACCCGCGCGAAAGCGATACGCGCCTGGTGCAGGCCGAAGAAGAGGCGTTCAGCGGCTTCGTGTTCAAGATTCAGGCGAACATGGACCCGAACCACCGCGACCGCATCGCCTTCGTACGAATCGTGTCGGGTTGCTACAAACCGGGCATGAAACTGTTCCACGTGCGCATCGGCCGCGAAGTCACTATCTCCAACGCCATCACCTTCATGGCGCGCGACCGCACCATGGTCGAGGAGGCCTACGCCGGCGACATCATCGGCCTGCACAACCACGGCACCATGCGCATCGGCGACACCTTCACCCAGAAGGAACCGCTGCGCTTCGGCGGCATCCCGAACTTCGCGCCGGAAATCTTCCGTCGCACCCAGATCAAGAACCCGATGAAAATGAAGGCCCTGCAAAAGGGCCTGGAGCAGCTGACCGAAGAGGGCGCCACCCAGCTGTTTCGCCCGCTCGCCAACAACGAACTCATTCTCGGCGCGGTCGGCGTGCTGCAGTTCGACGTGGTCGCGCACCGCCTGCAGCACGAGTATGGCGTGGACGCGGTGTTCGAGCCGGTGCAGGTCGCGACCGCGCGCTGGATCAGCTGTAAGGATGAAAAAATGTTGAATGACTTCGAAAAGAAGCTGCGTGACAACCTGGCACTGGACGGCGCTGGCGAGCTGACCTACCTAGCGCCATCGCGCGTGAATCTCCAGCTCACCATGGAACGCTGGCCGGACGTCACTTTCAACACCACGCGCGAGCAGGTCTAGCGTAGTGCTTCACCATTACCGGCACATGGTCTGATCCGGCTGTAGGTCGGCCTTCAGGCCGACACGTCGGGCTAAAGGCCGACCTACAGGATCTCTGGCACATCTTGCCGGCCAACCCCATGCCGCTTGCGGTAGACCGATACCAGCCCGCCTTGTTCCAATCTCATACGCCATAGCGTATAAAACCGGTAGTCCGTCGCTTCGCCCAGAAAAATCAGGCGGATAGCGCGGCAGCGAGGGGAGCATGCCAAAGAAGAAATCAAAATCCCGGCGTATGGGTTCAGGGGCCGGCACGACCAGGTCCGGTCTGGCGGACGACTTCTCTCTCGAAACCCAGCAGACGCCCACGGACAGCGGCGCGCACCCGGCCCGTCCGGTCAAGCCCAAGGCCGGCGCCACAGGCGGCAAAAAAAGCGGCCAGCTGGAGGTAGTGAGTTACCGCCATTCCGACAAGCGCAAGAACAACCCGGAAGTGGGCATGGTGAAGCCGGAGAACGATCCGGACGACCATGACGAACGCTGGTGTTACGACCCGCATATTGACCCGGCCCTGCAATTCGACTTCGGGCGGGCACAGGTGGAAAAGCTCATTGATGAAGCGCTCGCGAGCGGCGATGACGCCACCATGCGCGCGGCGCTGGAGGAGCTAAAGCGCTATTCGGCGCCGTATCTCAACTGGACGGGCAAGGCCGAACGCACCACGTTCGACGTGGACACGGTGAGCCTGCACGTACACGAACGCATCGACCCGGCGAGCATTCTCTCCGCCATTCGAAAAAATGTAGGGCGGGTTAGCCCGCAAGGGCGTAACCCGCCGGATGCATACCAGCACCAGCCGGACTTATTCGCCGCCCCCTTCGAAAACCTGCCGCTGCGCGACGCCATCGACTTCTACAAGCACGAGCGCGGCTGGGCCAACCGCCTGATCGCCGGCGATTCGTTGCTGGTGATGAACTCGCTGTTGCAGAAGGAAAGCATGGCCGGGCAGGTGCAGATGATCTACATCGACCCGCCCTACGGCATCAAGTACGGCTCCAACTTCCAGCCCTTCGTCAACAAGCGCGACGTGAAGGACCGCAGGGACGAAGACCTGACCCAGGAACCGGAGATGATCAAGGCCTTCCGCGACACCTGGGAGCTGGGCATCCACTCCTACCTCACCTACCTGCGCGACCGGCTGCTGCTGGCGAAGGAATTGCTGCACGAGTCGGGGAGTGTGTTTGTGCAGATTTCGGATGACAACGTTCATCTAGTTAGATCTGTTTTGGACGAAATATTTGGCAACCAGAATTTCATAAGTGAAATTGCATTCAAGACAACTTCCAGTCTTGGTGGTGAGCATATCGGAAAGAGTTTTGACTATGTTATTTGGTACGGGAAACAGCGTGAAAAAGCCAAGGTTAGAAAACTATATCGAGAAAAGGGACTTGAAGATGACATAGGTGGCCGCTTTTCGAGAATTCAGCTATCTGATGGGAAGCGCCTTCCGATAGCCAAGCTTCAATTTCAAGAAGGTGCTTCGCTAGAGACGTTGGGAGACATCTATCGCCATGACAACTTAACCTCTCAAAGTGGCTCAGAGGCATCACAGTTCCCGATCACCTTCCGGGGCATCGAGTTCTCGCTCAATAAAGGCCACTGGAAAACAAATCGAGACGGCATGCGTCGTTTGTCATTTGCAAACCGACTTGGTGCCCCGAGCCAGAATTCATTGGCATACGTTAGGTTCATCGATGATTTTCCGCTTAGTGAACAATCCAATGTTTGGACCGATACCCAAACTGGCGCGTTCACCGACACCAAAGTGTATGTCGTGCAGACGAACCTAAAGGTTATCGAACGTTGCATCCTCATGACCACTGACCCCGGCGACCTGGTGCTGGACCCGACCTGCGGTTCCGGCACCAGCGCCTTCGTCGCCGAGAAGTGGGGCCGGCGCTGGATCACCTGCGACACCTCGCGCGTGTCGGTGACGCTCGCCAAGCAGCGCCTGATGACGGCGAGCTACGACTACTACGAACTCAAGTATCCGCAGGAAGGCCTGAAGAGCGGCTTCATCTACAAGACCGTGCCGCATGTAATGCTCAAGTCCATCGCCAATAATCCGGAGATTGACGAGATTTACGGGCGCATGCATCCGGCGGTGGAGGCGACGCTGGCGGAGTTGAATAAAACACTTGTAGGTCGGGCTTCAGCCCGACAAGTCGCCCTGAAGGGCGACCTACAGGAGTGGGATGTTCCCTTTGATTTTCCGCAAGACTGGCCGGAAGCCGCGCGCAAAACATTCGACGCCTTCCACGCCGCACGCCAGGCGATGCAGAAGAAGATGGACGACTCCATCGCCGCCCATGCGGATCAGGAAACGCTCTACGATCAGCCGGCGGTCTCCAAGAACAAGCTGCGCATCACCGGGCCGTTTACCGTGGAAGCGGTGCCGTTTCCCTCGGTGCTGGCACTGGACGAAGCCGAGCAGCCGCAAGAGGCGGATGTGGCCATCGCCCGCTCGGGCGAATCGGCGCGGCAACATTCGTGGCGCGATGAGTTGCTGAAGACCGGCATCCGCGGCAAGGGCGGGCAGATGTTGAAGTTCGCCGATCTCGAAACCCTGCCCGATTCGCCGCATCTGCATGTGAGCGGGCGTCTGGACAGCGGCGAGCGCGTGGTGGTGAGCTTCGGCCCCGAGCACGCGGCGCTGGAACAGCGGCAGGTGACACTGGCGCTGAACGAGGCCGAGAAGCTGCGGCCGGCGCCGAAGTTCATCATCTTTGCAAGCTTCGAGTTCGACCCGGAGGCAGCCAAGGACATCGACGAAACCAAATGGCCGGGGGTTACCCTGCTGAAGGCCAAGATGAATGCCGACCTCCTGACCGACGACCTCAAGAAGGGCCGCGCGAGCAACCAGAGCTTCTGGCTCATGGGCCAGCCGGATGTGGAGGTGCACAAGCAGAAGGACAGCCGCTACGTGGTGGAAGTACACGGCTTCGACTACTTCGACACCGCCAAGGGCGAGCTGGTCTCCGGCGGCAAGGGCAAGATTGCCATGTGGCTGCTGGATACCGACTACGACGAGCGCTCGCTGTTCCCGCGTCAGGTGTTCTTTCCCATGGCCGGTAAGGGCGAGGGCTGGGACAAACTTAAGAAAAACATCCGCGCCGAGTTGAATGAGGCGCTGCTGGATAAATTCCACGGCACCAAATCGCTGCCCTTCGAGGCGGGGGAGAACAAAAAGGTGGCGGTGAAGATTGTGGATGATCGGGGGATTGAGTCCCTGAAGATCATCCCTTTGTCATAACACCAAGAAGCGAATGGAATTGTGAATCGTCCAGGATTCGCGGGAAAGGGAGGCTTGATTGTCTGCAAAAATAAAGGACGTTCTTTGGGAGGCACCACCGCATACTCTGGCCAAGATTTCCATCTTGCAGGCGTATTTGTATCGCTGGTTTGAGATTCTGGGCCGCAAAAAATATCGGCAAAAACTTTGGTACATCGATGGCTTTGCCGGACCGGGCGAATATACCAATTCACCAACGGGCTCCCCTGTTGCGGCCATTGCCTCGGCAAGCAAAGCATTGCAAAGCGTGGGCGGTAAATGGAAAGCAGGAGCGATACATTGCGTATTTATTGAAGAGAAACCAAAAAGATTTGATCATTTAAAGAACAAACTCAGCAAAACTGACAACCCAACAAGGCTACACACGCATCTCTTTAATGGAACGTTTGTCGAGGGCCTCGCTGCACTCAGAAAGGAAGCGTTAAATCCATTTTCGCCACCATCACCGCTGTTTGCGTTTGTTGACCCTTTTGGTGCTACAGGTGTACCGTTTGCCGACATCAAAGACTTGCTGAGTCGAGAATCATCTGAAGTCCTTATCAATTTCGATTCTGATGGCGTCGGTAGAATTTTCCGCGCAAAGGAAGCCGCAAACCACGAAGAAATATTGAACGTAATATTCGGCGATGAATCCTGGAAACCGGAACTGGCAAAACATCTGATCTCTCATGAGCTATATCGCGGCGTTTTGGCCTTGTACAAACAGAAGCTGCTTGCTTTGCCGAAGGTGCGTTATGTCTTTGCCTTCGAGATGCGATCTGCAAAAAATACCATTGACTACCATTTAGTATTTGCGAGCCAGCATCCATTGGGGTTGGAAAAAATGAAAGAAGCCATGAAGACAATCGCAAAAAATGGCGATTATTGTTTTTCCGATGCGCACCTTAATCAATCATCTATGTTCCGCTTCGATGAACCGTCAGCATACAGCCCACAGCTTTTTGAGAAATTTCGCGGTAGGGCAGTCGAGTATCAAGAGTTAAATGATTATGCACTGAATGAAACTCCTTTCATGAACCCGAAAAGCATGCTCAAAGACTTGGAAGGAAAAGGCATGATCCAAGTCAGTAGCGGCGACCCAAAGCGGCGCAAAGGCACATTCAATGAAGCGAGCCTGATAAGCGTCACGTTTCAACGAGGAAGCTAGTATGACAAAGAAAACGACAATCGAGTGGACCGAGCAGACTTGGAACCCGACCACGGGTTGCACAAAGATTTCTCCTGGCTGCAAGCATTGCTATGCCGAAACCATGGCACGCCGGCTGAAGGCCATGGGCGCGAATGGTTACGAAAACGGTTTCAAATTGAGCATTCTGCCGGAACGATTGGGTGAGCCGCTCAATCGGCGTAAGCCGACCACGTACTTCGTCAACTCCATGAGTGACTTGTTTCACAACGAGATTCCGTTCGAGTTTCTCGATCAGGTCTTCGATGTCATCCGGCGTACTCCACAACACACCTATCAGATATTGACCAAGCGTGCGGCGCGGATGCGCAAGTACTTTGTTCCGGGCGAGCGGACTCTTCCGGCGAACGTATGGCTTGGGGTCTCTGTTGAGAACCGAAAATACGGTCTGCCGCGCATTGATGAGTTGCGGGAGATCGAAGCCAGTATTCGGTTTTTGTCCGTCGAGCCGCTTCTTGAAGACGTGGGAAAAATTGACCTGACTGGTATTCACTGGGTGATCGTTGGCGGCGAGTCTGGCCCAAAGGCGCGACCCATGAAGCCCGAATGGGTGGCGGGCATCAAGAAGCAATGCGAAGAGCAGGACGTGGCCTTCTTCTTCAAGCAATGGGGCGGCTGGGGCGCAGACGGCAAGAGGCGGCACAAAAAGGAGAACGGTCGCGTCTTCGCGGGTAAAACCTGGGACCAGATGCCGGCGGTGTTCTAAATGACGCGATTCTTACCTCCGGAGCTTGTTGCGTTACCTCCGGACCTCACTCGCTTATATCCGGACCTGATGCCCCTTATGCTGGTGGATCGTTCGCTTATTGAGACCGGGGACTCCTCTCATTTGGCAGGAGACTCCACTCATTTGCCTGGCAGCTCCTCTCATTTGGCCGCAGATGACGCGGTTCAGTGCCATAAAGTACTCGATCTAACCGTGTTGAGTGGGGCGGTAATGTGACCACCCCGAAATCTCTCATCATCAACTCGCCTTACGAGGCGCCGCGCCAGCATTGGAACCAGACGGGCGGGGTTCTGGTGGTGGTGCCCGAGCGCCGCGCGGCCGGTTATGAAATCTTTGACATCCGCAACAACACGCGGCGCACCGAGCCGCTCGACCTCGTCAACGAAATTCGCCAGCGCGTGGATGAATGGCGCGCCGCCGGCTATCCCGGCGTTACCAGCATCACCCGCAGTTTGCTGGAGCACTGGCACGACCGCAGCGCGCGCCAGTATCCGTTTTATTTTTGTCAGCTTGAGGCCGTCGAAACCCTGATCTGGTGGGCAGAGGCGGCGGCGCAGTACAAGCAGGGCATTTTCATCCCCGGTGACGGCGGTCCGTGGGAACGCTTGTGCAGCAAGATGGCCACCGGCACTGGCAAGACCACGCTGATGGCCATGATTATTACCTGGCAGGTGTTGAACGCGCTCACCTATCCGAAGCGCAACAAGGATTTCTCACGGGCGATCTTTATCGTTGCGCCCGGCCTCACGGTCAAAGAGCGCTTGCGGGTTCTTAAGCCCGGCGAGTCTGATAACTTCTACGACGTCTTTGGGTTGTGCCCCTCGGAATCGCTGCGCCAGAAGCTCAATCAGATGGAGATTCTGATTGAGAACTGGCACTCGCTGATGCCGCTGAAGGAGCAGGAGAGGTCGGTGGTACGGAAGGGGAAGGAGAGCGACGAAGCCTTCACGCAGCGCGTACTCGGAAAACTCGTGGCGCACAAGGACATCGTGGTCATCAACGACGAGGCGCACCACGCGTACCGTCAGCGGCCCGAGAACAAAATCAGCAAGAAGGAAGCCGAGGAATTCGGTATCGATCTTGACGAGGCGACGCGCTGGATCGAGGGGCTGGATCGTATTCACAAGACGCGGCGCATTCAGCGCTGCTTCGACCTTTCGGCTACACCTTTTGCCCCGACCGGCAAAGCGAGTACCGAGAAAGGCCTGTTCGACTGGATCGTGTCGGATTTCGGTCTGAACGACGCCATCGAGGCCGGGCTGGTGAAGACGCCGCGTATCGTGGTGCGCGACGACGCGCTGCCGAACGCCGCGACCCTGCGCTCGAAGCTGTATCACCTCTACCGCGAAGTCGAGGTGGCGGACGACCTGAACCGCCGCGGCGCCGAGCCGCACGAGCCGCTGCCGAAGCTGGTGCAAGACGCCTACACGCTGCTGGGCGCCGATTGGCGCGACATACGGTCTAAGTGGCAGGCCGAGGGCCATGTCTCGCCGCCGGTCATGCTCACCGTCTGCAACAAGACCGAAACGGCCGCGCGCGTCGAGCATTACTTCCGCAACGGCGATGCCCATTGGCCTGAGTTGCAGGCGCCGGAGCGCACGCTGCGCGTGGATTCGAAGGTGCTGGAAAAGGCCGAGATTGGCGAAACCGCCGGCGCCGACAAGGATTACGAACAGTCGTTGCGCGCCATCGTCGAGGCCGCCGGCATCCCCGACACGCGCCGGTCGCGTCTGGATGAGATGAAGAAGGAAGAGTTGTTGCGCGAGATCGTGGACAACGTCGGCAAACGCGGCACGGCTGGGCAGAACCTGCAAAACGTTGTTTCCGTCGCCATGCTGTCGGAAGGCTGGGACGCCAAGAACGTCACGCACATCATGGGCCTGCGGGCCTTCACCAGTCAGCTGCTATGCGAACAGGTGATTGGGCGCGGTTTGCGGCGCGTGTCATACGACATTGACGAAAACGGCCTGTTTCTCCCCGAATACGTCAATGTCTTCGGCGTGCCGTTATCCATTTTTCAGGATGTAGGTGAAGGCGGTGAGGCACCGCCGGCACCCAAGGCGAGCACCCAGATCGAGTCGCTGCCCGAGCGCGGGGCGCTGGAAATCCGCTGGCCGAACGTACTGCGCGTCGATACCGTGGTGCGGCCAACGCTGGTTGTGGATTGGGACCATGTAGAGCTGCTTACTCTCGATCCGGCACAGACGCCGATCAGCGCGGAGATCGCGCCGGCGCTGGGCGGTGCCACGAACCTCGAACAGGTGCACGTCATCGACCTTACGAAATTGCCGGAGGAGTTCCGGCTGCAACGGCTGGTGTTCCGCGCCGCGCAGAAAAGCTACGCCAGCATGCAAGGCCGGTTCAAGGGAAACCGAGAGTATCTGCTCTATCAGTTGATCCGCCTGGTGGAGCAGTTCTTCGAATCCGGCAAACTGCAGATTCCAAACGACTATCATCGGGAGCCACTGCGCAGGCGCATCCTCCTGGCGCTCAACATCGACCTCATCGTCCAGCACCTGCTCCGGTTCGTGCAGGAACAGAACCGTGAACGCATCGAGCCGGTGTTCGATGAGGAAATGCCGATCGGTTCAACGCGCACCATGCGCACCTGGTACACCACCAAGCCGTGTTTTCCGGCCGTCAAGTCGCAGATCAGTCATTTGGTCGGCGACAGCGGCTGGGAGGGGTACGCGGCCAATGTTTTCGAAATGAGTTCGCAGGTGCTGGCCTACGCCAAGAACGACCATCTTGGTTTCAATATCTATTACCTGTGGAACGGCGCACGCCGGCGCTATGTGCCGGATTTCATCGTTCGGCTCGCCAATGGCAAGACCCTGGTGCTGGAGATCAAGGGCGAGGACAGCGAGCAGAACCGCGCCAAGCGCGATGCGCTCGACGTATGGGTGAAGGCGGTGAACGCCAAGGGCGGGTTCGGAACGTGGTGTTGGGATGTGGCCTTCCAGGCTGCGCAGATTCAAGACGTCGTCAGCAAGCACAATGGCTAGGAATGTCGCCAAGGCCATTCAGGTTGAACAGTGCAATAGGCCATGTTCTTCCCACGCCTATGCCGCGCCTTGCGGCATAGGCGCAGCATAAGGTTATGCGCTATTCTTTATAGCAATTGAAGAGCGATTGCCCATATGTACCCAGCCATTTCTGCACATCGTGAGAAGCTCGAGGCGCTTTGCCGGCGCTTCCAGGTTCGCCGCCTGACACTCTTCGGCTCAGCGGCGACCGGCGACTTTGAGGCGGGCCGGAGCGACCTCGATTTCCTGGTCGAATTTCAGACGCTGGCGCCGGCGCAGCATGCCGACGCCTATTTTGGGCTGTTGCTGGAGTTGGAGGATCTGTTCCAGCGCAAGATTGACCTCGTCGAGGAGGGCGCCAGCGAGAACCCGTACTTCCTCAGCGCCGTTGAGCAAAGCAGGGCACTGTTGTATGCAGCCTGATAGCCGGAAGTATCTCTACGACATACAGACTGCATGCCGGAAACTTGAAGGGTTTACGCGCGACCGCTCGCTTGAAGACTACTTGGCCAATGAGATGTTGCGTTCCGCCGTCGAGCGCCAGTTTGAGATTATCGGCGAGGCGCTCAGTCAGCTGTATCGGATCGACAGCGACCTCGTTGCTTCGGTCCCAGATGCCCGGCGGATTATCGCGTTTCGCAATATCCTGATACACGGGTACGCCACAATTCGTCACGAGACGGTTTGGGGCGTTGTGCAATCCGACTTGATCATACTTACCCGGCGCATCGCCGAGCTGCTTCAATCGCCGTAAATAATACGGTCAGGAGGGGAGGATAGCTTAAAGTTTAATCCCTCCGTCCCCCCCCCTTTTTTTCCCCTATGATAATGCTATGAAGTCCGTAATCGGCCACTTCCAGTCGCTCACTTTTCCCAAGGGCGGACGTTCAACGTTCCGGTACACGCGCCAGCGTAGCCGGTCGCGTGGAACCGGTTGGTGGGCAATAATTCCTTCGCCTCTTTATCCCTCTTTTAGAGGTGCAAACCTTTTTGCAGACATTCGGCAGGGCATCGGCAATTCGGTTCGACATTGCTGGCGTTCGCAATCTGCTCCTCTTTTTCGTTTTTCTGGGTTTTCTGGCCTCGCGGGGATCAGGATCCGGACGCTGCGGGTAACCGGAACACGACTACCTCGCCGTCCTCTTGCCCGGCGGCCAGCTGGCGGCCGGGCGAGTCGAATGCCACGACCTTCAGCGCGCCGCCCAGCTTCGCTTCGCCCAGAATCTGCCGAGTATTGATGTCCCAGACGCGCACCAAGCCGTCAGGCGAGGCGCTCGCCACCAGCCGTCCGTCGTCGCTAATCGCCGCCAGCAACGGCTCGGGATCGCCGTGCTTGTTGCGGCTGCGGTGACGCGGCAGGCGGGCGATGAGTGCGCCCTTGGCGAGATCAAGAATCGCCAGACGGTTCAAGCGATCGTCTTGGATGACGGCACGATTGGCGCGCGCCGGGAGCGGCGCGGCGAAGAAACCGGTCGGCGCCCATTTGGCGGTCTCAATTTCGTACACCCAGTAAATCATCCCGCCGTCGCCGCAATTGAAACCCGTCTGAAGATAACGACCGTCCCCGGACAATGTCAGCTGGTCAATGTCACAATTTCCTTCTCTCGGAAGCGGTCCAAAAGTTATCGGCTTCGCACCAGGCTTCATCTGCCCAACTTGAACACGATAGTTTTCGTCCAGCACTGCGAGCCTCCCGTTGCGGGTAGCCAGTATAATGGGCTTTCCCCCACCGGTTACCACGTCCGGCAGTCGGCGGCCGTCGGCGGCGTAGTGCTCGACTCGCCCTGGCGCGATACGGTAGACCTCATCCGTGTCCTGGTCGGTTACGACGGTAGTTACGCTTAGCCCGTCTTGCCCATCTTGCACACCGTGATCCTTAAATCGCAATAACGGCTTGCCGGTTTGCATATTGTTGAGCGTACTTACCTCGTCTTTCACCGCCCAACCATCACGCAGGCGCAAGAACAAGTAACCGGAAAATCCGTAAGAGCTCTTGAAACGAGCGCGCAGCACTCGTTGAGTACGCAGGTCCCACTCCGTTACACCGCCGTCATAGCGTACATGGAGGTTGCCGTCCTGAGCGAAATACAAGTCGCGCGGCGTGGGGCTAGCGACCATCTCGCGCGTCGGCACGAGCCGCGCGGCGACCGGCAGGTCGGGAATCGATTCAGGCAGATGAAAATCCTGCTGCTTGCGCACATCCGCTGACGGCGGGCAATAGGTGGCGCCGTGTTTGACCGCCATGAGTGGCAAACGCAGCAACGGCTCGGGAACAGCAACTCGATAGATCGTGGCGTTCTTGTAGTCAACATTACGGGCGGCATCGACCTTGGCCAGCAAGGCGAGCACCGAGCGGCCATCCGGATGCGCCACCAATGCGATGGTCCTCCCCGGAATTTCGACGGAGCGGGCTTGCGGGTTGCCAGTCAGGCCGAAGAACTTCACTTCGTGGTTCTCGCTGGCAGCAACCCAGCGGCCTTGTGCATCGGCAATTACCGAGTCCGCGTAGCCGCCGGCTGGCAACTGGCGAGGCACTACCCCGCAGTCATCGAGGCGCTCAATCACCATGCCGTCCCGACCGGTATAGGTCAGCAACCAGCCTCCGCCACCTATGGCCTGGCCGACCCCCACAATATTGCCTGTGTTTGGCGGTGTGACATGCCGAGTGGAAATCTCGATACCCTCATTGACATCCCACAGGCTGGTGCCACGACCTGGCTCGTATTGTCCGCGGTACCATTCGTTGACCACCATCACGCGCCCGTCACCGGAAAATCCGAGCGCGATGACGTTTCCGCCACTGCTTCCCACCGGGTCGCCATATCTCGAATCGAATATGCGCACCCGCCGACCGTTATCCACCTCCCAAACCTGGGCGGTGGCGTCGCTTCCGCCGCTCGCCAACATCCGGCCGTCCGCAGAGAACGCCAAGGCGGAGATATAGTGCAGGTGGCCACCCAACTCGCGCACCACCTTGCGCGCCTGGCGCGACCAGAGTACCAACTGTGCATCGGCATAGCCGACCGCGACCAGATCTCCCGCCGGGCTCAAGGCCACGGCGCTCGGCTGCTTGCCATCGGCCGATAGTGTTTCCAGCGTCTTGCCGCTGGCGGGGTCCCATAACACGATTTCGCCGTTGGCGGCGACATGCGCCGCCGTGCGGCCATCGGCGGCTATGGCCAGCCCACCGGTCAAGGCGGACACCTCGCTGAAGGGCAAACGCGTGACATCTGCGACGATGTTCTTCTTCTGGTCCGCCGCCGCGGCGTTGGTCTGTACGTGGCCGAGGAGGAGTACGCCGGCCACCATCCACACCACAACTAAGCGCTGTCCTGCCTTGTGTCTCTGCACTTTTTTGCCCATTGTGGACCTCTTATCGTCTAGGCCAATTGTTATTGTGATATGCCCAACGTTCCGGCTGTGCGGCACCGGCCACAAAAGTATCAGGAAACATGGCGCGTTGTCTCCGGTGTCCGCACGAGCCGGTTGTTATGTTGCATTTTGTTCTTCTCGGTACTGTCTGTTGGCCTCTTTGACGAGTGACACCACGCAGTAAACGAGGAACCCAAAAAATAGAACTGCTAAGGCCAGGGCACTGTATGCCCAAAGAGCAGCGCGTTCGGGCGGCCAACGTTCCGGCGCTGCGGCACTAAGCCAAGCATAAAAGATGAAGCTTGCACCGGCGTAGCCGGTGGCCAGCAGCGACACAACTAGACCCAGCCACAGAAATATTTTTCTTCGTTTCGTCATGATGCAACATAACAGATAATATACGGGTGATATTGTCCGTATATCCTCGGACGCGCAAGAAGCTGCATACATGACGTAATTTGCTGTTCTGTCATGAATATGCTGTTTCCCGGTCCGTATATCCTGGACCATGTTATACGGACCGGAGGGAAACGTGGTTTCGGTGTGCTGGAACCTTCCTGGCTACGGCTGCTTTGGGTCGGAAGCGGCCAATCAAATAAAACGTTCACCAAATCCGGAAGTAAAAGCGCTCATTCCGCCGCATCGAACAGCGCCGCCAGATCCTCGGCGCTGAAGGCGGGGCCATCTGTGCCGGTTTTACCGAACACACCGTCGGCAAGCAGCTGCTTGCGCGTCTGCATCGCGGCGATTTTCTCCTCCACCG
>DATEYP010000087.1:0-15150 GCA_035256085.1 Acidiferrobacterales bacterium
CGGACCGACAGTTCACCTCCGGTTGCTCCCCACCCCGCCTCGCGGCGCGGCAGTTACCTTCGGCTACGGAGTCGTGGCACACTCCGACACGGACTTACACCGTGCTGATGTGGCGCCTTCACGGGCGCACAGTCCCCCGGCTCTGCCGGGGGTTTCCCTCTGTGAATTAATTTCGCCCAATTTCGGCGCGTCACGACTGTAACATCGTCCACCGCGTCGTGGCCGGAACGCGCCACCGCCAGCGTGTAGAGCACGCTGATCTGGCCATAGCGGCTGCCGCGCTGGGTCAGTGGTTCGTGCTCGTCGATGGCGGTCTCGCCGCTGCCGAGCAGCGTGGCCTGTATTCGCCAGTCCACCAAATGGGTGCATGGCTTTGGTGCATCCATGGCATGGTTCATCTGCGTACATCTGCGGCCAACAGCTTAATTCCAGATTTAAAGCTTCCCTACAGTTTGTCGAAATAGGCAAGCATGCGCCGCCGGGTTGCGGCGTCCGGCAGGCGGCCGAACCCGGCGCCCATGTTCTCGTGCATGTGCGGCACCCGGGACGTGGCGGGAATGGCGCAGGTCACCGCCGGGTGAGAAACAATGAACTTGAGAAAGAACTGCGCCCAGTTCGCGCAGTCGAATTCCGCTGCCCAGACGGGCAACGGCTTGCCGTGCACGGCGTTAAACAAGGCGCCGCCATCGAACGGCCGATTGATGATTACGGCAATGCCGCGCTCGGCGGCCAATGGCAACAGGCGTTGCTCCACGTCGCGGTCGACCAGGTTGTAGGTGAACTGCACGAAATCAAACGGCTCTTTGGCCAGGGCACGCTCCATGTCCGGGTGGCGGCGCCCATGCGATGTGGTGATACCGATATAGCGAATGCGGCCTTCGGCCTTCCAGGCCTTGAGCGTCTCCAGGTGCCCCGGCCAGTCGAGCATGTTGTGAATCTGCATGAGGTCAAAGCGCGCCACGCCCCACAGCTCGCGCGCCGCTTCCATCTGCTTGATGCCCAGCCACCGGCCGTAGATCCACACCTTGGTGGCAGCGAACAGCGCGCCCTTGTTGCGGATATTCGCCAGACAGTGGCCGATGACTTCCTGCGCGGATCCGTACATGGGCGAGGAGTCGATCAGCGCACCGCCGCGGTCGAAGAATGCCTGCAACACTTGCACGCGCGTGGCGCGCGCCGCCTGGTCCTCGCCGACGTCGAAGGTAAGCCAGGAACCCATGCCAATGACCGGAATCTTTTCACCGCTCGCGGGAATGGCCTTCCTGATGACCACCGGAGTGGGAGCAGCGAAACCGGGGCCGAACGTGGCTGCTGCCCCCAGGCCTGCAAGCCATTGCAAAAACAGGCGACGCGGCTGTTCAGGTTGATCCTGGTTCATGGCGCACTCCTTAAATATCGAGCATCGCACAGTGGAACGACATGCCAGACCTTACAACTTACCGAGGAGAACCGGTAATTGTGCGTAGCGCAGCCGTTACTGATCCGGTCGCTAAATAGTGCATGTCGCTTTACTCCCTCTCCCGCGGGGAGAAGGGACCCAGGGCTTGACGGGGTGCGCACTATTTACCGTTCTCCTCAGTATATAGTAAGCAGGCAACGGCCCCTCACCACACGATCAGAAGTCCGGATTCCTGCAGGCCACTATGCTGCCCATCCACAAGCTGCTGAATCGCATTCGCTGGGACCCGCGCTTCCGCGCGGGCCGGTTCGAAATCGGCTATTACGACCGGCGGGTGAATGGCATCCTGATGGTGCCGCTCAAGGCGATCCGCTTTCCGCGCGACATGCGGTTTGTATTCGAACTGTACGACGAGGAAGGCGAGCTGCACCGTATTCCGTTTCACCGCGTGCGGCGCGTGACCCGCAACGGCCGGGCCATCTGGCGGCGCGCGCCGCCGCGCGTGCATCCGCAGGAGCCGGGCTGAACACGGGGTTTGCCGCTTCAGCAGGCTGCTGAAAAAGTGTTCGTCACACCGGCGAAAGCCGGTGTCCAGGAATTAAAGACAATGCTTTCATTTACTTCCTGGATTCCGGCTTTCGCTGACGGATTTAGATGTTTCGGTGAGTTTTTCAGCGGCCTGTTAGCGCAGCGGCTTGCGCAGCACCTCCATGCGCAGATCGTCGCGCTTCGGCAGACCAAAGCGCGCATCCCCGTAGGGAAAGGGTTTGAAAACGCCGGTGCGGCGATAACCGCGCCGCTCGTACCAGGCGATGAGTTCGGTGCGCAGCGTAATCACCGTCATCTGCATCTCCCGACAACCCCATTCATCGCGCGCGATGCGTTCGGCCTCGGCCAGCATGGCCTGGCCCAGGCCTTTGCCCTGCCAGTCGGGACGCACCGCAAACATGCCGAAGTGACAGGTCGCGTCCCGATGTTCCAGGTGGGCAGTGACCAGCAATTCTCCGGCGCGTTCGCCCAGCAGGATACAGCTGGCGGGTGCGCGGATCAGTGTCGTGACGGCTTCGATATCGGTACGCTGACCGTCGAGCAAATCGGCCTCGGTGGTCCAGCCGGCACGACTGGCCTCGCCGCGGTAGGCGGACTGCACCAGCGCCACGATCGCGCGCACGTCGGCGGCGCTGGCGGTGCGATACGTCATCGATTCCATTCCGCTGTTTACCGGAAGTTTCCGCGTAATCTATTTGGGTGCCGATTGACTGATCAGCCGGCGCTTGGCGGCGACTGGCATGCGCTTGATGGCAAGCTCGCGCCTGAGCGCGGCGCCGCGGTCGGCGACCGCTTCCTGATAGACCAGCTTCACCGGCAGCCGGCCGCGGGTATATTTCGCGCCCTTGCCGGCATTGTGCGTGGCCACGCGCGTTTCGATATCGGTGGCGACGCCGGTGTACAGGCTGTGGTCCGCACAGCGCAACATGTAAACATGCCACTCGGCCATGGTCGCGCCCGTTTTCTGCGAAGGGTTCCGTTTCGTGCGGCTACTCTTTGTTCTTCAAGAGGCTCTTGAGATTGGCGAACGGATTGTGCGTGGCGCCGGTTTCTTTCTTGCCGCCGGGAACCGGTTTGCCTTGGGCCGCAGCCTCCAGCAGGCGCTGGTGCTCGTTATCATGGCAATAGATGCACAACAGCTCCCAGTTGCTGCCATCGGCCGGGTTGTCGTCGTGATTGTGATTGCGGTGATGCACGGTGAGTTCCTGCAGATTCTCGCGCGTGAACTCGCGCTGGCAGCGTCCGCAGATCCACGGGTAGAGCTTGAGCGCCTGTTCGCGGTAAGCCTGTTCGCGCTGCAACTGATTGCGCTGTGCCCCGGCCACGATTTTATTCAACCGGTCGTTGCTGGATTCGGGTTTCTTTGGCATCGTCACACCTTCGTTGCTGGCCCCGGTTAACCTGAAACGGCGTTTAGCCGCGGATTCAAGCAGTTTAACGCAAATGAATCATGCCATGGAGGCACGGGGCCATTCACCGTTCTGGTGGGCCGGCAAATACAGGCAGCGCATTGAATATCCACATTTATCTGCGTCCATCTGCGGCTGACTGCTTTTTCCAGGTTCGCGGGTATTGCGGGGAATAGCTGGAACGCCGTGCCGCGTTCGGCCGCAAGGGAAAAATCCGCTCTTGCTGTTTGCGCCAACTGATCGCAATATCGCCCTACCCCGCCCCCCCCCGCCAAGGAGTCTGGCCATGCACACACCGCGGCGTTTCTTTCCGGCTTTGTTTCTGGGTTGCGTTCTGGCGGCCAATCCGCTGTTGGTGGCGGGACAGCAGATCGGCGAATCGGTGATTCAGCGCGGGCACGTGCAGAAGGATGTATATCTCATCGGCGGTAGCGTACGCGTCCTGGGACAGGTGGACGGCGATGTGAGCGCGGCCGGCGGACGCGTGTCGATCGAGGACACGGTGAACGGCGATGTCGCCGCCATCGGCGGCAGCGTGGACCTGCGTGCCAGGGTCAAGGACGACGCGCGCATCACCGGCGGTGATGTGACGGTGCGCGGCACGATCGGCGATGACCTGCTCGCGGCCGGCGGAACCGTGGTGGTCGCGCCCGAGGCCCGGATCGGCGGGCGCGCCTGGCTCGCGGGCGGCACGCTCGAAATCGCCGGGCGCGTGGGCAAGGGGCTGAAGGCCGCGGGCGGCGAGATTGTGATCACGGGCGAGATTCTGGGCGACGTGGACCTGATCGGCGAGAACATCGAGATCCGCCCGGGTGCGATTATCCATGGTCAGTTCCACTATCGCAGCCCGAACGAAGCCAGGATTGATCCGGGCGCGCGCCTGCTCGGTGCCGTGGTCCAGCTGCCGCTGGAAACGCCGCCGGGCGCGAAGGCCGGGCACGCCGGTGTGCGCGCGTTCATGCTGCTCAGCCTGCTGGTCACGGCCAGCGTGTTGTATCTGCTGTTTCCGAATTTTTCGCGGCTCACGGCACGCGCGGTGCGCGAGGCGCCGTGGCGGGTGCTGGGAATCGGTTTCGCGGTGCTGGCGAGCGGCCCGCTGGTGGTGATTCTGCTGCTGGTGAGTATCGTCGGGCTGTGGCTCGGGCTGATCACGCTGGTGCTCTACTTCCTTCTGCTGTTGCTCGGCTATCTCACCGGCGTGCTGTTCGTGGCGGATGCTGGATTGCAGCGGCTGCGCCGGCCGGAATCACCCGGCAAGGGCTGGGTGATCGGCGCACTGGCGGTGACGCTGGTCGTGCTGGCGCTGCTGCGCCTGCTTCCGGTAATTGGCGCGCTGGCGGCATTCGCACTGCTACTGTTCGGCCTCGGGGCGCTGACGCGCGCACTCTGGTGGCGCTACATCACCGGCTGACCGGTGCCGTGCCGGCACATCACCTGGCCTCGGTACGCTTGCCCATAACATAGAAGATGCGCGTCGGCTGACCTTTCTCGAGGTAATCCAGCCAGATCAGGTGCAGATTGCCGCGGCTGTCCAGGGCGACCGCCGGATGCACCTGCTCACCGGGCCCGGAGGCGGGTGGCACCGCCAGGTCTTCACTCCAGCCGTCCGCAGTCCTCCATGACAACTGGATATCCGAACTTCCGTCACGATCGTCATCCCAGGCAACGGCCAGTGTGCCGTCGGCGGCACCACTGATTGCCGGATGCCATTGGCTGAAATTTTCGCCAAACGAATCCTGCACCATCTCGTTCTTGCCGAAGCGGCGGCCGCCGTCGCGGCTGATCGCGCCGTAGATATCATAAGCGGTGCTGAAATTGCGCTTGTCCATCCACGCAGCGCCGACCTGGTCGGCGCCGAAAACTGCCAATGTCGCGCGCGTCACGCCGCTGCCGCGTCCATAGGTGGCTGACTTCTGCACCACTTCATTGAGTTCCGTCGCGGCAGCGAACGCCTTGCCGTGTTCGGCGAAACTGGTCAGCAACACGGTATGTCCGTGACGCCGGTCTTCCCAGGCGACCGTGACACCCTTGGTGGTCACGGCCAGCGCCGGGTAGAGCTGTTCATCCGCGGGTGGCGCCGGGTCCACCGGCCGCGCCGCCCCCGCGCGCACCGCTTTGCCCGGTCCACGGAGGGTGATCGGCGCCACCACGATCTGCCGATGGCGGCCGTGTGGCTGCGTCCAGGCGGCATAGGTGCCGCGCGCGCCGGTGGCGAGCGTGATCTGGCCGGCCTCGGCGCTGCCGAGTTTCACGGCCGGGTCCAGTCCTTGCGGCCCGCCGCTGCGCACCCACACACCACTGCTCTGTTCCCAAGCCATCAGAAACCGCCCGCCACCCAGCGCCACGATCACCGGTTCGTAGGCTGCCAGCGCGTGCGCACGAGGCGGAGCGTCGCTCGTACGCCACGGCGACTCAAAGGCGGACGACTGGATCGGCTTGAACGCCACATACACCTGGGGAACACCGCTGCGATTGTCTTCCCAAATGACGCCCACGGTGTCGCCGGAAACGGCAATGTTCTTGCGCCCCGACGACTCGACGTGATGAAAGGTTCTGGGTTTG
The DNA here is from genome assembly GCA_035256085.1 of Acidiferrobacterales bacterium. Taxonomy (GTDB): domain Bacteria; phylum Pseudomonadota; class Gammaproteobacteria; order Acidiferrobacterales; family UBA6901; genus UBA6901. Next base: position 5,920 of record DATEYP010000087.1, read on the forward strand.
CTGGTCTGGGCAACGGTCATCTTTTCGTCAAACGACCACGGCGCCGCGATCGCCGGCGGTATTGCCAGCAGCCCCAGGCCACAGAGCAACATGCGTCCCATCGGCGGGTTACTTTCCCAGGAACTGCGAGAGTGTCTGCTTCTTGTAGTGACCGCCGTGGATGTAGCGATCGAAATCCAGAAATGCCTGCACAGTCTGGAAACCCGGGACCTTGTGAATGACCTGCCCATCCGGTTCGAGATACAGGAAGTACGGCGTCACCAGTGTTTTCATCATCGCGCCTAGTTCCAGCTCCGTGATGGTTTCGCCGGACGGGAGTTGCAGACGCCGGCCGCTCTCGGCATCCACATACACCAGCACGTAGTGCTCGGTATAGAGCTTGCGGATCTCGGCATTGCTGAACGATTCCTTGTTGGTTTTTTCGCAGAACCCGCAACCGTAGCGGCCGAAATAGGCGAACACCCGCTTGCCGTCGCGCTTGGCGATGCGCAGTCCCTCGTCGTAGCGCAGGAACGTGTAGCCCTCCGGCGGATCGGCGCGGCCGCTGCCCACGGGCAGCAGGGTCAGGAACAGGACTGCAAAGAGCGGCAGCGCGCGGCGAAAATTCGGGTATCGCATCATGGTGTGGGGTTCCTGCGTTCAGTTGTTGTGAATGAACAGGCCTTCATGTGTATAACAGCTCATAACACATCTTTAGGGCGGTGCCGGCGATCAACACGGACAATATACCGCGCAACAGCCGGCGCGGCGTGCGCTGGCTCAGGGCGCTGCCGGCCTGCGCGCCGATGATCACGCCCGACACCAGCACCGCCGACATCAGGTAGGGAATCTGGTTGGTGCCCATGCGCCCGATCAGCACGGCCGTGGACGAGGCGATACCGATCGCGAGCGCGGTGCCGATGGCGATGCGCATCGGAATCTTCAGCAGAAACAGCATGGCCGGAATGAACAGGAAGGCGCCGCCCTGGCCGATCACGCCGGAGAGCGCGCCGATCGTGGTCCCGATGGCAATCGAGAGCGGTTTGTTGAAGATCAGTTCGTGCGCATGGGTGTCGACTTCGACATGACTCAGCGGAATGAACATCATGACCGCGGCGATGATGGCCATTCCCGCAAACACCAGCAGTATCCATTCCGACGACAGATACTGGGAGGCGACGGATCCCGCCAGCGCCGCGACGGACATGCTGCCGCCCAGGTAGAGCGCGAGCGGCATGCTGATGCGGCCATGGCGCTTGTGACCGACCGCGCCGGAGACCGCGCCGAAAAAACTCTGCACCGAGGTGATGCCGGCGACCGTCTTCATGGTCAGCAGGCCGACCTGCAGGGCCGGCGGGACATACAGCAGCAGGGGCACCATGATGATGCCCCCGCCGATGCCGATCAGTCCGGAAAGAAAGCCCCCCAGCAGACCCAGCGTGAAGAGCGTGATCGCAAGACCTGCATCCATAATGTCAAGGCGAACGCAGCGAAGCGGATTTTATGAACTTTGTTCCGACAAGGACATGCCCGGGTTTCATCATCAACGACTGTCTGTATGAAGCCGAGCTGCCGCTTGTTGTTTTTACCTGTTAAAGATCACCGGGGCATCGGTGCCGGTATATGCCGTCACCTCGCCGATGACGGCAGCCTTGTGGCAACCGCGCTCGCGCAGCCCGGCCAGGAGGGTCTCGGCCTGGTCGGGCGCCACCGATATGAGCAGACCGCCATTGGTCTGCGGATCGGTGAACACCAGCTGGTGGTCGATATTCCACTCGTCATCGAAGCTGAGTGAATCGGCGTAACCGTTCATGTTGCGGTAGGCGGCCGTCGGGACCACCCCCTCGACGACCAGCGACCATGCCTCCTCCATGACCGGCACGGCCGAGGCCTGAATCCGCATGCGCACGCGCGCGCCCTTCGCCATCTCCAGCAGGTGGCCGGCCAGACCGAAGCCGGTGATGTCGGTCATCGCGTGCACACCGCGCTGCTTGCCCAGCCACGACCCGACCTTGTTCAGCGTGGTGATGTTTTCAAGCAGCTCCACATAGCCGGCCGGTGAAAGATTGCCGGTCTTGATCGCCGTTGTCATGATGCCGATGCCGATGGGACGTGTGATGATCAGCACATCGCCGACCCGAGCGGCGGCGTTGGTTCTCACCATGTCCGGGTGCACCATGCCCACGGCCGCCAGGCCGTAGATCGGTTGCGGATTATCGATGGTGTGGCCGCCGGCCAGCGGAATTCCCGCCTCATGGCAAACATCGGTGCCGCCACGCATGATTTCCTGCACCGTGTCCACCGAGATCTTGCCGACCGGGTAGCCCAGAATGGCGTTGGCGAGCAACGGATCCCCGCCCATGGCGTAGACGTCGCTCAGGGCATTGGCTGCCGCGACCCGGCCGTAGATATACGGATCGTCGACAATCGGCGCGAAGAAGTCATTGGTAAACACCAGCGCCTGATGTTCGTTGATCTGATAAACGGCGGCGTCGTCGCTGTTCTCGATGCCAACCAGCAACGACTTGTTGGCGTGTTTCTTGGGAACATTGGCAAGCAGCGCGTGCAGGGTTTCCGGCTCCACCTTGCAACCACAGCCACCGCCCTGTGAAAACTGCGTCAACCGGACTGCCAGTGATTCCATGCCCATCTTTCCAGCGACTTGAAAATCCATATTCATGCTCCTATTCATGTAACACTCCTAGTGGAAATAAGACCCGACGCAGCGGGATATGGTTCTGGTCATCGGGGCTCTTGCCGGCCCTTCGGTTATGCGAATTGTGATCCCCGCCACGCATGAAACGCCTGGCAGGAAAAGCGCAGCGATCATAGCATGTGCATGAAATCAGTCACTCGCAAATTGTTAAATCTAATTCACAGAACACTAATATAGTAGTAGATGTGGCCCAATCTGCTGGCGTAACTGGACCGAAGCGGCGCCTGTCAAGACAGAAGGGCAATGTACGCCGGTCGGGATTTAAAGCCTTCAAAGACCGGTGATGCATCACGACGTGGGCATGGCAGTGTCAACGGACGAGATGCATGCCGATCGCGGTGTCATGTCCCACACTGCCCTTTGGCAATTCCCGTATCCAACCGGTAAAAGCCACGCTATTTACCGGTCGACAGTAGTGGTAGCCCTGCGCGGTGTCGCAGCCCAGTTCCAGCAGCATGCGCGAGATGGCCTCGGATTCCACACCTTCCGCTACGACCTTGAAACCGAGGTTGTGCGCCAGCTCAATGGTGGATTTGACGATAATGGCGTCGTCTTCATCGGTATCCATGGTCAGCACAAAGGACTTGTCGATCTTGATGATGTCCACGGGCAGTTTCTTCAGATACGCCAGCGATGAGAATCCGGTACCGTAATCGTCGACCGTCAATGCGATGCCCATGGAGTCCAGTAATTTCAGCGCAACCAGCGAAGATGCGGGATCGGCCATCATCGCGCTTTCGGTAATTTCCAGCTCCAGCAGATTTGCCGGAACCTTCCACTGCAGCAGCTTGTTCTCGATCTCCTCGATCAGCATCGGGTCTTGCAGGTTCCACACCGAAATATTGATGGCGACACTCAGCTCAATGCCTTGCGCACGCCATTGCGCGCACTGCTGCAGGGCGGCGTTGAGCACCCACAGGGTCAATCGCTTGATCATGCCGTTGTGCTCGGCGATCGGTATCATCTCGTCCGGCGGAACCATGCCGCGAACCGGGTTCTGCCAGCGCAGCAAGGCCTCGACACCTGTCACCTTGCCGGTCTGCAGGTCGATCTTGGGCTGGTAATACAGCTCCAGCTCATTGGCATCGATGGCATCGTGCAGTTCGTTGGCCAGCTCCAGGCGCTTGACGGCGTCGCGGTCATGCTCCGGGTGGTACACGGCGCAACCGGTGTTGGAGCGCTTGGCAACATACATCGCGGTATCGGCATGCTGGATCAGCGACTGCGCGTTGTCACCGTGCTGCGGGTACAGGGCGATACCGAGACTGGCGCCGATATGCAGGAAATGGTTGTCCAGATTGAATACGCGATTGAGTGCGACGTGTACCTTCTGTGCCACATGACTGGCAAAGGTCTCGTTTGAATCCGTAATCAGAATGGCGAATTCATCGCCCCCCAGACGAGCGATGGTATCGGAGTGCCGCAGGACCTGTTGCAGGCGAGTGCTGATCTGTTGCAGCATGAGGTCGCCGTACTGGTGTCCCAGGGTGTCGTTGACTTCCTTGAAGCGATCGAGATCCATGAGGATCAGCGCGACCGAATGGTGCTGGCGTTCCGCGTTCTGTATGGCATGGTGCAAGCGGTCGTGCAGCAGATTGCGGTTGGGCAGTCCGGTCAGGGCATCGTGCAGGGCCTGGTGTTCCAGATTCGCCTGCTGACGCTTGCGGTCGGTGATGTCGGTGATGGATCCGGACAGGCGCACGGCCCGTCCCTGTTCGTCGCGCAGCGCCTTGCCGCGCATCAACAGCCAGCACTCCCGGTCGTTGCCTGTCTGGCCACGGAACTCGGCCTCAAACAGCCCCTCGGCGTTACTCTCCAGATAACGCCTGAGCCGGACATCCGTAATCTCGCGGTCATCGGGGTGGATCAACCCACGCCAGACTTGCAGGGGATTGGACACGATTTCACCAACAACCGCCGCACCCAATATTTCATTCAGCCGTGCAGAAAAATAACCCTGGTCGGTTTGCAGGTCCCAGTCCCAGATACTGTCATTCGCACCGCCGACCGCCAGTGCGAAGCGTTCCTTGCTTATGCGTGTTGCTTTTTCGAGGCGGCGCGTGCGGATAAACAACGCGCTGGCCGCCATGCCGGCCAGCGCCAGCAAAATTGCCAACCCGACCAGGCGCTGCTGATTGCGTGCCTTTTCAGCCAGCTCCAGGGCGGCTTCACGGGAGCGCAACCCCGCGTCCAGGTGTGCCGCCGGGGTAAAAATCTGCGTACCGTAGCGGTCTTCGCCGAAAAACCGGATACGCTCCTGACCTTCGTCCGACACCAGATAGTCGAGAAAGGCCTCCGCCAACGGCTGATTGGCCGTCGGGATGCGTTCTTTACTCACCACGATGGCGTAGTACTCATTGCGCAGCGCAACATTATCGCGCGACAGCGGAACCAGCCGGCTGCCCAGCGCCTCACGGTTGACTAAAAATGTACCCATGTCCGCGAACGCATAGGTGCCAAAGGTCGCGGCATTGCGCAAGGTGGCGGAAGAACTGGAATTGACCACCTCATAACCGGGCCAGTCCGGTTCAATACCGGCAGCGGTCCACAGCTCGCTCAGCTTCTTGTAGGTTCCGGAGCGCGCCCCCGGAACCATGAAGGAAACCTGTTGCCGGGCCAGTTTGCGCAATGCGTCCGTCGGATCACGATCTTCTCGCAACCGCAGTGGATCGCGCGCCGGACCGAAGATCGCAAAATCGTTATACATGATGAGAGTGCGCAGCAGGCCGTAGCCCTCACCAACAAAAATAAGCTCACTCCCGGGGTGATGGGTAATCACGAGATCGGCCTGGCCGGCGCGGCCACGATCCAGCACGGCCAGCGCCCCGGCATACTCGACGTTCACGCGATTATCCGGATGCCGCGCCTCAAATCCCTTGGCAACCCAACTGATTAGGCCGGTGTCACCAACGGTATTGGACGCGACCACTCGCAATACCTTGCCGTTCGGACTGTCAGCTGCGGCGGCGGCCAGGCTGAACAGGAGGCAGGTGATGGATATTAACGCGATGCGCATCGTACACCACTGCTGACAATGTGCAGGTAACGAACCGGTGCAAACGTTTGCCGGGTCGCATTGGACCAGAAATTGGAGGTGGTCATGGGCTTGATGGGTCCGTACTTAAACAATCGGTCCGTGAAATGTTTAATTTTTTAAGCCACCGGACTCGGGCGTCCCGGCCCCCACATCAATGAATACAGACCTTGATATATCAAGACTATAGACGATACATCTTGACTATAGGCGAAAAAGTGCGATTGCGCAGACCTGCATAGGCGTTGAGGTGGGCCAATCCCCAGTAAAATCCTCTGGAATACTTCTTTATTGATTTTGGCAACGGTGCAGGGCCGAAAGCGTGACCGAGAGATTGCCACGCGAACCACACGTTCACTGTAACCAGGTGTTTATAATGATAAATAATACTTTTTTGAGGAAACGCACGCATATTGTAGCGGCCCCTTCCGCGCCGGGTCAGAACCACCAGCGAGTCTCGCCTACGGATTAACCCGGCTTGAGCTGCAGTGCCAGCTCATAGAGCTGGTTTCTCTTCTGACCGGTGATTTCCGCCGCCAGCGCCGCCGCCTGGCTCACCGGCAGTTCCTTAATAAGGATGCGCAGAATGCGCGCGGCTTCGTCGCTGGTATTCGCCGCGGCCGGGGCGGCGCCGTGAATGAGCACCACGATCTCGCCGCGCTGCTGGTTGGCGTCTTCCGCCACCCAGCGGGCGAGCTCGTCCAGTGTGGCGTGCCGCACGGTTTCGAACTGCTTGGTCAGCTCGCGCGCATACACCGCCTCACGCGCCGCACCGAACACCGCGACCATGTCGTGCAGACTCTCGACAATACGATGCGGGCTCTCGTACACAATGAGTGTGCGCGGCTCGCCGGCCAGCGCCTCGAACCAGGCGCGGCGAGCGGCGCCCTTGACCGGCGGAAAGCCCTCGTAAGCGAATCGGTCGGACGGCAGGCCCGATGCAGACAGCGCCACGATGGCGGCGCACGCACCGGGCAGGGGCACGACGCGTATGCCGGCTGCATGCGCGGCACGCACCAGGCGATAGCCGGGATCGCTCACCAGCGGTGTGCCGGCGTCGCTGATCAGTGCGATGGATTTGCCCGCACCAAGCAGTGCGACCAGTTCCGCGGCCTTTTCGCGTTCGTTGTGCTCGTGGAAGGCGGTCAGCGGTGTGAGAATACCGAAGTGCCGGAGCAGCTTGCTGCTGTGGCGCGTGTCCTCGGCGGCGATCAGACTGACCGCGTTCAGGGTCTGCAAGGCGCGCGGCGCAAGGTCGTCGAGGTTCCCGATGGGGGTCGCGACCACGTACAGGACCCCGGGCTGGTTTGACACAGGCGCCTCCGGTTGCGGATACTTCGGCGCAGTTTACCCGACACCTGCCATGAAACCGATCTCCCGTCGTACCCGTTGCGGTCTTTTTCTGCTCGTTGCCCTGTTTGCCCTGGCGGCCTGCGAAACCCGCCCACCGCTGCGCCCGGAGGTTGCCAAACCGGAGCCACCGGCGGCGGCCACCGTCAAGACCGCGGAACTGGCCGAACAGGCCGGCGAATTCGTGCTCGCGGCGCGCGAATACGAGACACTCGCCAAACTGGCGACGCCCCCGCAGCGCCAGCACTATGCGCTCAAGGCGGTCGAGTCGCTGATCAAGGCCGGGCAGGCGCGCGAAGCACGCGAGCAACTGCGCGGCATCGATCTCGCCCGGCTCGACGCCGCGTTCCAGGCACGCAAACAGATTCTGGATGCGCAGCTCGCCGCGCTCGAAGGCCGTCCGGATGAAACCCTGCGCCTGCTGGCGCTCGCCGAGAAAACACCGAACCTCAATCCCGCGCTGATCGCCGAGATTTACCGGGTGCGCGCACTGGCCGAGGTGGCGCTCGACCGTCCATTGCCGGCCGTGAAGAGCCTGATTGCACGCGAGAAGGTCATCGTGGCGCGCGAGGAGCTGACCCGCAATCAGCAGGAGCTCTGGCAGATCCTGGCCACCCTGAGCCGCGCCCAGCTCGATCAGGAACTCAAGGCCACGCGCGACCCGGCGCTGAGTGGCTGGCTGGAGCTGGCGATCGCCGCGCTCGAAAACGCCGGCAGCCGCGCGGCGCTGGCGAATGCCATCGATGGCTGGCGCAAGACCCACGTCGGGCACCCGGCCTCGGACGATTTCCTGAAAAGCATCGCGCGTCCGCGTCCGGGCCAGATCGGGCGCGTGGACAGAATCAGCTTGCTGCTGCCGCTGACCTCCGATTACGCGCAGGCCGCCGCCGCGGTGCGCGACGGCTTTCTCGCCATGGATGCGGCGAACCGCAACCCGGACAAACCGAAGGTGAGCGTGGTCGACACCGGTGCCGACCCGGCCAGCATCCTCGCCGCCTACGAAACCGCGGTGCAGGACGGCGCGCAGCTGATCGTCGGACCGCTCGGCCTGGAGGCCGTGGACAACATCGTGCGCAAAACCGGCCTCGACGTACCGACGCTGCTGCTGAGCCACGCGACCGACGACATCGACGCCAGCAAGACCGTGTTCCAGTTCGGCCTGCCGCCCGAGCAGGAGGCAACGCAGGCCGCGGAACGCGCCTGGCTGGACGGTCATCGTCAGGCGGCGGTGCTCTACCCGGCTTCCGCCTGGGGGCGGCGCCTGCAGACGGCATTTGTCGGCGCCTGGCAGCGGCTCGGCGGGATCGTGGTCACCGAGCAGGATTACCTGCTCGATCAGAGCGACTACACCGACCCGGTAAAACGCCTGCTCAACATCAGCCAGAGCGAGGCGCGCAAGGACCGGATCGAGAGCGTCGTGAAAATGAAACTCAAGTTCGAGGCGCGGCCGCGCGAGGACATCAATTTCATATTCCTCGCGGCCGACCCGCGGCATGCGCGCCTGATCAAACCGCAGCTCAGCTACCACCGCGCCGCGCGCGTGCCGGTGTACGCCACCTCGCATGTGTTCACCGGACGCGGCAATCCGAACCAGGACACCGACCTGGACGGCATCCTGTTCCCGGACATGCCGTGGATGCTGGTGGGCGACGGACGCGTGGCCGAACTGCGCAAGACCTTGCAGCCCAACTGGCCGTATGCGCACAGCGGGCTCGACCGGCTGTTCGCGCTCGGCGTGGACGCCTATGCGGTCATCCCGCACCTCAATCGCCTCAGCAGCGAAAACGCCGTGCGCTTCGGCGGCGTGACCAGCGGCCTGTCACTCGCGCGCGGCGGGCGCCTGCATCGCCAGCTGCTGTGGGCGCAGTTCCGCAAGGGCGTGCCGGTGCTGGTGGATACCTTCTTCCGCCACAAGGGCCAGTTCGACATCGACACCGACGCGCCGGCGGCACGCCCGGGTGGCTGAACCGCTCAGCGGCGCGCAGGCGGAAGCCCTTGCCTGCGCGCACCTCGAACGCGCCGGACTCCGGCTCCTTACCCGCAATTACCGCTGCCCGCAGGGCGAAATCGATCTCGTCATGGACGACCGCGACACGCTGGTGTTCGTGGAGGTGCGCTACCGGCGCTCGAACACCTTCGGCACACCGGCCGA
>DATEYP010000088.1:0-2131 GCA_035256085.1 Acidiferrobacterales bacterium
GGCGGGCATGTGTTGCAGTTCACCTACACGCTGCTGATGCTGGTGACGTGGCTGTGGCTGGCAAGCGCCAGCGGCGCGCCGCCGCGCGTCACGCCGCGCGTCGCGCTGCTGATGTTCGCGCTCGGCCTGATGGCGGTGTTCGCCACACCGCTCATCTACTACGCCCACGAACTGACTTCGGCCGGGCACATCAAGCTGTTTACCTGGCTGATGCGCTACGGCGGCAGTCTTGCGACCCTGCCGCTCGGCCTCGCCGTGCTGCTGGGACTGCTGGCGGCGCCGCGCGCCGCGCCAGACCAGCGCGCGCTGCGCGCCGCGCTGCTGGCCTCCATGCTGTTGTTCGGTATCGGCGGGATCATCGGCTTTCTGATTGAGGGCAGCAACGTCACCATCCCGGCGCATTATCATGGCTCGATTGTCGGCGTGACGCTGGCATTCATGGGCCTGACCTATTACCTGTTGCCGCGCCTCGGCTACGGCGAGCCGGATCGCCGCTGGGCGCACGCCCAGCCGTGGCTGTACGGCGGCGGGCAGCTGCTGCATGTGCTGGGCCTGGTGTGGTCCGGCGGCTACGGCGTGCAGCGCAAGGTGGCGGGGGCCGCCCAGGGACTGGACACGATCGAGCGTGTTGCCGCCATGGGCCTCATGGGCCTGGGCGGCCTGATCGCCATTCTGGGCGGATTGTTGTTTCTGGTCATCGTGTGGCGCGCGCTGCGCGCCGCGCCGCGTGGCGCGCACAAGTAGACTTCTTCCAGACGCTTCGTCACCACCCTCTCCAAAGGGATAATCGCATCTATCCCTGATGAAGTAGAGTGCCCCGTGCTTGATCTGGGTCAATCCTTCCCGCCCCGGCACCCCTGATGATTGCAAACCTGTCATCGCGGTGCGGGCGTGCGCTCGAAGGCGCATGCCGTGCCCAGACTCATTTCACGCGTAGTCGAACGACGGAGAACGCTTCATGACCAAGAAGATGCACGACACCCCGATGCTGGACCAGCTCGAGGCCGGACCGTGGCCGAGCTTTGTGACCGGCCTGAAGCGCCTCGCGAAAGACAAGGACATGGTGGTCGATCTGCTCGGCCAGCTCGAGCATTCCTACAAGACCCGCCTCGGCTACTGGAAGGGCGGCACGGCCAGCGTGATCGGCTACGGCGGCGGGGTCATTCCGCGCTTCTCCGAGCTCATGGACAAGGACGGCAAGCCGATGTTCCCCGAATCCAAGGAGTTCCACACCATCCGCATCATGCCGGCGCCGGCGATGCATTACACCAGTGACATCTTGCGCAAGCTTTGCGACATCTGGGAGCGGCACGGGTCCGGCCTGATCGCGCTGCACGGCCAGAGCGGCGATATCATGTTCCAGGGCTGCACCACCGAGGCCGTCCAGGCGGCATTCGACGAGCTCAACGAGCTCGGTTTCGACATGGGAGGCGCCGGCCCGTCCGTGCGCACCTCCATGTCGTGCGTCGGCCACGCGCGCTGCGAGCACTCCTGCTTCGACGAGGGGCGCGCCCACCGCCAGGTGTTGAACAACTTCGTGGACGACCTGCACCGCCCGGCACTGCCCTACAAGTTCAAGTTCAAGTTCTCCGGATGCGCCAACGACTGCATGAACGCGATCCAGCGTTCCGACATGGCCGTCATCGGCACCTGGCGCGACGATATCCAGGCGGACCAGAAGGCGGTCAAGGCATTCGTCAAGGACAAGGGCCGCGACTACGTGATCGACAACGTCATCACGCGCTGTCCGACCAACTGCCTGAAGCTCAAGGCCGACGACACGCTGGCTATCGACAACCGCAACTGCGTCAAATGCATGCACTGCATCAACGTCATGACCAAGGCCCTGTCTCCGGGCAAGGACCGCGGCGTGTCGGTGCTGGTGGGCGGCAAGCGCACGCTCAAGATCGGCGACCTGCTCGGTACCATGGTCGTGCCGTTCATGAAGCTCGACAGCGACGAGGATTATGAGAAGCTCGTGGAGCTCGGACGCACCATCATGGAGTTCTGGGCCGAGAACGGCCTGGAGCACGAACGCTGCGGCGAGATGATCGAGCGCATCGGTCTGGCCAATTTCCTCGAAGGCGTCGGCCTGGAGGTGGACGCCAACATGGTCAACAATCCGCGCACC
>DATEYP010000089.1:0-7900 GCA_035256085.1 Acidiferrobacterales bacterium
CCCGCGCGCTGGCGGCCGAGACCGGGCTGACGGCCGTGGAAAGTCTGCCGGAACTGATCGCCGCGCTTATGCCGCCGCGCATTGTGTGGCTGATGCTGCCGTCCGGGGATGTCACCGAGCGGCACCTGGAACAGCTGTTTCCGCTGCTCGCGCGCCACGACCTGCTGGTGGACGGCGCCAACTCCAACTATAAGGACTCGATGCGGCGTGCCGGTCAACTGGCGGGTAGCGGTATTGCGTTCGTCGACGCCGGCGTGTCCGGCGGTGTGTGGGGGCTGGAGAACGGTTACGCCCTGATGCTCGGAGGCGACGCCGCGGCGGTCGCGCGCCTCAAGCCGGTGATCCAGGCACTGGCACCGGGAGCGGACCGCGGTTGGCTGCACTGTGGGCCGGCCGGTTCCGGGCATTTCGTGAAAATGGTTCACAACGGCATCGAGTACGGCATGATGCAGGCCTATGCCGAAGGCTTCGCGCTCATGAAGGCGCGCACCGATTTTCACCTCGATCTGGCCGCGGTCGCCGAGACCTGGCGGCACGGCAGCGTGGTGCGCAGCTGGCTGCTCGATCTCACCGCCGAATTCCTCGCGCGCGACCAGGAACTCACCGACATCGCCCCGCAGGTCGCCGATTCCGGCGAGGGCCGCTGGACGGTACTGGAGGGTGTGGAGCTGGGTGTGCCGACGCCGGTGATGAGTCTGGCGCTGATGATGCGCTTTGCCAGCCAGGGCAAGGACGAGTACGGCGGCAAACTGCTGGCCATGATGCGCAAGGGTTTTGGCGGTCACGCGGTACAGGAAGACAAGGACTGAGCCATGACCGAACCCGGGCCGTGTTACTTCGTCATCTTCGGCGCCACCGGAAATCTCGCGTCGCGCAAGCTGCTGCCGGCGCTGTACGAACTTGAGGCTGCCGGCGCACTGCACGCGGATCTGCGTTTTGTGGCGTTCGCGCGCCGCGACTGGAACCAGAACGACTGGCTTGGGTACCTGCGACTCAGCCTGAATCAGCATCTCGGCAGGGATTGCGAGGCCGCGGTCTTCGAGCGTTTCGCACAGCGCTTCGATTACGTGGCCGGCGACCTCACCGACCCACAGGCCTACCGGCGGCTGCTGGAAGAGCTCAGCAAGCCGCGCCTCGGTACCTGCGAGAATATCGTCTTTTATCTCGCCATCAAGCCGTCCGATTTCCTCGGTGTGATCGAACAGCTCGACCGCGTCGGCATCCGCCGCGCGCATGGCCGCCACCGGATCGTGGTCGAGAAGCCGTTTGGCGAAGACCTCGAGAGTGCGCGCGAGCTGAACGTGCGCCTGCACCAGCACTTTGACGAGGAGCAGATCTACCGCATCGACCACTACCTCGGCAAGGAGACCGTGCAGAACCTGCTGGTGTTCCGCTTCGCCAACACCATGATCGAGCCCATCTGGAACCGCAACTACATCGACCACGTGCAGATCACCGTGGCCGAGTCCGAGGGCGTGGGCAATCGCGCCGGCTACTACGACGGCGCCGGCGCACTGCGCGACATGCTGCAAAATCATCTGATGCAGCTGCTCACACTGGTGGCGATGGAGCCTCCGGCCACGCTCGATGCCGACGCGTTGCGCGACGAGAAGGTCAAGGTGCTGCGCTCCATCCGCCCGATCGCGCCGCAGGCGGTGGCCGGCGATGCGTATCGCGCCCAGTACGCGCCCGGGCGCGTGGCCGGTCAGGCCGCGCGCGGTTACTCCGAAGAAGACGGCGTGGCGAAAGGCTCGGTGGCCGAAACCTACGTCGCGGCGCGCTTCTTCATCGACAACTGGCGCTGGCGCAACGTGCCGTTCTATCTGCGCACCGGCAAGCGTCTGGCCGAAAACATGTCGCTGATCGCGATCCGCTTCCGCCACCCGCCGCAGCTGCTGTTCCACGATACCGCCGCGGCGCACATCGATCCGAACTGGGTGCTGCTGTCGATCCAGCCGACCGAGTGCATGCACATCGAGCTGCACGCCAAGGAGCCGGGACTCGGCATGAACACGCGAATCGTGCGGCTCAACGCCTCGTACCGCGCCAGCGAGGCGACCACCATGGAGGCGTACAAGACCCTGCTGCTCGACGTGATCGAGGGCGACCGCAGCCTGTTCATCCGTTTCGACGAGGTCGAATGGGCGTGGCGGGTGGTCGACCCGATACTGCGCGAGTGGTCGCGCAATCGCGAGTTCATTGCCACCTACCCGGCCGGCACCTGGGGTCCGCGCGAGGCCAGCCGCCTGTTCGAGCGCGAAGACCAGTTCTGGCGCAACGAGATCTGACCGCAAGATCCCGGCAAACACATGAACATAACAACGGCGTTTAGCCACAGATGAACGCAGATTGATGCAAATGAATCAGGCCATTGATGCACCGAAGCCGTTCACCCTTCTGGTGGGCCGGCGAATACAGGCAGCGCATTGAATAGCCATGTTCATCTGTGGCTAACTGCTTTTCCAGGATGAACGAACTGAACGAACGCGTCTTTTCCGGGCCCGCCGAACTGCAAGCCGCCGCGGCCGGCTGCATTCTCGAATCGGCACGCGCCGCAATCGCGGCGCGCGGCGTCTACCGGCTGGTGCTGGCCGGCGGCGAGACACCGCGTTCGGTGTACGCGCGCCTCGCCGCGGCGCGCGCCGACTGGGACCGCTGGCAGATTTACTTCGGCGACGAGCGCTGCCTGCCCCGGGATGATGCGCGGCGCAACGACCGCATGGCGCGCAGCGCCTGGCTCGACCGGGTACCGATCCCGCCGGCGAACGTGCATTCGATCCCCGCCGAGCTCGGTGCCAACGCGGCCGCGGCCCGCTACGCGGAGGTGCTGACCGCGCTCGGCGATTTCGATCTGGTGCTGCTCGGTCTCGGCGAGGACGGCCACACCGCGAGTCTTTTTCCCGGCCAGCCGGCCGGCGGCGCCGATGTGCTGGCGGTGCATGCCGCGCCCAAGCCGCCGCCCGAGCGCGTGACGCTCAGCGCCGCGCGCCTGAGCCGCACGCGACAGGCATTGTTTCTGGTCACCGGGGCCGGCAAACGCGCGGCGCTGACCGCCTGGCGACAGGGGCGCGACATCCCGGCCCGCCACATCGCGCCGCCCGCTGGCGTTGATCTGTGGCTCGATGCGGACGCGGCGACCGAGGCCTGAATAACCACCGGGCATCGCCGGGCAGCATTGACGGTCAGTACTCGGCAGTGACAGGGCGCGGCCAACCGCATGACCTGTGGAACGAAACCGGCGATACTGACGCCATGCCTCAAGGATCCCGTACATCAGTCATCATGGACGACCGACCCCGACAGATTCTGCATAACGTCTTCGGCTACGATCAATTTCGTGCCCCGCAGGCGGAAGTGATCGACACCCTGATGCGCGGCGACGACGCGCTGGTGCTCATGCCCACCGGCGGCGGCAAGTCGCTGTGTTTCCAGATTCCGGCCATCGCCCTGGCGGGAACCGGGCTGGTCATCTCGCCGCTCATCGCGCTCATGCAGGACCAGGTGGCGGCGCTCAAGCAGGCCGGGGTGCGCGCCGCCTTTCTCAATTCCACGCTGGATGCGGAAAGCGCGCGCGCCATCGAGCAGCATTTACTGAACGGTGAACTCGACCTGCTGTATATCTCCCCCGAGCGGCTGATGCAGGAACGCACGCTCGATCTCCTGGCGCGCGCCAACATTGCGCTGTTCGCCATCGACGAAGCGCATTGCGTGTCGCAATGGGGCCACGACTTCCGGCCCGAGTACATGCAGTTGTCGGTACTGCACGAACGCTTCCCGCACATTCCGCGCATCGCGCTGACCGCCACCGCGGACGAGCCCACGCGCCGCGAGATCATTGCGCGCCTGGGCCTGGGCAATGCGCGCGTGTTCATCAGCGGTTTTGACCGCCCCAACATCCGCTATCGCATTGCCCAAGGCGGCGGCAGTGCGCGCGAGCAGTTGCTGCGTTTCCTGCGCACCGAACACGCCGGCGACGCCGGCATCGTCTATTGCCTGTCGCGCAAGCGTGTGGAAGAAATCGCCGACTATCTCGCCGGGCAGGGGCTGGACGCGTTGCCTTATCATGCCGGTCTCGAACCCGGGGTCCGCAGCCGCCATCAAGCGCGCTTCCTCAACGACGAGGGCGTGATCATCGTCGCGACCATCGCCTTCGGCATGGGCATCGACAAGCCGAACGTGCGTTTCGTCGCGCACCTGAACCTGCCGAAGAGCATCGAAGCCTACTATCAGGAAACCGGCCGCGCCGGGCGCGATGGCCTGCCGGCCGATGCCTGGATGGTGTACGGCCTGCAGGATGTCATCACCCTGCGCCAGATGCTGGAAAGCTCGGAATCCGACGACGCGCGCAAGCGCGTCGAGCGCCACAAACTCGACGCCATGCTCGGCCTGTGCGAACTCACCACCTGCCGCCGCCAGGCGCTGCTGGCCTACTTTGATGATCCGCTGCCGGTGCCCTGCGGCAACTGCGACACCTGCCTGGAACCGCCGCAAACCTGGGATGCCACCGAAGCCGCACAAAAGGCGCTGTCCTGCGTGCATCGCACCGGCCAGCGATTCGGCGTGAACTATCTGGTCGACGTGCTGATGGGCAAGGCCGATGAGCGCATCCAGCGGTTCGGCCACGACCGGCTCAGCACCTTCGGCATCGGCCAGGACCAGAGCCAGCAGGAGTGGCGTGGCATCTTCCGCCAGCTCATCGCCCGCGGACTGCTGGCCGTCGATCTCGAGGGCCATGGTGCGCTGAAACTCACCGACGCCTGCCGCCCGGTGCTGCGCGCCGAACAGCGCCTCCTGCTGCGGCGCGAAACGAAACCCGGGAAGAAAACCAAAAAAACCGCTGTTCGCACCTTCACGAATGAAACCGACACCGTCCTGTGGGAAGCCTTGCGCGCCCGCCGTCTGAAGCTTGCCAGGGCGCAGGGCGTTCCGCCCTACGTCGTCTTTCACGATGCGACGCTCGCGGCGATGGCCGAGCGCAGTCCGCAGACGCTCAGTGAGTTCGCCGAAATATCCGGGGTCGGCGAACGCAAGCTCGCTGCCTATGGCGAGGACTTTCTCGAAGTCATCCTGGCACACGCGGGTGAGACCAAGCAGCGTCCCGGCAGGTAACCCGGCCGGACAGCCTCGGTTCAGATGGGGGCCCCAGGCACCCCGGCCACTTGGCTATCGAGCCGGGTTCGCCAGCTTTGTGATCCCAATATCATGGGCGTATCGTTATTCCCTGACCGGCCACGAGTCGTGAGGAGCGTATGCATCAATATGCCGAGAATGGATTCCAGTTTCTGGAGAAGACCGCGTCGTTATCAGAAAAACTTCTGGCCATGCATCGACTTCTTAGAGGTCGTTATGCCGTCATCGACCACATCGCCGTCGCCGTGTATGACAACCAGACCGACCTGCTGAAAACCTTCATCAGCTCGGATGTAAATCATGGTGGTTTGACGAATTATCAGACCAGGCTCGCCGATGCCTTTGCGCTCAAGCAGATTCTGGAGAGCGGCAAGCCGCGCGTCATCGACGATTTGCGCCAATACAGCGCCAGCGACAAGGAACACACCCAGCGGATTCTGGCTGCGGGCTATCGCGCCAGTTATACCCTGCCGATGGTGTTGAATGACGAGTTTTTTGGCTTCATTTTCTTTGACTCGTACACGCCCGGCAGTTTCCAGCCGGACATGATCGGGCACCTCGACCCGATGGCGCGACTGCTGTCGATCATGGTGATTGCCGAGATCCGCGCCATCCGTACCCTCACCGCCGCCACCAGGACCGCACGTCACATGCTGAGCCGGCGGGACTGCGAAACCGGCGCACACCTCGAGCGCATGTCACGCTATAGCCGGCTGATCGCGCGCGAACTGGCCGCCAGCTATAGCCTGACGGACGAGTATATCGAGCATCTGTTTCTGTTTGCCCCATTGCACGACATCGGCAAGGTCGCGATTCCCGACAGCATTCTGCTGAAACCGGCGTCCCTGGACCGGGAAGAATACACACTCATGCAGACCCACGTGAACAAGGGCCTCGATATCGTCAACCACATGGTCCAGGAATTCGGCTTCAGTTATCTGCCGTTCATGGAGGTATTGCGAAACATCATTGCCTGCCATCACGAGGCCATCGACGGCAGCGGTTATCCCCGTGGCCTCAAGGGCGACGAAATCCCGCTCGAGGCGCGGATCGTCACCACGGCCGACATCTTTGACGCCCTTACCAGCCAGCGCCCGTACAAACCCGCCTGGTCGATCGACGCCACGTTCACGGAGATGCGGCGGCTCACGGGAACGCGCCTGCAAAGCGATTGTGTCGAGGCGCTGATCGGCCGGCGCCAGGAAGTCGAAGAAATCAAGCGGCAGTTCATTGAAACCATATACGGCTGAAACCTGGTTCATTCGCGAACGATCCGCCGGCTTTCCAGCCACGCCGTAACCCTGGTCGTATCGGCAACGACCGGCTCGCCACAAACGGTTCGCTGAGTTCGCCGGAATCTCCGGCGTCGGAGAATGCAAACTCGCCGCCTACGGCGAGGATTTCCTTAAGGTCATCCTGGCGCACGCGGGCGAGCCGGTTATGGACGCCACCACCGAACCGCTTGGTTAGCTGCACTCTGGCCCCGGTTTTTGTTTAACCCGGTCGATGGATCGGCCTGAATCATGTTGGTATCTCTCGCCAAGGATTGTCATAATCCCTCAATGCGCGAGAACGCCACCCAGGATTCCATCGATGCCGTAAGGCTGGATGCCAGCAGGCAGCTCGATCCGGAACGAAAATCCGAGTTCGGTCAGTTCATGACGCCGGCGGCAATCGCCGCGTTCATGGCCTCCCTTTTCTCCGCCACGACCAGGACTATCCACCTGCTGGATGCCGGGGCAGGAGTGGGTTCGCTTACAAACGCTTTCCTCACTCGCTTCCAGGACTCGACAGCCTCGGTCGAGGCGTGGGAGATCGATCCGGTATTGAAAATGGTTCTGGCCGATACGCTGGCTTCGCATGCCCGCGCGGGGTTGGCGAGCACGATCCACAATTCCGACTTTATCGAAGATGCGGCCTGGAATATCTCGATGGGTGGAGGCGTGCGGTTTTCCCACGCCATCCTTAACCCGCCTTATCGAAAAATAAAGAGCGACAGCAAGCACCGCTACTTGTTGCGGGATGTGGGTGTCGAGACAGTCAATCTCTATACCGCGTTTCTCGCACTGGCCATCCTACTCATGGAGGAGGGCGGTGAGATCGTGGCCATCGTCCCAAGGTCATTTTGCAACGGAACCTATTACCGCCCGTTTCGGGAACAGTTACTGCGAAGCTGCGCCATCGAACATATCCATGTATTCGAGGCGCGTAACAAGGCATTCAGCGACGACGATGTGCTTCAGGAGAATATCGTCGTCAAGCTGAAGAAGGCCGGGGTGCAGGGCGAAGTAAAGGTAAGCGAAAGCCACGATTCCACGTTTGGCGATTACCACGAGCGGGTCTTGCCATTCGGCCAGATCGTCAAGGATGGCGACGCGGAGCGTTTCATTCACATCCCCGTCTTGGCCTACGCCGGCGATGGCGCACACGGGTTGTTCAGTCATAGTTTGAAAGAACTCGGCATCGAGGTTTGTACCGGCCCGGTGGTCGATTTCAGGCTGCGGGAACATTGCCGCGCGGTTCCGGAATCCGGCACGGTTCCTCTGATTTATACCCATCATTTTTCCGACGGGAAGCTTGTTTATCCCAAGGCGCACAAAAAGCCGAATGCGATCTTGCTGGCGGAAGAAACCCGGAAATGGCTAATGCCAAACGGCTTCTATGTCCTGACCAAGCGATTCTCCAGCAAGGAAGAGCGCCGCCGGGTCGTCGCATTCGTGATCGACCCGAGTGAGCTGCCCGCGCCGTTCTATGGCTTCGAGAATCATCT